>NZ_JAWOTX010000011.1:0-183447 GCF_033339115.1 Vibrio sp. 947 | reverse complement strand
TGGCGCTGGACTAAACAAAGGCCCCCTTTTAGGGGGCTCACACAAAGCCACCTTCTTTAGAAGGTGGTAATTTACTCTTATCTGAGCAATTCCCGCATGAGGTTTTACCGACCAATGCTGAGCGTTTCAGTATTGCAGGTTGGTTCAGAATCAATGGTGTGCGAGACAATGTACTTGATATTGCAAAATGATTGGTTTGCAACCTGCACAAAATCAGCAAAGGGCGTAGATACGCCCTTTATCGATTAAACATTAGTTGATAGCTCGTAACACTCGGTCATGTTTCGCTCTAGCACTGCATAGACGTCAGAACAAAGTTCTTGTTTAGCGACTTGCTCGCCCATAATCGCGGCGATTTGTGCTTGAGCCATTCGTCCTCGGTAGGGACGGTCCTGAGACAGAGCTTGAAAAACATCGGCAACCGCGACAATACGTGATGGTACATCGAGTTCGTCTCCTGTTTTATGATAAGGATAGCCAGAACCGTCCAAACGCTCGTGATGATTAGAGGCCCACTCCGCTATTTTAGCGTTGGGAAACACTTTGTGTAATGCGAGCTGAGTATCAATTGTATGGCGTTTAATACGCGTATACTCTTGTTTATTAAGAGAGCCTTCTTTATGAAGAATCTCATCTGGTGTTTTTAACTTTCCGATATCATGCACCAACCCAGCAATAAATAACATCTCTTGGTCGTGCTCACAGAACCCAAGCTTGATGGCTAGATACCGAGATAACTCCGCCACTTTTTGCGAATGTTGATAAGTAAATGGGCTTTTTGCGTCAACAATTCGAGCGATAAACATGCCCAAACTATTCATATCTTGGATGGTGAGCTGTTTTTGAAGCCAATCAATGCTTTTAAAGTTTAATCCGATGGTTTCTATATTTTCAGACTCCATCGCGAACCAAAATGCGTCGGTCATAACGAGCTTAACCATTGCCTTAGCCATGTCTGGATTAAACAAAGTTCCAGCGTTTGCCATGATGCATTCTGCAATTAGTTCTTCATGAAGTGTGACAATGTCACAGTGGCAGTTCATGACGTATTTGGAACGCATAAAATCGAGACGATCGGCTAAATAGAGTAGGGCAGCGACCTCTTTTTCAAAAGGCGGTAAATCAAGATATTTTAGTTCACTCCAATGTGTATGGTGGTAAAGAACAGGTGTCGCAAACTGACGCAACAAACGACACTGCTTGAGGCTTCGGTATCCTCTTAAGCAATGTGTTTTTACATCTTGTGGCACCAACTCCTCAAGTAACATTTTATGTTCTTGTGTTTCGGAGACCCCACAATCGTGGATCATCCCTGCGAAGTAGCAAAACTCCGCTTTTTCTGGTTCCCAGTTCATGACCCGAGCACATTGGTAAGCGATGTAAGCGACACGGTGGCTATGGTGCGTATCATCAACACCTACATAGTCGAGTGCTCGAGCAACCCAGATAAGTGCTTGTTTCAGATCGACTTCAAAGCCCATGTCCGTATGGGAATGGCAAGAATGATTCATGGTTTATACCGACATTGCTAATTAGCCCACGCTAAACCCAAATCAGAAGGTGATAGGAAAAATTGGGTACGACAGCGAATAGACCCCAAAAAGGTGGGCGTTTAGACATAGTTTTGATTATGGGCGGGATAATAATCCTAGTTGCATAATAATATCACCTGAAGCTCATGGTTAAGAGTCAGATATTTGAACTAAGTATAAGTTTTGAAAGATTATTGTTGCTCTTGTTGACTTATTTGAAAACGACAATAAATCATGATGTAACGCATTCTTATTTTTATTTTTGTAAATCGTGCTCGGGCTCAACCAGAGACACACGGTATTGATGTGTGATTAACAGAATTCATATTGTTGCTTTTGAAGGCAAAAAATAAGAAGACTTCTTCGAGGCTCGCTCTGTAACTAACAGAGTAATAGGGAAAGAAGCTTGTTAACTACATGACAATAGAGCGTCGTTGAAAACATTTTCTCTGTAGCTCATGTCGTTGAGGAAAGATAATAAAATGGTACGGTTTCCCAGCGATGCTAGCCCTTTTAGTGAGATAAGTTTATTGAAAATGTGTGATTGCAAAGTAAGCATAGGTAGTAAAAGTAGCTAGAATGATAGCTCTAAATGAAAAGGATTTCGTATGTTGAAGCATCGTTTATACCGGAGTTACACCGCTGGGTTAAAAATTGCAGCCCATATCCTTCCTATGCCGAGACCAACCTTGTTTTCCGGCCCTGGTTCGATGAATGAGCTATTAGAATCGATGACCGAGCTGGGATTTAAACGCGTTTTGTTAGTTACCGACGAAGGGTTAGTCCAAGTCGGTATTGTAGATAAGGTGCTTGAGGCAGCAGCACAACTCGATTTACAGTTAGATGTTTTCTCGCAAGTTAAGCCCGATCCTACCTATGATCAGGTTGAGAGCGGTCTAGAGGCTTATCATCGTTTTCATTGTGAGGGCATATTAGCTTTGGGTGGCGGCTCTGCAATGGATTGTGCAAAAGTCATCGCTGCGAAAGTTACCAATAAACGGCCAATAAAAAAATTAGCTGGACTATTGAAGGTATGGCGAATGCCAGCGCCGCTTTTTGCTATTCCAACAACGGCTGGAACCGGAAGTGAAGTTACTATCGCTGCGGTCGTGTCAGATCCCTCCTCACACATTAAAACCCCTTTAATGGATCCAAAGTTGGTGCCACTAATGGCAGCTTTAGATGCGAATTTAATGATTGGTTTACCTCCTAAGATCACGGCTGATACTGGCGTTGATGCATTAACCCACGCTATTGAGGCCTATGTATCGAAAAACGCTACTCAAGAAACGATGGCTTATTCGGTTGCCGCTATTAAACTCATTTTTAAATATCTTCCTAGGGCTGTGATGCAAGGGGATGATGTCGAAGCTCGTCATAAAATGGCTATGGCATCCTATTACGCGGGTTTAGCATTTACCAAAGCGAGTTTGGGTTATGTTCATGCCTTTGCTCACACATTCGGTGCGAGATATGGAATACCTCATGGTATGGCAAACGGATTAGCCTTGTTGCCTGTGCTGCGCTTTTCATTATCAGAGATTGAGCCTCAACTAAGAAAGCTCGATGAGTTGACGGCCGAGGGGCAGTTAGGTAACGCAAGTGCTCAGCATTTTTTGGCGAATCTGGAGTCCTTGTTTTCAACTATTGATATTGAGCAAACCAGTGCGCTCATTCAACGTGAAGATGCTGATGCGCTTGTTGATTTAATTCTGAAAGAGGCGCACTGGAATTACCCTGTTCCCAAGTTCATGAACAGGGAAGAATGCACACAGTTATTGTTAAATATCAGTAAAGTGTAAGTTATAGTTTACATGTGTGGTTTTTTATCCTTACACTTTGCTTGATCTTCTGCTAAAGATCCTACAATATCGACGGCAATACAAATATGGTGTTGGTTTCGGTCCGCCGTTGCCCGATCTAATACTGATAATTTCTAATAAAGTGTAAAGATTAATATACAATGAGTCGTTCTAAAGTATTCGGTAGTACGCTAATTATTGCGGGCACTACAATAGGCGCTGGTATGCTAGCGCTTCCACTTGCCTCTGCCGGCATTGGTTTTTCAACTTCTATTATCATCATGCTAGGTTTATGGGCTCTGATGGCTTTCACTGCCTTGCTTATGCTTGAGCTTCATCAACATGCGGAGAGTAGTGCTACACTTCATACTTTGGCGAAACAGATCCTAGGTCAAAAAGGCAAGTGGGTGGCAAGTTTTGCGATGTTGTTTCTTTTCTACTCATTATGTGCAGCGTATATCGCTGGCGGTGGTGCTCAGTTCGGAGACCGCCTTGCACAATGGTTTGACCTCGATATTTCAGGGCCTACATCAACGATAATCTTTACCTTGATTGTGACTTTAGTTGTGACAGTGGGTACCGGTACGGTCGATAAAGTAAACCGAGTTCTGTTCGCGATGAAGCTCATTGCAATGGTTGCGGTGCTTTCTTTTCTTGCTCCAAACGTTACGGAATCTTACTTGTTAAGTATGCCAATCGAACAAGGCCTTGTTGTAGCGGCGATTCCGGTGATCTTTACTTCGTTTGGTTTCCACGGAAGTATACCTGCAATTGTGAGTTACTTAGACGGTGACACTTCTTCTTTACGCAAAGCCGTTATTATTGGTTCGACGATTCCACTCGTTATTTATATCTTTTGGCAAATCGTGACGTTGGGTGTGGTTAGCCAAAGTACGCTTGTTGAGAACGGAGGGTTGAGCGCACTGATTGGTCAACTATCTCAGACAGTACACCAATCAAATTTGGGTAGCATTGTTGGTGTGTTTGCTGACTTGGCATTGTTGACATCGTTCCTTGGCGTGAGTTTGGGTCTATTCGAATTTTTGGGTGATACCATCAAAGGAAGTAACGATAAGCCTAATCGTTTGATTGCGGCACTAGTGACGTTTACTCCACCGCTAGGCTTCGCACTTTTCTATCCTCAAGGCTTTATTATGGCTTTGGGCTATGCAGCGATTGCCTTAGCGATTTTAGCCATCTTTTTGCCTTTGGTTATGGTGATCAAGGTTCGTAAATCGGATGATTTTACTGGGGAGTACCGCGTCGCAGGTGGTCAAGGTGCGTTAGTGATAACGGGCATCGCTGGCACTGGCATCGTATTCGCTCAGGTGTTAATTACGCTGGGTGTGCTTCCTGCTCTAGGCTAGTTGTTTAGAACGTTCTTTGAATAACTTCTAGTTACTGAGTCCATCGTAATCAATCAGTATTGTTAGGCCAACGAGTTTCGCTCGTTGGCTTTTTTAATCTGGATCAAATTACCGTAAGATATCCGGTGAAAAAATTGGTAGAAATGTGCTTTTATTTCGTACACTTAAGTTGTGGTATATCGATAATTTAAGTGGAGAAAACCGCTCAAAATACCATTGAATTTGCAACACAATGAGCTTTTCTTGTTTCTCTGCTTTGGTGTGGAGGTGAAGCATGGCGCACCGGAGTTTTTACCCGTTTGCAAAACCGCTTAACGAGCAACTGCAAACGCTAAAAGGCAGGATGCAGGCGCACTTGCCATGTATTGATAGGGTGTCATTTGCAAAATATCACCCAGACCAAGATGTGCTCAAATCATTTGCAGAAAGTGAGTTCGACACTTGGTGTTTAGCCCATCACGAATCAGCATTCCGTAAACTCCACCACCTCAATATTGCCTCTAAAAACGCGGTTCCTCGTATCGTCGAAGACCTTCATGATATTAATCACTGTCCTCGGGTTCAAATTTTACTCAAACACGGATATCAGTCGTCGGCTGCTATTCCTTGTTATGACAATAAAGCTTTTACTGGTTTTGTATTTTTGAACTCCACTCAACGTGATGCGTTTAGTTTAGAAGCGCTGAATGGTCTTAAACCTTATTTCGAAATGATTCGATTTGCGGTTGAATCAGAAACTCAAGTAGTCAATGCGATAGAAACGCTAGCGAACCGAATGCAATGTATGATGCCAGGCTATTCACCTGAGTATTACGCGCATACCAAACGCATGAAGTACTACAGTCAAATTATCGCAACGCAGTTAGCGGATCGTTATCACCTGAATGACGAAATGGTCGAAGATATTGGTATTTTTGCTCAGTTCCATGCGCTCGGTGATAGTCAGCTGCCAGTTGAAATTGCTAGCCGCCGAACAAATTACTCTCAAGAACAAGAGGCGATATTGATTCAACATATTGAGCGTTGTATCGATTCAGCGGATGACATAGTTGCCCGTATCGGAAATCCGGTTCACCCGAGTGTGACTTTGTTTTTGCAGATGATTATTTATCAGTACGAAAATTTAAATGGCACTGGTTATCCTTATGGTTTAACCAATGATGATATACCAATAGTCGCCCAAATTACGGCTGCCGCGAATGCCTTTGATTTTATGACAACGCACCATCCGTATAGACAAGCGTGGTCCATCCCATACGCATTGTTAGAACTTGAAAAATGGGTATATCAGGGGTGGTTATCTCGAGAATGTGTTGATGCTCTGCGAGAGCATCAAGGTTATATAAAGCAAATCATCCACAAATATCCCGAGCACTATACAGGCTTGGGGTTAATGTGAAGAGCAGTAACAAAGTTGAAATGTTGACGAGGAGGAATATTTAAACAATACTGTTTTTATATACAGTAATAAGTTTGGAGGTGAAGTATGTTGTGGGAAACCCTTGAAAGAGTAAACCGCTTACGCCAACAAGCACTTGCAAATCCTGAGTTTGTTGAGTCAGCAAAAGAGCACGAACAAGCACTTCAGGAGCAAGAATACCATTATCAAACTAAGAAAAAGCGTTCAGCCAAAGACAAACAAGGTAAAAAGTCGCTGGCCGATATCTATAAAGAAGTAGAGTTTGGCGCTGACGCTCGTCATTAATGTATTCACTGCGGCATTTTTCATTTCTTCATACGCTGCAGTATTCGTTCAAATTTATGCGAGAGCAGTGGGAGACCGCTGCTCTCGTTGACCTGCCTATAATTTACTAATGAAGTTCAGCAGAGCAAATTATCACTAACACTTAGCAATTCTCTCAATGATCTTGTTTATGTAATGATAATGACAACGGTTTGCATTTGTATCTTTGTTGTTATATAAAACCTCCCTTATTAATCGTTCTGTTGAATAAAAACGGCAAACGTGATCAACGAATGAGAGCTTTGAATAACTGTTATTCGTAAATGGCTATTAGGTGAAGTAGGGATGTTGGAAGCTAAAGCACTCCAGTTTGAGATTGAAGGCAAGTCATTGCTAAAAGCGTTTGATGTGACATTTGAACCCGGAAAAACATACGCCCTTGTTGGACACAATGGTTCAGGAAAATCCACATTGTTAAAGTTGCTGGCACAGCAACAGCAATACACAGCTGGTGACGTGGTTCTGCATGGAAC
The DNA here is from genome assembly GCF_033339115.1 of Vibrio sp. 947. NCBI lineage: Bacteria > Pseudomonadati > Pseudomonadota > Gammaproteobacteria > Vibrionales > Vibrionaceae > Vibrio > Vibrio sp. 947. The sequence goes on along the minus strand of NZ_JAWOTX010000011.1, from coordinate 176,529 downwards.
GAGCATTAACGATCTCTCAGCGAAAAAATTCGCCCAACATATTGCCTACTTGCCTCAGCATCTTCCGGTGACCGACAGTATTTTAGGTCGAGATTTAGTCGGTTTTGGTCGTTATCCATGGCATGGTTTACTTGGACGTTTGAGTAAGAAAGATCACGACATTGTTGAAGAAGCAATGGCGATGACAGGCACACTAAAATACGCAGATCGCTTAGTGGACACGTTATCTGGAGGAGAGCGTCAACGTGTGTGGCTAGCTATGCTGTTAGCCCAAAAAACCGAGTATTTGCTTCTTGATGAGCCTTTGTCTGCGCTAGATATCAGCCATCAAGTAGATATGTTGAAGCTTATCTCTAAACTCAGTCAAGAACTGGGTTTGGGCGTTATTATCGTATTACACGATATCAACTTGGCTGCACGATTTTGCGACTACATCGTTGCATTACATCAAGGTGATTTGATTGCACAAGGCAATGTTGAACAGGTGTTTACTGAACCTAAGTTGAGGGACATATATGGGATAGAGATGATGATCTCTGACCACCCTGCGGGTTATCCGGTGGCGATGCCAAGCTAAAGGTTGGAATAATGAGCAGTACAAACACTCGACTTAAACATTTCTCTTTCGCTCTCTCACTTAGTGCGCTTTTGGTCAGTTCTTTTCAAGCACTAGCTGACGCATCACCTCGGGTGATGTCGGTTGATTGGACACAAACTGAAACGATGTTGGCTTTAGGGGTCGTACCTGTAGGCGTTGCTCAAGGGCAAGATTACGATGCTTGGGTAAAGTCACCACCGTTACCACCTCAAACAAAGGATGTAGGGTTAAGGACTCAACCCAATATAGAGCGCATTTACGAGCTCAGACCTGATCGTATTTTTATTGCCCCGTACTTCTCCTCAATGAAGCATCACTTAGTTGATATCGCCCCGGTTACCACCATTGACTTATATGAAAGCGGGATTACAGATTGGTCGGTACTTACCAGTTTCACTCGGAGGTTTGGTGAAGAGCTGGGAAGAGAGGCGGAAGCAGAGGCGCTTATCCAACAATATGAAAAACGTTTTACTTTATTAAAACAGCGTATAAATAAAGGCCAGCCGCCACTACTAATGATTCAGTTTATGGATACAAAGCACGTACGTGTTTTTGGTCAAAATAGTCTTTACTCTCAGGCTATCGAAAAGATTGGGCTGAGTAATGCATGGAATGAAAAGACGAATAGCTGGGGCTTTAGCCTAGTTGGCATCGACAAGTTAGCTGGCATAAAAGCTCAAATTGTTATCGTAGAGCCATTACCTTACGGTGGAGCGGAGCAGCTCTCTCAAGACCCATTTTGGCAATATGTTGTTCAACAATCTGGTGAAAAGGTCATGCAAGTCGCGCCCGTTTGGAGTTTTGGTTCTATGCCTTCAGCCCTCCGTTTCGCAGAGTTAGTTACGGCGAGTAAGGTCGAGGAGTTAACACAATGAAAACGATGCCTTTAAGCTTTGTGGTGTTACTTTCGGCATTTACCTTTTCTATTGGTGCTTTCCAATTGTACCAAGTAAGCTCATTTTCGTTAGCTCTAAGCAGTTTATGGGAGCCTAACTTTCAATTTATAGATTCGGTTTTACTTCACTTTAGCTGGTGGCCTCGAGTCTTCACCACGATTATATCTGGTGCTGGATTAGCGATTGCTGGGGTATTGATGCAGCAAGTGCTGCGTAACCCTCTCGCTTCACCCACGACACTTGGTGTGGCGAGCGGTTCAAGTTTTGCTTTGATGTTAGCTACGCTATTCGCACCTTGGATGTTGGATATCGCGCCTAATTTGGTTGCTCTCATCGGCGGTGTGATATCGATGGGGTTGGTGATGCTGTTGTCATGGCGACGAGCGTTATCTCCAACGGTTGTCGTTGTTTCTGGGTTAGTGATAAACCTGTACTTTGCATCATTAAGTACGGTTATTCTGATGATGAATACCGAAAAGCTGAATGGCTTAATGATATGGGGAGCCGGTTCGCTTGTTCAGAGTGGATGGGGAGATTTCTCGTATCTTGCCCCTCGAATCGCACTTGCTACGATCATTGCATTTGTGATTGCAAAGCCGTTAAGTCTGTTGGAACTCTCCGAGCAAGGTGCCAAGAGTTTAGGTGTCTCGCTGGCTAAGTTGCGTTTTGTCTGTCTTGGGCTTGCGGTGTTAATCACTTCTTGGGTGGTTTCTGCCGTAGGAATCATCGGTTTCATCGGGTTAGCGGCGCCAGCGATTACTCGATTGATAGGTATCAATAAAATCCAGCATAAGCTTTGGGTATCAATGCTGATTGGTGCCATGTTATTGACTTTAACCGATTTGGTTATTCAGCAACTGCCAGGGCTAATGGCGAGTTTTATACCAACGGGAGCAGCAACCGCTGCACTGGGCGCTCCGTTACTGTTATGGCTGTTACCTCGTTTATCACAAAAGACGCAGAGCCATACTCAAACAGTGTTAACTCGACACCGTCAACATGTTTACAAGCTAAACCCTAAAGCGATCTCATTGGCGTTGATCGGCACGTTAATTTCTGTTGTTCTTTTTGCCACGGTTGCTGTGCAAAATGAAGGGTGGACAAACTTATTTGCTAGCCAAAATTGGATTTTTTTGGAATGGCGCGCACCTAGATTATTTGCAGCAGCAATTGCGGGGGCAATGTTAGCGATTGCTGGAACCATGATTCAACGCCTAAGTGGAAACCCAATGGCAAGTCCTGAAGTGATCGGTATCAGTTCAGGGACAGCGATGGGATTGATCATCGCGATGTTTACTGGGTTTGGTTCGTCAATTTTCACTCTTTCTCTAGGCGGGCTCGTAGGCGCATTAGCGACGGTATTAGTCATTGTGCTGCTAAACCGTAAGTCAGGCTTTCAGCCGGAGCGTATTTTGTTGACTGGTATTGCAATAACCGCACTGATGAATGCAATACAGAGCTTTATTCTAGCCACTGGTGACCCAAGAAGTTATCAAGCATTGGCTTGGTTGTCTGGGTCTACCTACTATGTCTCGGTTGAAACGTTACTCCCATTGTCTTTATCTGCGCTTGTCTTTATAGGGTTGAGTTTTCTCTGCGTAAGATGGCTAGATATTCTTCCTGTCGGTGCCGCTTCCTCTAAAGCACTTGGAATTCGAGTTGATCGTTCACGCGCAATACTGCTTCTTTTAGTTGCTTGTCTCACGGTCAGTGCGACATTGGTTGTTGGCCCGATTAGCTTTGTTGGGTTGTTGGCTCCGCATTTAGCTCGCTTATTTGGTTTTAACAAAGCGTCACAACACATGTTATGCGCCGCGATACTGGGGGCAGGGGTGATGTTGTTGGCTGATTGGTTGGGACGACAGATCCTTTACCCGCAAGAAATACCAACAGGGCTTATGGCGTCTCTCATTGGCGGTTTGTATTTAATGTGGGGTTTACGCCGCTTATAGAAATGAGCTAAGCCTCAACCAAGAAAGTACTTATACAAATAAGCACTCGTAGTGGCATTCGTAACCTATGCGAGTGCTTTATGCAAAACCTCTGGTTTGTCTTTTACGGAAACAACTGGCGATGCCGTAACTCGCTTTTCTTTCAGCGGTCGCTGAAGTCATGAAGGGTTGGTTTGGCTGCCGACAAAAAGGAGAAGAATATGACTCGGCAGTTTATGCTGACACCAACGTCGATGGCGGTTGTATTAGCTTTATCAACGCCAAATGTCTTGGCTCAGGAAGATGAAAATATAGTTGTGATTGGACAGCAGCAAGACAGTGCAGTTGGTCCTGATTTTAGTTATCTTGGAGCGAAGAGTCGGGCAGCGACGAAAACTGATATTGCCATCAATGAGACTCCAAGAGCGGTGTCTGTTGTTACGCGAGAGCAAATGGATGATCGTGCCTCTATTAGCATTTCTGACGCACTACAGTACACACCAAGCATTCAAACTAATTATTTCGGCGAAGATAACAAGCAAGATTGGTTTATTATTCGTGGTTTTAAACAGGCGAACAGTGGGTTGTATCAAGATGGTACCCGTTTATATTCTTCTGGCTTCTATAGTTGGCAAATAGATCCGTTTGCGTTAGAGAGGGTTGAAGTTTTACGTGGTGCAGCGTCTGTTCTTTATGGGCAAAACCCTCCTGGTGGGGTCATCAATGTTGTCAGTAAGCGACCTCAATTTGATGGGGGGTCAGGACTTGTATCTTTGGAGTACGGTTCTGAAGACCGTAAACAACTTTCTCTTGACGTAAACTCTGAGGTGAGTGAGCAGCTAGCTTTCCGCTTTCAAGGGTTAGCGAGAAAAAATGGGACGAGAATTAGTGGGGTAGAAGCAGAGCGCATTCTTCTCTCTCCATCGATGACGTACAAATTTAATGAGGCGTCTGAAATTACCTTTCTAACGAGCTATCAAAAAGACGACTCAGATCCTTATCTGCAATTTTTGCCAGTTGAAGGAACGTTAACGCCAAACAAAAATGGAAAGATCAGTGATAGTTTAGCGATAGGCAATCCTAACTGGGAGACGTTTGAGCGTGAGCAGGTGTCTTTAGGCTATGAGTTTTCTCATGCATTTAATGATACCACTTCATTTATTCAAGCAGCTCGTTACAGCGAAATGGATGTTAAGCTAAGACAAATGTATTCGTACGTTTACTCGGCTGATGTGCCTGCGTTGGGGCCGGTTTTGGACCCATCAAATGAACGCAAAACCATACTTCGGGGTGCTTCAACAGAAGATGGGTCATCTGATGCTTTTAATATCGATAATCGTTTGATGCACCAAGTAAATTGGGGAAGTGTTGAGCATAACTTGATGTTGGGCATAGATTTTCAAATGATCAGTATCGATGGTAAAGATTTTGCCAATGACCCTATAGTTGCTAATGGTAATGCATTATTAAACACACCAATGGGAGCTTTGCCCGATCCTAGGTTTAATGTATTTAATCCTACTTATTCGGATAACATAATGTTACTCGATCCGAATACGCTACAACCATTGAGCGAAACCGATAAGCAAAGAACGAAAATCGATAATCAGCAGCTCGGCGTCTACTTTCAAGATCATATGCTGATCAACGATAAATGGGCGATGTTATTGGGCGCACGTTACGACGATACAAGTAATGAAGTACATAATGTTACCACGGGTGCTCGCACGAAAGTCGATAATGGAGAGTGGACGTTTAGCGTGGGAACGGCTTATATTTCTGATTCTGGCTTCACGCCATACTTTAGTTACTCTCAGTACTTTGATCCAATTATTCAAGAAGACAGCAATGGTAAGCCAGCGAAGCCTGAAAGCGGTGATCAATTTGAAATCGGTATGAAATACCAACCGGATTCATTTGATGGTTATTTCAATATTGCAACGTATCGGGCAACAAAAGAAAACTTGGCTCGTATCTACTTGAGTGAATTAACGCAAATAGGAAAAATAGAAAATAACGGCGTTGAGTTTGAAGCTGTAGCTAATGTGACACCATCCTTAACATTGATCGGGAACATTGCGTACGTTGATGCAGAGATAAAAGAAGACATCAATAAGGCATGGGTTGGCAAAACACCTTCCCAAGTGGCTAATACCGTATCATCAGCTTGGGCACATTATCGTTTCTTTGATGGACCTCTTGATGGCTTTGCTGTTGGCTTAGGCGCGCGCTATACAGGTGAGTCATACGGAGACAATGAAGAGAGACTAAAAGTACCAAGTTATTTCTTAATGGATGCGACGGTCAGTTATCGAATCGGCGACTACAAGTTACAAGTCGCAGCTAAAAACATCGCGGATAAAAAGTACATAGCGACATGTGATGGCTTTTGTTGGTATGGCGACCGACAAAATGTTATTGCAAGTTTAACTTACGACTGGTGAGTTAACGTATAAATAAACACCCCTAACTTTAGGGGTGTTTATTTAGAAATCGGCTTTACGGACAAAGTGCGGGTTTTTGTACTTTTTCTGCGGACCAAACGATGATACGACAAGTTTGTTCCATAATGTTTTGTCAAACTCACCCTTTGGAATCGAAGGGTAGAGGGTTTCCTCTTCTTCTCTTGCAAAATTCATATATTGTTTCTTTTTAATTTGATTGTACTTTTTGGCGATCTGGTTATGTTTTCTTACCCACTCCAGCTTGTAATTGTGGAGCACTTTTTCACCATCTTCGAGACTCATTCGAGATAGGAACAGTCGCTTGTATGAGACCTTTCTGTCCAGCATTGTGCGCATAACGGTTTGGATATATTTACCGTGATGCGTAATGGTAATGTCGTTTTCATCAATAGGAGTGACACACCAGCCTTTAGGTAAAAAGTCTGGCTTCTTAAATTGCTTATTACGCTCCATTAGCGCCTGATGTAAAACTAAATCAGAGGTGCCGCGGAACGTCTTTTGCCATTTACCGATACGAATTTGAATCGAACCAGGCAAGCGATAGATGTTAGTAAACTTATCTTTGTCCATGGACTTGTGTCATGAGATTAATGTGCATAATTAGAAAGCGGAATTCGGCCCAATGCCACAGGCAGTAGACTTAAGTACCGTACGATTTTACAACGACCTTGCGTGATATAGCGAGGGGTTATGTCAATAATAGGTAAGAAATAGAAAATTAGTTCACATTATGAAGAAATTGGAAGCTAACAAGGCTAAATTTTGAAGTTACACCAATTATGCCCATACCAACTAAATAAAAAGAAGGCACGGGCATAAAATCACACCGCTTCTTCGAGTTGCTTGGTGTCTTCTTCAATCTGTTGTAGATGTCGGTTTGCTTGCTGTAACTGATACATTTGAGCATAACGACCATTTTGCGTTAAGAGTGCTTTGTGTGTGCCTTTCTCGACTAACTCCCCATGATGAAGAACAATGATTTGGTCTGCATCTAGGATAGTTGAAAGCCGATGAGCAATAACAACGAGCGTCATGTCTTGTCTGAGTACCGCCAAGCTCTTTTGGATTAAAGCCTCTGTTCCTGAGTCAATATTTGCGGTTGCTTCATCTAATATCAATATCTTAGGTTTTACCACAAGCACACGTGCTAACGCCAAAAGCTGTTTCTGACCTGCAGATAAATTAGTTTCGCCTTGACCTAATTGCGTGTCTAGCCCGTTAGGGTAACGATGAATTTGTTCTGCCAAACCTACCTTGTCTAACGCATCCCATATTTGATTGTCATCAACCGCCCGACTGAGAGAGATGTTTTCTCTGACTGAAGCAGGGAGAATATGTGGATCTTGTTGAACCATTGCCACATCTTTGCGAAGTACGTCTTTCCCTAATGTTTTAAGTGGACGACTATCTATGAGCAGTTCACCACATTGCGTTGGATAAAAGCCCATTAACAGTGACGCTAATGTGCTTTTACCGCTTCCTGTATGCCCGACAAGCGCGATAAAGTCTTGGTGGTTGGCCTTCAACGAAATGTCTTTTAGGACGTCCTGTTTACCATCGTAGCTAAATGTGAGGTCTTTAAGTTCGATAGCACCTGACCTTAATGGTTGATGATCGTCCCCGTAAGTTTGTTCTTTCGCGTCAATCAATTCAAAAACACGTTCGCTTGACACTAACGCCTGCTGAAGTAGAGCAAGTTGCTGAGTCATCTCAATTAGTGGTTCAGTAACTCGCGCAAGATAACTGATAAATGCATACAGTACCCCCACACCAATCAACTCAATACCATTAAAACCAAAGATCGCAACCAAGCAAAGCAACGCAAGACCAGCGAGTAAGTCCATTAATGGTCTTAGCAGATAGCCGTTTAGCCGAATCACTCGTTTAGATGCCACCAGATGCTCTGCGGTTAGCTCGTTGAACTGTTTATTAAAACGCTCTTCTTGTTGCATTAATTGAATGACACTCATCCCTTGAATGGATTCACTCAGATTCGCATTTATATCGGTCAATAGGTCACGCATCTTTCGGTAGCTTTCTGTACTTAGCTGCTTAAACAAGTACATAAAGCCGATGACGATCGGCAGCAATACAAGCACAACGAGTGTGAGCTTCCAGCTCATGAAAAACATAACGCCAAGCATTACGACAATCATGACCACGTTTTTCACCACGGTCGCGATCAAAAGCTCATAAAATTGCTGTAAAGATTCCGTATCGTTGGTGATTCGCGACACCAATTTTCCAGCAGGAGTGTAATCAAACGCAGATAACGGCTGCTTAATCACGCCAGAAAATACTTGCTTACGAATCGCTTTGATCGTGTTAGCCGCGACAATGCTAAATTGCAATGACTGAAAATACTGGAATGTTGCCGATACGATCTGAAGAGCGATATAACCTACTGCTAGCGAAATCAGAACACTTTGTGAATAGTCACCTTTAGCGATGTGCTCATCAATGAAATATTGAATCAACCAAGGGCCGCCGGCGCTAGCTAACGCTGCAATAAACAGCAAGGCGAGTCCTTTAATCATTGGCTTTGGTTGAGATAATGGGTAAGACATTAACCGTTTAAACGTGCTGGTCTGGTTCATTCATTATTCCTCCATCGCCTGCTCTAGTTTCTGATACTCGAACATCTCGGCGTACCAGCCTTTATGCGCTAATAACGCGCTATGTTGCCCACGTTCAGTAATGTGTCCGTGATTCAATACAATGATCTCGTCTGCTGCTTCCAAAGCGGTGAGGCGGTGCGCAATAACGATTAGGGCCTGATTACGGTAGTATGTTTCCAAATTCTTAAGGATTTGATGTTCGGTCCGTCCATCAACAGCGGAAAGTGCATCGTCCAAAACCAACACTTGAGCATTCAGCAGCATAGCGCGTGCTATCGCAATACGTTGTTTTTGCCCGCCGGAGAGTGTAATGCCTTTTTCACCAACTTCTGTTTGATAGCCTTCAGGAAACTTTTCAATATCGTCATGTATACAGGCTAACTTTGCTGCTCTATAGACTTCTTCTTTCTTTGCATTAGGGTTGCCTAAGGCAATATTTTCGAAGATAGATTTGGAGAATAGAAACGGACTTTGGTTAACGACAGCAAAACGGTTGCGCCACTGCGGTAGTAGGGCATCCTTGATCTCGACACCCCCGAATTTAATTGAGCCGTTTTCTAAATCATGTTGACGCAAAAGTAGTGTTAACAGGGTCGATTTTCCGCTTCCTACCGGCCCTGCAACTCCCAACATTTTTCCGGGTTCAAGTTCGATGTTTACTTCCGTCAAAGCGGGCGGTAAATCACTAGACCAGTGGAAATCGTCGATATCAATTTTTAACGGAAGTGGTTTATTTTCTATTGGCTTATTACCACTGATAATTTCTGGCTTTTCATCAAAGATCTCTTGTAGTCGGTTCCATGCAGCTGAGCCTCTTTCTAAAATGTTAAATAGGAATGCGAATGCCAGCATCGGCCATATCATCAACCCTAAATACATCGTAAATGCGGTCAGATCACCAAGCGTGATCTCACCTTTATCAACAAGGTAAGCACCAGCAGCGACACTAAGAAGGAAAGAAAGACCGATGGTTAACTGAATTGCCGGGTCAAATCTAGCATCGACTCTTGCAACAGCGATGTTCTTTTCGCCAGTATCATCCACAACCTCTTCAAAACGTTGCTGCTCTTGGTTTTCTAATCCGAAAGCACGCAGCATTCGCACGCCATTAAGTGACTCTTGTGTCATGTCTGACATGGTAGAAAAGGCTTCCTGAGCGACACGAAAGCGTTGATGTAGGATGCGCACAATAAAGAAGATGATGATGGCAAGAAATGGCATTGGAAGAAGCGCCATTACGGTGAGCTTCCAGCTTACTTGCGTTACCATAATGATTAAAACCGCAATACCAGTGATCAAAGAGTCTGCGGCGGTTAAAACCCCTTCGCCGGCTGTCATAACGATATTACGCACATCATTAGTGCCACGAGCCATCAGATCCCCCGTCTTGTAACGTTCAAAAAAACGAGGTGGCTGTGTCGATAAATGCCTATATAGACGGTTACGTAGAATGGTCCCGAGCTCCCAGCTTGCGCCGAAAAGCCAAATTCGCCATAAGATGCGACACCCATAAATGGTAAAGATCAGTACAGTTAACCCTGACAGCCATAGAATCAGCGTATTTGTATCTAAAGTGTTGTCTACGACGCCGTCAACTATGATGCCAACTGCTTTGGGCGGAACAAGCTGTAGTGCTGATATCACAGCGAAAAGCAGAATGGATCCGACATAGTGCCTCCACTTTTGTTGGAAATACCAACGTAGCTGCCAGAATATTCTCATTACGCCTCCCGCTTTAAATTATTGAATTTGTTATAGAACTATTATTGAGCGAAATGATGAGTTTACAAGCACAAGTTATAGGCGGGTTTAAAAACGATAGATTGTTTCAATTATAGCCATGTGTCGGCGCAAATTACTGGTTTTATCTCTATGAGCTAACTGTGCGACGACATTATGTGAAATAGTTGTTAATGGTTGTTTTGGAGCCATTACCTTGCAATAACGATGAAGACACCAAAAGTAAAAGTGTTACTGCCACTCTATATGGGAATTAGCAATCGTCAGTTTGTATTTTGTATTTCACTTGGCCACCTGGAGTTTCTGGGTAGTAAACTTCGACATAGCACATATGTTCTCTACCAACAGGCTTGTTTGCAAAACCAATAAGGAAGTAGGGCTCGTCTGGGCTGTCTACCCCATACCAAGTGTTGATAGTGAGTTGCGGATCAAAGCCTGCTAGCTCTTTTGCTGGAATAACATTTTTGATAAATCCAAAGTAACCAATTAGGTCGTTATGGCCGTCATTATCTAGATCAATGTTATATTGTATGCCGCCATCTACTGTCTCTTGAGATTGAATCACTGCTTTGGTGTAGACAAAGTTGTTGGCGGTCATGAGTGCTTCTCTGGCTCCATATAGAACCGCCACTCTGGCATCTTTTTGTAAGCCAAGAAATTTAGGAAATGCAACGACGCTTACAATACCAAGAATGATGATGCACACAATGAGTTCAATAAGAGTAAATCCTTGAGAGCGACGCACAGCCTTTCTCCATGTTTTAGAAACGAATAGGCGGCTATTCTGATATAGAAACGTTCAGGTCAAGTATTAAAAAAGAATGATAATAAGAGATCGGGATTGCAAATCTCAAATATAAAACAAGTTGCTTATTTTCGAGATGAGGAGTGATTTTGATAAAAACCAAGGAATGAACTCGAGAGGATAAAATCCTCCCGAGTAAAGCGACTAAGATTCGTGTGTCAGAGCACTGCTGTTACGTTTAAAAATGAATCGCCAAATAAATAAGACAATTGCGATGTAACCTAATCCTACACCAAGCGATTGCCAGTGCATGCCGTTATACATCGCGATTGGCATCAAAGAGATGATGAAGATGTCAGTGATTGAGCCAGGGACATAAGCTATGGCGTAATCATCAAGTACTTTGCTACGCATTTTGGGATCAACAATACGAAGTAACGCAATACCCATGGCAACCGTACCGGTTAACCAACCCCAAGAGAAAATGCCTTTCTCGAACCAATCTTCGCCCATGATACGTGGGGCAACCCAGAAGATTAGCCATAGTGTGAAGGCGATACCGCCGATTGCAAGCACTACCATCGGCATTAAATACTGGGCTAAGACGGTAATCTTGATGGCTGAGATACCAAAGATAATCAAATAATCGGTACTGATGCCCGCAGCGTGTTTGAATGCACCGTCACAAAGATAGCGTGAAGCTTTCGTTTGTTTCGCGATGATTCGCACAAGCATGCCGCCAAGGAAGCCAGTTACAAACGTCGGGATCTGCACCTTATCGTGGAAAGAAGACAAGTAGTTGGCGGCGACATAAGAGAAAGCGGTTACGACAACCACTAACGCAGCGTGAATCGCGAAAGAATCAACCGACAGGGAAGACATGGTGTCTTTCATTACCGGTTCTTGATCATCAGGCTTAACAAGGCCTTTGCGTTCGTGTTCGTCCATGCTGTCGAAGGTCGTAAAGCTACGAATCCAACCCATCTTCAATGCGAATTGCAGCATGAGCATGCCGACAGAAATCGAGATGAAAATACCCACGGTTGCGAACGTTAAGCCAAGTGTGAAGCCATCTTCCCAGCCAAGCCCCGTGAAGATTTCACCAACAACAGATGCAGAGCCATGTCCGCCCATAAAGCCCGCAGACATTGTCACACCAAAGCCAGGATTAATCTCTGGCCAGAAGAAGGTTGTGAGAACTAGACCAAACATTGCTGCAAACAACCACTGAGAAACAGAAGCGATTTGGTTAAACGCCCACAATGAGCCAGCACGCTGTGCGACGGTTTTAGGTGATGGAACATCCGTTGCCAGACCTAACGCAGAAAAAAGTGCAGCAGTTAATAGGCTTGCGTTAGCGGTAAACGTATCGGTCCAAGGCAGTACGTCTAACAGGGCTGGTCCAAAAAATAGACCGAATAATCCTGCGAGAACCGCCGATGGAATGTACATACGCTGTAGTAATGGCGCGTGAACGCGAATGACTTTTGCCAAAATCAATAGTAAGCCAGCGATGGCTAAGTCAGTCAGCATTAGACCTTTAGGCATCTTATCCTCCAGTAAATGCAGTCAAGGGGTAGCGTCCTTGTGACCTACCTTGAATAAAAATCTCTCTCAAGCCAAAAAGTCACATACGTGACTAAAAGCGTTGAGAAATCAATGTCGTTTTCATAAGCAAAGGAATGTGCTTATGCAATTTGAAATGAGTGTAAATGTTGTGATTGCACACGAACAGGAAGAGAAATTAGATTAAATTTCTCGATATTTTTTTGATAGTTCACTCAGGAAAGGCGGCAATCCTAGTCACTTTGTCAGAGCAATGCAATTGGTGTGAATCAATAAATTATGCCTAGTTAATGGGTGTCTCTGACTAACAACATGAAAAATAAAGACAATTAACAAGCAATAATATTTGTCATATCGACAATAAAAGTTAATTAAATGGTTAAATTGTCGCCGCTTTATGGGGTGACGTTATGGATTCACATGAGAAAGAATAAAATCGACCAAGGTACGGTTTTTAAGGGAAAGCTGTTTTGAACGGTAAAGCAGGTGGATCGGTTTTGGCTTGGGAGCATGTTGCTGGAGAATTTCTACCAAGGCACCAGATTGGATTTCCTGCTCAACTAAGATCTTTGGTTGCATAAGAACACCAGAGCTTTTTAACGCGGCGAACTTAAGTACATCGCCATTGTTAGACGTTAATCGGGTGTTGCTGTTTCCAAAGGTATTAGATGGCATGTTCACCACTTGTTGGCTTTCTCCTTGGTGATACTGAAACCCCAAACAATGATGGTGTGCTAAGTCATCAAGTGATTGGATAGGGGCATGTTGCTCAAGGTAAGAGGGTGAGGCGCAGTAAGTCATGTGGTATTCACCCAATTTTCTCGCGACTAACGACGAATCGACCAACTCACCGATTCGAATAATCACGTCAGCTTCGCTTCGATATGGGTCAATCAAATTGTTGTCCAACATTAGCTCAACGTTCAAATCGGGAAATTCAGCTAAGAAGTCAGCCACGATAGGAGCAATGACCTTTTTGCCATACGTGACAGGGCAGTTAACTTTTACAGTTCCGGTTGGACGGTTGATCAGCGTCTGGATCAGGTTCTCTGCGTTGGTGATGTCTTCAATAATGCGGTGGCACTCTTGATAGTAGAGTCTGCCAGCTTCGGTCAGGGACTGTTTGCGCGTGGTGCGATGAATTAGCTGTGTACCTAAGCTTTGCTCAAGAAAGCTCACGTGCTTGCCAACCATGGTCGGTGAAATATCAAAGTGGTGTGCTGCATTACGAAAGCTGCCGTGTTCGACCACGTAAGCGAAAACTTTCATGCTTGTTAATTTATCCATTGCACACCCAGAGTTGATAAAGAAATAACTAAAGCAGAGTTTATCAATCAAATGAGGTTAATTACAGTGGGCGTATGATTAAGAATGGAGAAAGAGAGCCATCATGAGCGAGACGATTTTTGTTACCGCCGAACTGAAAATGAATGCCGATAAGCCAAGACAACAAGTGGTTGAAGCCATTGAACAATTTTGCCTTGATATGCAAAGCGAAGCGGGGTGCTTGCAAGCGAATGCGACCTACGATTCTAAAGCTCCACAACGTGTGATTCTTTGGGAGCGATATGAAAACCGCGCCGCGATTGAAGCGCATTTTGCTATGCCGCATACACAAGCGTTTATTGCGGCTGAAATGGCAGAGTTAGTTCAAGCATTCGAAACCCAAGCTCAATAGGAGACGTGAACATGAAATGGGGCATTTTAGGCACAAGCTTTATCTCAGGAGTCATGGCTGAGGCAATCCAAGGCGATGACAAGAGTGAACTGTACGCGGTTGCTGGGCGTTCGGAGCAGAACTTACAGGCATTCGCTGAGCAATATGGCATCGAGAATACGTTCAACGATTACGATGCGTTGATTGCTGATGAGCAAGTCGACATTATTTATATCGCATTGCCAAATCACCTTCATCATGACTTTATCGTCAAAGCGGCTGAGCAGGGCAAAGCGATCCTGTGTGAAAAGTCACTTTCGGTAGATATGGAAAAAACCGAGCTGGCACTTCAAGCCGTAGAAGCGCACAAGGTATTCTTTGCTGAAGGCTTAATGTACTTGCATCACCCATTTATCAGTGAGTTGGTTTCGGTGCTTAAATCGGGAGAGATTGGTGAACTTCGCTCCATCCATACGTCTTATATTGCGTCGATTGCGCAGTTTGTTAATCCAGACAGCAAAGGTGCTTTGTATAACTTAGGTTGCTATCCAATGTCATTAGTGCATTTGGTGGTTAAAACCATGTTGGGTGAACAAACCTTTGAGAACCGTTCAATGAAAGCGATTGGCCGACGAGGTAATGATGGGAATATCTGCGAGTCGAGCTTGATGATGCAATTTGGTGAGCAACAAACGGTGAGCGTACATACTGCCGAAGATCATGGATTGAAACACCAGTTCACCATTCTGGGTAGCAAAGGCTGTATTACCTTAGATTCAAACCCATGGCTACCAACGCAAGATAACCAGTTTAGTGTGGAAATTTACGAGACGTCGAAGCGCGAGGTGTCTGTACCGGCAACTGGGGACGCTTTCTTCTATCAAGTGCGCAATATTCGCCAAGCGGTTGAAGAGGGGCGTACCTCGTTAGAAAACCCTTGTGCAACATGGGAAGACTCTCACCGTATTATGCAGCTACTGACTGAGTGGGAATCACTGGCTTCAAAGTAAGTGTGTACTTGAACCAATGAACATAAAAACGGCGCACTAAATCCAATGATCAGTGCGCCGTTTGTATTTTGGGTTCAGTCTGGATTAAATGCGATTATCGCCGGTACTGAACGCAATGATTTGGCTGATCTCAGACAGGCTTCTACCACTTTCTTGCTGCCATTGAACAAACGCTTTGTTGGTTGCATCGAGCGATTTTTTCGTATCTTTGCCACCTTCAATGATCTTGCAATTACGCAGGTAAGCTTCCACGTCGCTAGACAAGATAAAGGTATCAACGCCCATTTGACGAAGTGTGTAAGGGCCAGTATTTCCGCCTAGGCGATTGCCGCGTTTCTTCAAATACGCCCATAGGTCGGTGATTTTCTCTTGCGGCCAATCGGCAACCATTTTGCCAAACGAGCCATATTCGATTTTTGCTTCGTGGATCATACGAGCGTTGGCAGGAATCGACATGACTTTAGTGAGGTGGCGAATGATGCGTTTGTCGGTTGCTTTGGTTTCCCATTGCTCATCTGACAGCATCAATAGCGGCTCAATCTTAAACCCAAAGAACACTTCTTCGAAGTTCGGCCACTTGTTGCGAACCACGCTCCACGAAATCCCACTTTGGAATACCTTCATCGAAAAAGCGGCTAGCCAACGGTCGTCGGGAATCGCTGCCAATTCTTCTTTGCTTAGTGGATGAGACAAAAGCGCTTCAAGTTGATCTTCACCACCTTTACGCTCGGCAGCGCGCTGATAAATCGCGTCAAATTTTTCGATACTCATAAAAGAAGTTAGTCCTAGTTTATGTCGATATTTGTGAAACATACTACGCTTAAGTGGCTGAATCGTTAAATTGATGGAGTGTCACAAATGAAGAAGGTCACATTAACGTTTGTCGGGGAAGGTTCGGATCGTATTGCAGAAAAATTCTATGCGTGGATGACGGACGGTGGGTTAGAAGACAGCATGATTGAGAATTTATCTGACCGTGAAATCTCAGTTGTCGGCATTAGTGATATGGATAATGAAACGCGTGATGTGGTGATCAATACGGAAATGAACTAACGAGTCGTCTTTCGTCAGCTATTAGAATCAGATAAAACAAAGCCCTTCACGAGAAGGGCTTTGTTGCGTTTATAAGCGTGAGAGCCTAGTTATTTACCAGTGTCAGACCGCTTGGGAGTGCATCACCGAAGATACGTTTCGATTCGCTCTCAGATAGCTCTTTGACTTCTTCAACCAGTGATACCCAAGATTCAGGTACCTTGCTTTGCTTCAACTTAGCCAGTACCTGCTCACGGTAGTCGTCTGAGATATCGAATAGGCGGTCGCCCGTCTTACGACAAATCATTACGGCTGCGAAAGCGATCATTGGCTCTTTCTGCCAGTTCTGCTCTAGCAGCTTAGGCAACCACTGTTCCGCTTGTTCACGAGGAACGACGTTATGCTGACTGCCATATAAAGGCGTACGTGATGCCAAGCGACCCATTGCCCACCAGTGTGCTTGTTCGAACTGGTTATGGTTGATGGCTTTGCTCAAGAACCACGTTGCCAATAGAACTTTGTCTTCGACTTCTAAATGCTCCAGAGAGGCAGACAAGCGCACCATCGACTCGTAACCCATATCTTGTGCCGCTTTGGCGGATTGTGGGTTTTTCATCGCACCAGGATGTAGGTATTTCGCGATGTCCGCCAAGATGGTCTCTTGTTGCTCTTGGCTTAAACCACCGGCAATACGACGCCAGAACACCCACCAGTCGGTCCAACCTTGATGGTTCTTAAACTGAATGTTTTGTTGGTAGAGACCCCAAACTTGCTCAATACGCCATGAGTCGGTTGGATCGCCAAAGCCCGGACGCAGTGCAAAGCCAGCCAAACGAAGCCAGTTTTTCTCGTGTTGTTCTGAACGGCGGCGACGCTTACGACCTTGTGCAAAGGTATCGAACAGTTGACGTAGGGTCGTGAAATCCCATTCATCGCGTTTGCCAAGTTTCTTCTCAAGATCTTTGGCTAAGGTTTTGATCTCTTTGCTTTCCGCGCTTTTTTTATTACCGCTGTAAAGGCGAGCGATCAGCTCCTTACATTCGTTCAGTTTAGGGTGAAGCTTAACTTGCTCGCTGTCGTCGGTTTGCTTGTTACGAACTTCGAATTCCAGCTCCCAACGTTTGCTGTCATCTTCTGCGCTGACACATTCCATCTTAAGCGTACCGACTTCGGTCAACTGACACGCGAGTTGTACTTCTACGCGCTCTTTTTGGTTGGCTTGCAGTTCGGCACCTTCACCTTCAAGGGTGGTGATATAAGGTGGCAGAGGAGCAAATAAGTCGGGGTCAACGTCAACCATCACGCCGTTTTGAATAGCGGTGTTATTGGTTAAGGTGTCGTGGGTAGAAGTCAGCAGGTTAAAGCGAACAGGTTCACCTAGGGTAAGCGAGAAACGACGACCACTTAAGCGGATCTCATGACCTTCTTCTGTACCTTTTGCAAGCAAACAGAGCGCTTTGCCCATCTTGTTCTTTTCTTGAAGATGCAAGAAGTAAGAACGCGCTGCACCACCACCAATTTTTAGTTGTGCACCACGACGTGCTTTACCAAACGCAACAGCACCTAGTGCAACAGACCAATCTGGATGTGGGTTATCCAATACCGTAACCGGAGCGCCTCGCCAATCGGACAGTAGGGTAGTCACTCGCTCAGTCACAAGTTCACTATTGAACACACCACCGTTGAGTAGCAAACCGACTGGAATTGCATTTTGTTTGTCGTCTTCAATGCGAAGAGCGGCACGAGCAACTTGTTGGTGCTGAGTTAAGAACTCGGCTACGTGCTTGCTCACCGCTGGGTCAGCAACGTATGGAAGACCAAACTCGACAACCGCGCTGCGGCGTTTGTCCGGCACTTCACTGAAATCAGAAAGCGGGAAGAAGCCATCTAAAGCGATTTGGTGCACTTCTTGTTTGCTCAGCCCAATACTCTTTGTTCCGCCAAGAAGTTTCGAGCCGCTGCCCAGCATGGTGATTTTTACTTCTTCAGGTGCGCTCGATGAAAGTAGGTTTTCTTTCGCCTTGCGAGTTTGCTGAATCAACTTAGTCAGGCTTGCGGCAGTGAGCTTCTTACTTTGGTTGAAGCGGCTTTCTGCAAGGTGTGCTAATGCTAAATCGAGGTTATCACCACCCAGCATCAAGTGTTCGCCAACGCCAATGCGGTCAAGGGCTAGCTCATCTTGAGAAGAGAAACTGGCTTCAATCAAGCTCAAGTCGGTAGTACCACCGCCCACATCACACACCAGAATCAGCGGCAACTCTTTGAGTTCATCAGCAGCGGTCTGCTGGTGGCGTGCGTACCAGTCGTAACATACGGCTTGTGGCTCTTCGAGCAGGACGATTTTCTTTAAACCTGCCAGCTGTGCAGCTTCAAGCGTGAGCTTACGAGCGGTTTCATCGAACGAAGCTGGAACGGTCACAACCACATCTTGGTCTTCTAACTTATTGCTAGGATGACGGTAGTTCCATGCTTGACGAATGTGGTTGAGGTAGCTTGCGCTGGCAATAACGGGTGAGACTTTATCTACGTCTTGCGCACCGGCCCAAGGAAGAATGTCTGAACTACGATCCACTGCTTGGTGCGATAGCCAGCTTTTAGCACTGGATACCTGACGTCCTTCCACCTTAGCGCCTAATTCACGAGCCCATTCACCCACGATCACATTACTAATGTCGCCAGAGACAGGTTCGTTTTCCCAAGGGAGTGTTAGGTCAGAAGGGGAGATTTGACCAACCGCAGGGTGATAGCGGAAAGAGGGCAGTAAGGGTTTACGAACCACTTCACCGGGACCAATCAGTTGGTCGATGTCAAATAGGGATACTTCGGATTGTTCAAGGTTGTCGGTGATTTCACAATACGCCACCACAGTGTTTGTGGTGCCAAGGTCAATACCAACAAGAAAACGAGGAGATGCCATACAAACCTTCGTGTATTTAAAAACGGCACCCGATTGGATGCCGTTTGATTTCTATTTATTCTTCTTCGTTTGAGTTGCTTTTCGCGTCTTCGCGCACATCGAACTCAACATGCCATTTTTGACCGTTATCAGCGGCAATGGCTTCTAAGTAAAGCGTACCAAGCTCTGTGACGCGAGAGGCTAGGGTTACCGGAACCACTTCACCTTCACGACGACCTTCAGATACAGGTAGCGTTACTTGGATTTCTGGAAGCTCTTCAAGCTCTTCTGGTGCCCAGTAGTCTAGGTGAGTACCTGCTAGGTCATCACGACGAACCGTTGAGCCAAAGAATTGGAAGTTAACCGGCTGACCGATGATCAAACCAAACTCTTGGCTTGGTACGTCAACGCTGGAACCTTCTTCCATACCAAATGGTGCAACGCAAAGTGCTTCCATTGGAGGCGCCATGCCAGGAATCGCAGGCATCGCACTTTCGATACCCACGTAGTACGCCGAAGCAATACCACCACGGATACGAACGCCTTGACCACGACGTACAGAGCCGTAGTAAGCCGCACCGCTAGCAACCGCAAGGTCTAGATCCACACCTGTTAGGCGCTTCGCCATTTCTGCATCTGCTTCAATTAACCATTCGTTGATCGTGTCTTCTAGACGAGTTGCTAGAAGTTTCGATTTCAGAACACCACCGTTGAATAGGATTGCCGTTGGCTTGATGAAGTCATCCGATTGCGCTGCATCCGAACCTGGCATACCAGGCATGTTAGCGAATGGGTTGAAATCTTGAGCTGCTGCTTCTGCGCCATTTCCTGAAGCAGAAAGAGCATTGGCTTGCTTAGACAAGAACGCTGCAATGTGACGAGTAATGCCTGCATCTTGTGCGTAAGGCAGACCCATTTGCGTTAGTGCACCACGGTTACGTTGAACAGGGTGGTCAGTAATTGTAACTTGAGGGAAGAAGCCATCAACCAGTGTTTGTTGTACTTCTTCTTGAGTCAGTTCTGTTTTCAGCGTTGCGCCAAGCAGTTTAGAACCACGGCTTGGTACTACGATTGGCACTGACTGAAGTTCGCTGTCGTTCAATAGCGCTTCTTTCGCGTCGCGACATGCGTGTGTCATTGCCTGAACTTGCCATGGCTGTAGCTCTTTACCTTCTTGGGCTAGCTTCATCTTCAAGCGGTACGCAAGTGCAAGATCCATGTTGTCACCGCCAAGTAGGATGTGTTCACCTACCGCGATACGGTTCAGAGTTAGGTTGCCGTCGTCTTCAGTTACTTCAACCAAAGAAAGGTCGGTTGTACCACCACCGATATCGACCACAAGTACGATGTCGCCAACTTCAACTTCGTCGCGCCATTTGTCGTTGCTGTTATCGATCCAGTTGTAAAGTGCAGCTTGTGGCTCTTCTAGAAGCGTTAGGTGCACAAAGCCAACGTTGCGTGCTGCTTCTGCAGTTAGATCGCGAGCAGCAGGATCAAAAGAAGCAGGTACCGTGATAGTCACGTCTTGATCGGCAAGGTTGTGATTTGGATTGGTGTGATTCCAAGCATCTTTTAGGTGCTCTAGGTAAAGCTCTGTCGCACGAAGAGGGGATACTTTTTCCACTTCTTCTGGGCTACCTGCTGGTAGGAAAGCATCACGACGATTCACACCTGCGTGGCAAAGCCAAGATTTCGCACTTGCAACAAGGCGAATCGGTGTTTTTGAACCTAGGTTACGTGCAATTGCACCAACTAGAGCTTTTGGCTCGCTCGACCACGGAAGAACGCGTGATTGCGGGTTCATTTCGTGTTCGTGCGGCTGGTAAAGGAAAGAGCCTAATTGGCTGCGAGTCTCTACCGTACCCGGCGCAGTCAACTGCGGGATAGGCATCACTTCAACGCGAGCGTCTTCGTCGTGAGTATCAACAAAAGACATCACACAGTGTGTTGTACCTAAGTCGATACCAACACTGAATTTAGGCGTCTGTTGAGTTTCAACAGACGCTTCTTGAGAATGGTTTTCTTGGTTCATGTGTTCCATTACAGCTCAACCTCAGCTGGAGCGATCACAGATGCGTCGTAGTTCTCAGCCAGTTTAGGCAACGTCATTGATGTTGCCTTCCAACCTTTGTGAACTAGCGTGCCGTTAAATGGCGCGCTGCCTGTTACGTTGCCAGTTAGGCGGATTTCTTGTGGGTTGAAGCCTTCTTCAACCGTAATGCGAGTTTCTTCGTCTTCGTTACGAACGTGCGCTAGCGTCACGTAGTCGTTCAGTACTTTCTGACCGCCAGTGTGGATTACGCGAGCAGCTGCGCCTACTTCTTCATCAGAGAATGACGTTAGGTCTTCTTTTAGGAAGTCAATCAGACGAGCTTCTTGTTGCATGATAGAAAGCAGCTGCATTGCAGAGTCCGTTGATGCGGTTGCAAGTTTTGATTCAACTTCTACAACACGCTCTACGACTTTCTCTACTTCCACTACTTTTTCTACTTCAACGATCTTCTCAACTGGTTTCTCAACCTCGACGATTTTCTCGACTGGTTTTTCTACCACTTTCTCGACCACTTTTGATTTGCGCGACACTGCAACTAGAAGAAGCAAAACGCTCGATGCGGTTAGGCCAGCGTGAAGCATATCGAACGTTTGAGGAATTAGGTTCAAATCAATGTTCATGACGTTTTTTCTCTTTCTATTGATTTATTGGTGCTCAGTATTGGCTCATATTTGTTCACTAAAACGATCGTCTTTGCGATCTTGCACCAAGTTTAGACATTAAAATGATGACGGATGGTAGCATATTCAAGGCTTAAGGCTGTAATAATTCGTGACTATACCGTACGAACAGCGTGAAAAATCGACGATCAGACTCCCCAATATAGGTTGTTGCTTGATGTTTGTGCATTGCTAACGCAGTATTTCAATAGATCCCGAAGTTTAACTTACGGAAGTATCAAAAATTACGATATGACACAAAGCACCGCTCATAAGAGCTTTATAAAACGACATTCAGACTCTATCTTAGCTTTTTTGGCGACTTTATGTGTCACTGCTGGTGTAGTTGGTGCTGCTTATACAATGCAGCAACGGTATACACAGACGACGTTTGATACTTTAGCCGACCGACAAGCAGAATCACTTAAAGCAAACGTCGAGAATGATCTAAAGTTCATTGGTGCGGGCGCAAACTTTTTCCATTCGATTGAGCGAAGCTATTGGCCATCGTTTCCCATGTATGCGGAACAAGTGATTAACAGCTCGCGAAGTCTCATTGGACTTCAATGGATGCAAAAGGTCGAATTCGAAGATCTTGATGAACATATTTTAAAGACCCGTCAAAAATTTCCAAACTTCCAACCGTTTACCGTTCCTAAAGATGGTCCCAAAACCTACGGGTACATTTTTGAACACAATGAGCCAATTTTTATCGCGTCGGATATCTACCCAAGAACACCGGAAAACCTTTCTCTATTGGGTTTCTATTTTTCGCGCAAACGCTTCGATTTAATCTTGGATGATATTTCCGAAAATGGGCGAGCGAATGTCTCGGATAAAGTTCGCTTACTGCAAGATGGTTATGACAAGTCCATACCTAAGACTGGGTTGCTGGTGTTCCATCCAGTGTTCGACTTCGAGAACAAATATTTATTAGGAGTAGTGACCGGTGTTATCCGAAGTACGGTTTACTTTGAGGATTTGATTACGAAAACCGCGACGGAGCTCGATATGTCGGTGCGCGTAGAAGATTTGGGATTCGACGCAGCAGATGACCCTGTTCTCTTTCAAAGTGCTAGCTGGGATAACATTCGAGGAACCGTTATAAGCCGAACCATTCAACTGCCTAACCGTGAATGGCGTATTGACTTTAAACTTTCTGACGCAGTCTCAGCTTGGGAGCGTTCTATTTTAGCGGGCACGACGCTAGCCGGATTGGTAATCGCCTTTTTGATCAGTTGGATTGTGAATTTACAGTCTCGAGAAAAAGAGCGCTTAGCGGTCATGTTGGAGCTCAAAACCGTTGAATTAAAAAGAATGGCAGAGCGAGACCCTCTAACTCAACTACTGAATCGCCGAGCATTCAACGATCACTTGCTTAATCAGATAAACAAAGGTGTTAACTTCGCCTTGGTTGGTTTTGATATCGACCACTTCAAAGTGATTAATGACAAACACGGCCATTTAGGTGGAGATGAAGCGTTGCAACATGTCACTAAGCTGGTCAGTGCTAATTTAAAACCGGGAGATAAGTTTTACCGCGCTGGTGGTGACGAGTTTTGTATTATTTCTAAAGTCATTGATAGAGCAGTGCTAGAAGCTTACCTAGAAAAGTTACGGAGTGTTGTGGCAAGTACGGCTTTTGATTATGGTGATGCGTCAATCATCTGTACGTTGAGTATCGGTGCGGTTATCCATAAAGAAGAAGATCCTGAGAGCTTGTATCACAAAATGGACAGTCAACTCTATTTGAGTAAAAAAAACGGCCGTAATAATGTGTCGATCGGCGATTAAATGGGCGCACAAATTCGAGTTTTACGCCGTGTTACGATAGAATCGCACGCTTTAAATTTTTATGTTAGGAACCAAGGCAAACTATGAACCATAACCGTATTGTATGCTTCGATTTAGAAATGTGTTGCTGGAACGAAAATGGCGTCGGCAGCACGGGTGAAATTATCGAAGTGGGGTTAGCTGAAATAGATTTGTCTAAAGGTGAGATAGTCAAGCGTGCTCAATACTACGTGAAACCAGAACACGATGAAGTGTCTCTGTTTTGCGCTGAGTTAACGGGCATCACACCACGTAAGATTGAAAAACAAGGACGCCCACTAGAAGAAGTGCTTAAATCCATGGTTAAGAACTTCGGTGGTCGCAACAAAATCTTTGCATCTTGGGGGCGAGATGACCTCATTCTTCTAGAAGAGTGTAAGCAAAAAGGTATTGAAGCACCGTTCACAGAGTTCATCAACTTAGCGACACTCTACCGTATTCAAAATCGTCTTAAAGATAAACGTATAGGCCATCGAGCCGCTCAAGAAGCAAAAGGAATAGACTGGGAAGGGCGTCAACACTCTGGCTATGTAGATGCATACAACTTAGCTAAGCTTGCTTTGACCATGTTTTAGTTATTCGAACCTAGCTAGCTTGTAATTAAATTATCATCCAACCATTGTTGTTTTGTCATGCAGTCTGTTTAGTGTGGAAAGAGCTAAACACATACCTTGACCAGTACTTTAAATAACAATGTCGTTGGCTTATTGAAAAACGCGCAGAGTGCGCGTTTTTTTATGGCTACAGAAGCGATATCTGTTGTCATTATAGGGGTAGGCTGGAGCTAGCCAGAGACCTATATACTCATCTCGTTACTT
Organism: Vibrio sp. 947; assembly: GCF_033339115.1. NCBI lineage: Bacteria > Pseudomonadati > Pseudomonadota > Gammaproteobacteria > Vibrionales > Vibrionaceae > Vibrio > Vibrio sp. 947. The sequence continues at coordinate 152,012 of NZ_JAWOTX010000011.1, read as the reverse complement.
TACTGAGACTGTAACTTTGCTCGAATGAACTCGCTGTGATCAACATAGAGTAGCTCTGCTGTTTTACGGATCACCGCGTCTTCTAGCGGGTCAATTTCGCCGTCTGCGTAAGCGACTTCCCACATGCTTTTGATTAAGTTGTAACGAGTTTCTTGAGTCAGTTCTCTTAGTTGAGAGGTAAAGTCGTACAGCGAAGCGGAATCTTTTATTTTCTGTTGCGCTTGCTCTAACAAAGTATTTGATTCTTCTTCATTTAACGAAAGCAGTTTCATCAATAAAGAGCGCTTTGTTTCTTGTTCTCTATCATCGACACTATGGTCTGCGCCAGAAACTTCACAAAGCAAACACGCGATAGCCATGTTAGGGGAAAGTGTGTTGGTTTGGCTTAAATCAGAGCCATCAATGAGTTGTTTAAATAATGATGTGAGAGAATTAAACATAATGAACACCGAGCTATTGTTTATTTGGTTAACATGGTAATAAATACGGAAGATCTCAAGGTGCGATACCAAATTTAGCACGCCGTTGACATTTAAGAACGGCCACTTTCTCTCCAAAAAACCTAAACTCCTGAGTTAGTTCAAGGTGACTTGCCTCTTACAAAGGGCAAGTCATTTTGGGATTGATACTCAGCTTTCAGCACGTGTCGGTGGAAAATGAACTTCGTCACCATCACTCGTCAGAATACTAATTTGACTTGGTTTGCCTTCATCATCAAGGCGTAGCTCACCAATGGCACTATGGTTAACCAAGCGATAAAAGTTGTGCGTACTTGGTGCGCGTTTGTAAATCTTGAGTCGTTTACGTTTTGTGAACCAGTTTAAAGGTGAGCGAGGGCTGTATAGCAGTCTATCTAGGCCATCACAAATATTGAGCAGTTGTGTAGGGAACTGATTTTTAATTCCACTACAGGTGATTTGATAGATATTCGGACTGTTTTTTCGATAGCGGAGCTTAATATCGTATGCAAAAGAGTAGTGCACGTCGCCAGAGAGAATAACAAAGTTAGTTGGTGTCTTTGTGTGTGTGAAAATACTAATAAGAGTATTCGCACTTCCGGGGTGAGCCATCCAGTTTTCAGCATCAACCATCAATGGTTTACCAAGTATGGTCACCACACGTTGTAGTGCTTCGATAAATTTCACACCAAACATTGGCGCGGCAGAAACAATAACAACCTTGTCTTGATGCACGAGCTCCTGATGGAACTCAATCATCGCTTCCCAGTCCATTAAGCCAGAAGGTTTGTTCATTTTAGACTCAGAACGCCAGCGTCTGGTTCGTGTATCTAGCACGACAACTTTTGGTGTCGTAGGAATGGTGTAGTGCCAATTCTCAAAGCGATACAAATATTGAATAAATGCATCTTGGGTTTGCGAGGTTCGCTCATCGATAAAGCGTTGAGCGAGGCTCATAAATTCATCATTGAATTTTTCTGGCGCATTTCCCCAACCTTGGCAAAGCCAGTAAGCAATCAAGCTATTACCGATAATGCGTTTTGCAAACGTGTTGCTGTATGCGGCTTGTTCCCAGCCTATGGTGAGATTCCAATCGTCGGTGACATCGTGATCATCAAAAATCATATAGGTTGGAATGTGAGCGAGTAAGCGTTGAACCTTGTCCAGACCTGCGACGAATTTATCAATTTGTTTTTTTTCTTCGCGCCATTGCTGCTGCCATTTGGGTTCAAGAACTTCTCCGCCGACAGTAAATTCGTTTTCTAATAAACGATCCGTTCGAACAAGCTTCCACAAGGTCGGAGACCAAACCAATAAGTACATTGCAAAGCACTCAGCAAAGCTTATTAGGTGATTCTCACACTCTTTGGCGCTGAATATTGGTGTCCCTCGGTGTGGAAAAAACTTACTTAGTAAACTGTCATCACTCACATAATGAGGCAACAATTTATCTCGACCATAATAGCAAGCAGGGTGTTGGTAGAGCTCATTGGTATTTTTTATCGGAGCTTGATCGAATTCTTCGCCTGGCAAACCCAATAAAGCTATGACTTGCTCAATGGCATCGAGAGTGGGGCCTGCAACATGGTCTGCATAGATTTGATCACCACTCATGATGAGCATATCCGGTCTCTCTTCAATGGATTGAGACGCGATTTTATGATCCGCAGCGACCAATGTATCATCACTGAAGTGATGGGGATTACGGCAAGAGCCATGTAGGAGATAATCCGCTTTTTCACTAACGAGGAACTCAATACCCAAGTTTGGCGTATTATCTCGCTCATAAGTCAGGTGAGGGAGCAGTTCCGTCACTAATCCATATTGCGTTTTTATTTGATAGCGTAACGCTTGATGGGTTGGAAACTCGCCTTCTAATTTAAGTAAGCAACACCACGCATTGAGGCCGATTTGAAGCTGTTCTTTTTGTTCACTTAAAGGGGCTTGATAAAGGATGGAGGCATTTTCATCCGTAATTTGCACCATACCCTCCAAGCGTTGGGTGGTGACTAGCCAAATATTGATTTCAGTTGCGGTCACTTTACGTAGGATCGGACCTGCAACGACAAGAGGAAGTGAAGAAATTTCAGTCGTGTTCATCAATGCTGGCAAAACGGCTCCTTATGTGTCAGCTTCTTCTTCTAATATTTCGATAACTTGCGAGCTACTAAGTTCATGTCCCATAAGGAACAAACCAAGCATCGCATCGGCTTTTGACGCGTTATCACTGTCTTCATCCAAAATTTGCTGAAGCCGAGTTCTAATTAGGTCGATTTCGTGTTCGACGAAGCCACGCCCTTCTTCGTCACCTTGACCATCTTCTGGTGCATTATCAAAGTGCAAAAACAACATGTCACCATCGAGTTGAGTCCCTATCAACCTCTCTGGCAGCCATGCTTCTCCCATCACAATGTCTGGGTCTGTATCTGCGGGTAAATGATTCAAGGTAGAGATGAGTTCTGATGCTTTCACTTTTTACTTCATTATGTTTGATTTAGAACTAAGCTAGAGTTTAAGCGCTTGTTGTGATGGTAAAATATTCGCAAACAAGCTCACCTAGTCGTGCAATATTAATATGATCTTGGGACTCAAACTGTCACGAGGATGACAACATTTGCCATTGTAACGGCTATCATCAGCAGAACATAAGCTTTTAATGGCAAATCATTGATGTTTGCCTGCTTCTCAACCAACATTTTTCGAACTCATGAAGAGATTAATTCTAACAACACTCGCTTTACCTTTAGCTGCGGCAGTTTCTTCTGCGCATGGTTCAGAAGAACCAACTTGGGGGATTGCTGCGATGTATCGCACAGCATCGATTCCGTTTTATACCGCCGATAATGACTCTACGGTGAGTACATTTGTACCAATGATGTTCTTTGAAAACGAACATGTGTATATCAATGGCATTGAAGGTGGCGCTTTTTTGTATAACGAGAGTGATTCTGACTGGCGTGCGAGCGCACTCATGCGATTGAGATTTGTCGATATTCCCATGTCACTACAAAATGCTAATGAAGGGGACAGAGTCGATTTCGGTGGGCAAGTGCGTTATAGCATTAACGACAATTGGCGCGCAGAAGTAGAGTTGATGGCGGACGACGAACTCCAGTTTCACTCTAATTACCGCCATGCTGCCAATTATGTATTTGGGGATTGGGAATTAGAGCCATCGATTACGATTCGATACAAAGACGCTGATTTCAATAGTGAATATTATTCCTTTAAGGATATTACTGGCGAGAGAATTGGAGCTGGGCTTGACACCAATCTTGGTATTAAAGCGCGTTACCATGTAACTTCAAATTTGTATTTATTGGGTGAGACGAGTGTTACTCGCTTAGATGATAACGCCTACAACAGTCAGCTTGTAGAAGATCGATATCAGGGAGAAGTGTTTGTCGGTTTTGGCTTTTTCAACGATAAAAGCAAAGCTCCGAAACCGACACTGAGCAATAAAGCATATCTACGTATTGCGCATGGTTGGGCGACGCCTTCGAACATCGGTGAAATATTTAGCTTTGAGAGAGAAAAAGACCCATACGACAATCAACTTACTTCATTGTTTTATGGGCATCCATTAACGGATGAGCTGTTTGGTTTTCCTCTTGATATTTATTTAACGCCAGGGTTGGTTCATCACTGGTCGTCCAGTGTTCAGTCTGCGAGCACAGAATACGTCATGGCGATTAAGGCTTATTATACGGTTAATTGGCCTACGACTTGGCGATTTGGTGTAGCGGAAGGTGTGTCATACATTGATAGCATTACCTATATTGAAGGCACAGAAATGGAAGACAAGGGTTATACACCAAGCAAGTTGCTCAATTACTTAGATTTCTCGTTTGATGTCAATGTAGGCGATCTCTTCAACCAAAAGAGCTGGAACAATATGTGGGTGGGCTATTCATTGCATCACCGCTCGGCGATTTTTGAAAGCGCTTCCCAGTTTGGGCGAATTAAAGGTGGGAGTAACTACAATACTATTTATTTCCAGTTCGAGTTTTAGCGCATCGCGAGATGCATATAAGTCGGATTTGCAACTGACTTATTTATCGCCCATTATGAGTAATGATGAATAATACTATGCTGCTTTCAACGAGAAATTTCGTATATCGTGCCAGAGTTAAGGCTGTTTGTGATGCATCTGATGAGTCGGATGGCATGAGCACCATGAGTATCGACTCCTCATTCAATCTTCAAATTGAAGCGATAAATTGTACCAACGCTGAATTTGCCAAACGCTTTTTTGCCATTCACGGAGAAGGGCATTTGGAGGGCGATGAATGGTTGGTGTTGTACGTCAACTCTCTTGACGTTAAGGCGGGAGACAATATAGAAGTCCGTAGCGATGTCGCGTTTAATGCGATGATCGAGAACATGATATGCGAAGCTGAGCGGTCTTTAGAAAAAGTCTACCTCGATGCAATACGTAACTTGGAGAAAGTGAATCGTTTTTGACGATGTAAGCGACCCTATAAACACGATCAAGGCATCTTGATCTAAAAAGGGATTGGCGCGAACCAATCCCTTTTGTATTCTGGTTTATTCTAACTTACGCCATTGTTGCAAGTTGGCTTTGCGCTTCTGAAATGCCTTTTGCAGCTGCATCTTCACCCATGTTTAGCGCTTCTGCGTAAACAAATTCCACATCAGTGATTCCTACAAAACCCAGTACAGTGCGTAGGTACGGCGTAACGTTGTCAGTTGGTGAATCTTTATGAATACCACCACGAGTCGTTACTACAATCGCCTTTTTACCTTCAATCAAACCTTGAACACCGTTTTCTGTGTATTTGAATGTCACGCCTGCACGAGGAATCAAATCAATCCAGTTTTTAAGCTGAGTCGGGATGGTGAAGTTGTACATTGGAGCGGCAATAACCAAAGTGTCTGCGGCCTTTACTTCTTCAATAAGGGTGTCAGACAAGTCGACTACCGCTTGCTGTTCTTGTGAAAGATCTTCCGTAGCGCGCAGTGCAGTCGCAACGGCGAAGTCCAAAACAGGTAGCGGGTTTGCAGCCAAATCACGAACAGTAAGCTTGTCTTGGTCTACATTTTTGATGAAGTCTTCAACCAATTTGTTTGATTGAGAGTAATCGCCAAGGATGCTTGATTTTAGAGCTAGTACACGAGACATAATGGTTATTCCTTAAATAAGTGCTTTCGACTATGGGAGCCATTATAAGCAACGTAAGTGAGTTCAAAAGCCTAGCGATTCGCTGAACATGTTCGAAAAAATTGAATGAGCTTTCGGTTATCTTGTTACAGATCTTGTGTGATACAATCCGCGCAGTTTTTGTAATGAAAAGAATAGGAAACGCTTTGACTTCGTCACAGCCCCCAAAAAAGAATCTAGCTGAAGAGCAAGCGACACCGTCAAATGGTGCGCAAAAAGCGACAGCGAAACAAGCTCAAACACCTCAGGCTCAAGTGAATAGTGCTGCATCTCTGCGTAAAGCGCTGAATCAGTGCATGATGCGCGACCGTTTCCGCTTGAGTAAACGTATTTCTGGTGCAAGCAAAATTAAGAAGGACGCAGCGCGTAATGCTGTGTTCGACGAAATCGCATTAGACATCGCAAAATCCATGATGGTTGCAGAGCAGCGCAGCAACTACAAACCAACGATTGAGTACCCAGAAATCCTGCCTGTAAGCCAAAAACGTGACGATATTGCGAAAGCGATCGAAGAAAACCAAGTGGTTATCGTCGCGGGTGAAACCGGTTCTGGTAAAACCACTCAGCTACCAAAAATCTGTGCTGAGCTTGGTCGCGGTAAATTTGGTCTGATTGGTCATACTCAGCCTCGTCGTCTTGCAGCGCGTTCGGTTGCTAACCGTATTGCCGAAGAGATGGAAACCAAGCTTGGTGAGTTTGTTGGTTACAAGGTTCGATTCAACGATCAGATCTCTGAAAATACCCAAATCAAATTGATGACGGACGGTATCTTGTTGGCTGAAATTCAGCATGACCGTTTCTTGAATCAATACGACACCATCATTATCGATGAAGCGCACGAGCGCAGCCTCAACATCGATTTCATCTTGGGTTACTTGAAAGAGTTGCTGCCACGTCGTCCTGATTTGAAAGTGATCATCACGTCGGCAACCATCGACCCAGAACGCTTCTCAAAACACTTCAACAATGCACCAATCATTGAAGTATCGGGTCGTACTTACCCGGTAGAAACACGTTACCGCCCACTAAGCGGTGATGACGACAATGATCGTGACCAGCTTGAAGGCATCTTCGAAGCGGTAGATGAACTGTGCGATGAAGGTTTAGGTGACATCCTGATTTTCATGAATGGTGAACGTGAAATCCGTGATACCGCAGATGCATTGTCCAAACGTAATCTGAAGAGCACGGAAATTGTGCCGCTTTACGCGCGTTTGTCGGCAGGTGAGCAGAATAAGATTTTCCAACCTCATACTGGTCGCCGAATTGTACTGGCAACCAACGTGGCAGAAACCTCGCTAACTGTTCCGGGTATTAAGTACGTTATCGACCCGGGTACGGCGCGTATCAGTCGATACAGTTACCGTACTAAGGTTCAGCGTCTTCCAATTGAGCCAGTTTCTCAGGCGAGTGCGAACCAGCGTAAAGGTCGTTGTGGTCGTGTGGAAGAGGGTATTTGTATTCGTCTGTACTCAGAGGAAGATTTTGAGTCACGCCCAGAGTTTACTGATCCTGAAATCCTGCGTACCAATCTAGCGTCGGTTATCTTGCAAATGACGGCACTTGGTTTGGGTGATATTCAAGCGTTTCCGTTTGTGGAAGCACCGGATAAACGTAACATCCAAGACGGCGTGCGTTTGCTGGAAGAGCTTGGTGCGATTAACTCTGAGGTAAAAGATCCGAAAAAACGCCTGACTTCCATTGGTCGCCAATTAGCGCGTTTGCCAATCGATCCGCGCTTGGCGCGTATGGTATTGGAAGCGCCAAAATATGGTGCGCTTAAAGAAGTGATGATCATCGCAGCTGCCTTGTCGATTCAAGATCCACGCGAACGTCCTTCAGACAAACAACAATCGTCAGACGATAAACATCGTCGCTTCTTCCATGAAGAGTCGGACTTCCTGACATTTGTGAATTTGTGGGAATACATCCAAAAGCAGCAAAAAGCCTTGTCTAGCAATCAGTTCCGCAAACAGTGTAAGCAAGACTATTTGAACTACTTGCGCGTTCGCGAGTGGCAAGATGTGTACTTCCAAATTCATCAGTCGATGCGTGAGATGGAATTCAAGCTTAACGACGAGCCCGCTTCTTACCATGGCGTACACAGTGCCATTTTGGTTGGTTTGCTGTCGCACATCGGCATGAAAGACCAAGAAAAGAATGAATATCAAGGCGCGCGTAATGCTCGTTTCCATATCTTCCCTGCATCAGGTCTATTCAAGAAACAGCCTAAGTGGATCATGTCTGCTGAGTTGGTGGAAACCTCAAAACTTTGGGGTCGTATCATCGCAAAGATTCAGCCAGAATGGATTGAGCCGTTAGCTAAACACCTTATTAAACGCAGTTACAGCGAACCACATTGGTCGAAGAAACGCGCTGCGGTGATGGCGCACGAAAAAGTGATGCTTTACGGCGTACCAATCGTACCGAAACGCTTGGTCAACTACGGCAGTATCGATTCGACCGTAAGTCGCGAAATCTTCATTCGTAGTGCATTGGTTGAGGGTGAATGGGAAACCAAACACGCGTTCTTTAAGCAAAACCGTAAGCTTCTGCAAGAAGTGGAAGAGCTTGAGCATAAATCTCGTCGTCGAGACATCTTAGTGGATGATGATGAGCTGTTTGATTTCTATGACCAACGCGTTGGCACCGAAGTGGTGTCTGGTAAGCATTTCGATACGTGGTGGAAAAAGGCATCTAAAGAAAATCCGGAACTGCTGAACTTTGAAAAAGAGATGCTGTTCAAGGGTGATGCTAGCCATGTGACCGATTTGGATTACCCGAACTTCTGGCATCAAAATGGTTTGAAGCTCAAATTGAGTTACCAATTTGAACCAGGCGATGATAGTGACGGTGTCACAGTGCATTTGCCGTTGCCGATTTTAAACCAAGTTGAACCAGCGGGCTTTGATTGGCAAATCCCTGGTTTGCGCCATGAGCTTGTGGTTAGCTTGATTAAATCGTTGCCAAAGACAATTCGTAAGAACTTTGTACCTGCGCCGAACTATGCCGATGCATTCTTAGCACGCGTCACGCCAATGGAAGCGCCGCTGCTAGATTCATTAGAGAAAGAGTTGCGACGCATGACGGGCGTAGAGGTACTGCGTGAAGACTGGAACTTGGAACAATTACCTGAGCACTTGAAAGTCACGTTTCGTGCGGTTGATCACCGAAATCGTAAACTGAAGGAAAACAAAGACCTTCATGAACTGAAAGAAAGTTTGAAAGACAAAGTTCAAGAAACGCTTTCCAAAGTTGCGGATGACGATATCGAACAGCAAGGTCTGCATACGTGGAGTTTTGGAGAATTGCCGAAAGTGTATCAACAAAAACGTGGCGGCTACGATGTAAAAGCGTATCCGGCGCTTGTTGATACCAAAGACAGCGTTGAAATCAAACTCTACGAAACAGAGTACGAGCAGATAACGGCAATGCGTGCTGGTCAGCGTCGCCTAATTTTATTGAACGTACCGTCGCCAATTAAATATTTGCACGCCAACTTACCGAACAAATCGAAGCTGGGTCTGTACTTTAATCCATACGGCAAAGTGCTTGATCTGATAGATGACTGCATTGCCTGTGGTGTCGATAAGCTTATTGAAGATCAGGGTGGTTTAGTTTGGGAGCCAGAGAAGTTCGAAGCGTTGAAAGAACACGTTCGTGCTGAATTGGGTGACACCGTTGTAGAGATTGCTCAACAGGTTGAGACTATTCTGACCACGGCGTTTAGCATCAATAAGAAGCTAAAAGGCAAGATCGACTTCACAATGGCGTTTGCTCTGTCCGATATCAAAGCACAAATTGAAGGCTTGATCTTCAAAGGCTTTGCAACGGAATGTGGCTGGAAACGCTTGCCGGATATTCTTCGCTACATGCGTGCGATAGAGCGCCGTATGGAGAAGTTGCCTATCGATCCAAACAAAGATCGTTTACATATGCTGAAGATTGAATCTGTGACTCAAGACTATAAAGAGTTGCTGAACAAGATCCCGAAAGGTGTGGCCATTCCTGAAAATGTAAAAGAAGTGCGTTGGATGATTGAAGAACTTCGCGTGAGTTACTTTGCTCAACAATTAGGCACTCCTTGTCCTGTTTCTGATAAACGAGTCAAAAACGCGATTGATGCTTGCTAATCAACCAGTAAAATAGTGTCAGATTTGTAATTATCGCTTAAGAAGTTGCTGGTACACTAATTGCTAGTAACTCAATAAGCATTATTTTTTAGTTCTGGGAGGCAATAGTTCGCCTCCCTTTATTTGTAGTACCAACGACTGAGTTATGCAGACGTGGGAATAATAAAGAGTAAAGGTAGATGATGAAAAAAACTCTATTAGCAGTGGCGCTACTTGGCGCATCTTCTGCGGCAATGGCGGATTCTTGGATTTACGGTGGTGCAACAGTAGGTCAGTCTGACTACAAAGGTGAGACGGACACATCATACTCTGTTCACGTTGGTACAGGCATTCTACCTATCATTGGTGTTGAAGCTGGTGTAACACAACACGGTGAGTTCAACGTAAATGGTCAAGACACTAAGCTAACTTCTTACTACGCAGCACTTAAGCCAAGCATCGACTTCGGTCCGCTACACGTGTACGCAAAAGGTGGTTTCCATCAGTGGGACAAAAAAGTGAAAGGCGGCAAAGACGATGACGATTTGGACCTAATGTACGGTGTGGGTGCTGAGTACTTCATTTTTGGCCCGATGTCTGTTGGTGCTAGCTACATGAACTACACTGCTGGTAAAGACGATATCAGCACGTTCTCTGTTAACGCAACACTACATTTCCTATAAGCGTCAAGCTTTCTAACACCATATGAAACACACCGGCTTTATGTCGGTGTTTTTTTGTCTGGAAGTCACAAAACAAAAGTTGAACATAAATTATTCACTTTTAGAGTCTTAAAATGCCTATGCTTTCCAATATATAGTGGCGATTAAATGCGCATATTTGCGTAATGTTTCGCTTAGGAATCGATCAGGAAGGGATAGTATGAAAAAAACACTCTCGTTATTCGCTCTAACGTTGTGCTCAACGTCAGCAATGGCTGACTCTTGGATTTACGCTGGTGGCCAAATTGGTCAGTCCGATATCGACAGCGAAAATGATACAACCTACGGTATTCATGTCGGTACTGGTATTTTGCCGTTCATTGGCATTGAAGCAGGCTACTTTAATCACGGCAAAGTGGATTTATCTTTGAGTGGCAGCAGGGGTAGTGCTGATTTTGATTCATTCTATTTAGCGGCGAAACCTAGTATCGACTTCGGCCCGTTACACGTTTACGCAAAAGGCGGCATCAATGCATTCAACGTTGATTATGACGGCGGACTGAGAAACTTAGACAAAGATGATGGCGTCTCTTACATGTATGGTGTTGGTGCCGAATACTTCTTGCTTGACAATGTGTCTGTGGGCGCGAGTTATCAAGCGTTTGGCGTGGATATTGAAGGCGATAGCGATACCGTTAGCAGCGTAACAGGGAACATCACCTTCCATTTCTTATAACGCTCGCTGGATGAAAGGTTTGCTGATTTGGTTTCGTCGTTAATTGTGAAACCAAATCAGCGCAGGTCTTCTCTATTTGCGCAGTGACTGGCTATGAACTTAAGTATTTCTTGTGTCTTTTCTAGTCTACAACCTACGACAAAATCAATCGTTAGACCTCATAATTTTTGTGTTGATATTATTCCCCCTTCATCTGTCTCGAATTGAGCCTAAAATGCAATAAACCACGACTTTTTGCAAAAATATGTGATTGCTGCTAAAATTCGTCCCGCTTTAAAACTTTAGAGTTCAAATTAATGGAGGGCGGTATTGGAGTTCTTCTCACCTGAGGGGCGTTTCAAATTCACGTTAAATTTGTATTTATGGATAATGCATTTAAAAAATATAGTATTGATACAACCGATTATCAGGTTGGACAGGATAACGTTCAAAAGTGGGGATTCGATATACATAACCCGGTTTTTGGCATTAGTGCGGGGCTCGTTGTTTTCTGTCTGATTTCACTTCTTCTTGTTGAGCCAACCACTGCTCGAGACGTATTAAACGGTCTAAAAAACGGAATTATCGAACAGTTTGATGCGTTCTTTATGTGGTCGACAAACTTCTTCTTATTGTTCGCCGTTGCTCTTCTTTTTTCTCCGCTAGGTAAAATCCGCTTAGGAGGCAAAGAAGCAACGCCGGATCACTCAACCGTTTCTTGGTTGTCGATGCTTTTCGCCGCGGGTATGGGTATTGGTCTTCTGTTCTGGAGTGTGGCTGAGCCGACCGCGTATTTCACTGATTGGTGGGGAATGCCACTTAACGCAGTACCATACACCGAAGAAGCAAAATCCCTCGCGATGGGTGCCACTATGTTCCACTGGGGTGTACATGGTTGGAGTATTTACGCACTCGTTGCACTAGCATTAGCGTTTTTTGCCTTTAACAAAGGTTTACCACTTTCATTGCGCGCGGCGTTCTATCCAATTTTTGGTGACCGTGCATGGGGCTGGTTAGGTCACGTTATTGATATCCTTGCCGTTTTGTCGACGCTATTTGGTCTTGCAACGTCGCTAGGTCTGGGTGCTCAGCAGGCGACCAGTGGTATTAATCATGTCTTTGGTCTAGAAGGCGGCATTGGTACACAAATGATTGTGATCACCTTCGTTACCTTTATCGCGGTGCTATCAGTGATTCGTGGTATTGATGGTGGTGTTAAGCTACTGAGTAACGTCAATATGGTGGTTGCGTTTGCGCTGCTTATTTTCATTACCTTCATCACGTTTGATACGGCGTGGAGCTCGCTACGCGACACAACAATGGCTTACATTGAAAATATTATTCCATTGAGTAACCCTCACGGTCGTGAAGATGAAACTTGGATGCACGGCTGGACGGTATTCTACTGGGCTTGGTGGGTATCTTGGTCACCGTTTGTTGGTATGTTTATCGCGCGTGTGTCTAAAGGTCGTACGGTTCGAGAATTCTTATTCGCAGTCATCGTTATTCCTACAGTTGTTACTTTGATTTGGATGTCTGTGTTTGGTGGTATCGCGCTTGACCAAGTGGTGAATAAAGTTGGTGAGCTAGGTGCAAATGGCCTAACTGATATTTCATTGACTCTGTTCCATGTTTACGATGCGCTTCCGTATAGCTCAGTGATTTCAATGCTTTCTATCGTGCTGATTCTGGTATTCTTTATTACATCGTCAGACTCTGGCTCGCTGGTTATCGATAGTATTACCGCCGGTGGTAAGATTGATGCACCAGTACCGCAACGCATTTTCTGGGCGTGTATTGAAGGCGCAATTGCAGCCGTAATGCTGTGGGTTGGCGGTAAAGAAGCCTTGCAAGCATTGCAATCAGGCGTTGTTGCAACAGGGTTACCGTTTACTTTTGTTCTGCTGTTGATGTGCGTAAGTTTGGTGAAAGGGTTAAGAACAGAACTGCCAGCTTACAAATAAATACAACACGATCCATGATTGAGTTTAAATGCCGAGCCTAATGTGCTCGGCATTTTTTATTTCTACTTTTCTTTTCCAATAATTTCGTTACAGTTTAGGCTTATTCCCACCTCATTAAACTGCATTATGTCACTGGCTAAACTCATTCTTATTCGTGGACTTCCGGGGTCAGGTAAAACAACCTTAGCAAAACAACTGGCAATAGAGCTTGGTGCTAAGCATTTTGAAGCTGACATGTATTTTGAAAATGATGAAGGTGATTATCACTTTGAACCGGTTCAATTACCTCAAGCGCATGAGTGGTGTTTTCAGCAAACTAGAAAGTGGTTGAACAAAGGGAGAGTCGTGATTGTGAGCAATACGTTTGTTCGACATTGGGAGATGAAGCGTTACATGGACTACTGCATGAAGAAGCGCATCGAGGTGGAAATTAAAGTGTGTCACGGAGCGTATCAAAGCATTCATGACGTGCCACCAGCGACGATAGAAAAGATGCGCCGCCAGTGGCAAGAGTGACCGTTACCAGAACCGGAAGTTATTGACCTCGTCCGTCAATCATCACAACGAATGTTTTGCTCATGATTGAAAGGTCCATTGAAATCCAAGAGTAAAACGAACCTAAGCTTAGTGCGTAACTGTGGTCAAACCCAACTTTGCGTCTTACATCTTCAATGCATGCATCATAGCCTTGGTTAACCTGAGCTAAGCCTGTGATACCCGGTAACACGCCATATGTGCGCTCTACAAAGTAGGGGATTTCATCTTCCAATTTCTGGTAGAAAGCTGGGCGTTCTGGGCGCGGCCCAATCATCGACATTTCACCTTTCAACACATTAAACAGTTGAGGTAGTTCATCTAAACGCGTTTTGCGTAAAAAGCGTCCTACTGGCGTGATGCGGGGATCATTTTCAGTTGCCCATACTGCGCCAGAGCGTTGCTCTGCATCAATATACATGGTGCGAAACTTCATGATTTGAAAAAGATCCATTTTTTCTGGTGTGCAGCGTCCTACTCGCAATTGGCGATAAATCACAGGGCCTTTCGATGTGGTTTTGATCGCTAGCGCGATAAATGGGAAAAGTGGTGCAGTGACGACCAAAATAAGCATTGCAACCAGTACATCAAACGTTCTTTTCGCGTGGCATACATTTGAATCGTAGCGTGAGTTTTTCATGATGCTTTCCTTATTGGTTGACGCGTTTCCAACGTCTATTTTCCATTCCGAGTAAATATTTCATACCGCCGATAAAGTTGGCGAGATGACCAATGACGATGTAACTAATCAGCTTAAAAGGTTTAATTGTGTTAAGTGCTGGCATCAAGTAAGTGATAAGCGCGATGCTATAAATACCAACTTGTGCGAACAGCATTACTTGAAACAGCGGATTGTGTGCCAGTAGTAGTGAGCAAATAAAGCAAACAATCATCAAATAGGGTGTTGCTAAGCGCAGGACCTTTCCCGATAGAAATGCAAAGGCAGTGCCACGATAGCGAGGTAGCAGTAATTTCTTTAATTGCATGAGCTGCTGCATGTTACCTGCTGAAATTCTTAGGCGTCGTTTGAAATCTGCGTCATCTGAGCTTTGTTCGAGCTCAAGCGCCAGCATGTTTGGCTCGTAAATAGCGCTATAGCCTCGCAAAACGATTCTCATAGGGAGAATAAAGTCGTCATTAATGGTGCTAACTTCCAGTGGTTCAAATAAGTGAGTTCTGAAAGTGTAAAACGCACCGTGGGAACCAATCGTTGAACCTAACAAGGATTCTTGGTGCTTTACTCGAGACTGGTATTGCCAATACGCCGCTTCACCTTGGTTATCAGTACTCATTATTTGATATGTTGCGTTAACCACTCCAACGTTCTCATTTTGATAATGCTGACTAGCTAGCAACAGAGAATCGCAAGAAATCAATGCCGACGTGTCACTCAGTGCGGTAATGTCCGAGCTAACATGACGCATTTCTTCGTTGAGTAGGGCAACTTTACCGCGATTGACTTGGTGATCATTAATAATGAACAGAGTATCAGAGCAGATTGCTTCTTGAATTGTCGCTTGAGCAATCTCGGCTGTGTTATCTGTGCAGCCATCACATGCGATCACTACTCTTAATTTATCCCTCGGGTAGTCTAGGCTCGCAAGGTTACGGATCTTCTCTGCTATCCATTGTTCTTCATTGTAGGCGGGCACGATGACAGTAATAGAGGGTAGCTGGCTGTCTGTTTTGGAGGCTTTGTAAGCTCGCTCTACAAATGGTGCTTTGGTTTCGTCTTGCTGTTTTAAAGGAAGCCATTTAAGGAGCAGTGGGTACCCAACGTGATGATAGACAATCAAAAATGCGGATAAACCAAACCCTATAATCCAAAGTAAATCATTCATAGCTAGCCTCCTTGGCCAAACGTGAGTAGCGACTCACCATGTCTCTGATATCAAAGTGTTTGAGAATAAAAGTTCGAGGAGAATGGTGTGATGATTCCAGTTGTTGTGATAACGCTTCGGCCAACAAAAACACGCGATTTGCTTCAACCAGTGTGCTGTTGTTCGGACAGAGCGTCTCTTTCACGCCGCCAACATCCGTCGCGACGCAAGGAATGTCACATGCTTGAGCCTCGAGGGTTGAGAGAGGAAAGCCCTCTTGAAGTGATGGTAAGCAAAACAAATCTAGGCTTTGGTAAAAGCTGGGCATATCGTCTACCAAACCTAAAAAGGTTACTCGATCTTCAAGTTTTAACGTTCTAACTTGTGCTTCCAATTGAGTTCGCTGAGAACCATCACCGGCTATTGCTAGGTGTGTGTTTGGCGCAAGATGAGAGAATGCTTCGATAAGCACTTTATGGCCTTTAACTGCTTCTAGACGCCCGGCAACGCCAATCACGATTTTGTCGGTTGGAAGTTCAAACAAGTGTCTTGTTGCCGTTTGGTCACCGCTTTTAAACTTCTGACAGTCAATCCCGTTATGGATAGTACAAACTTTGCGATACTTTAACTTAGTCTGTATTTGATGGGCGACAAAGTTAGCATCGGCAACTACTTGCGGGCGAATCATCGTTAGCAAAAGGGACTGTAGTCGAGCTGATTTTTTGTTATTAAGGTGCCATGCGTCGTGCTCGGTATGAATCACTACAGGTACGTGCGCTAAACGTGCAGCAATACCACCATACAGAAGTGGGCCGATATGATGGGTGTGGACCACGTCTGGTCGCATTCTTTTTATCATTGAAGTCAGCGTAGCGATGGTCTTCCCGCTGAATCCAGGTCTTTTATTAAGAAAGTGTAGTTGGCCTTGGTAGGGCAACAGTTTTTGCCAGCCTTGTAGTGCATGTTCTTTGCTTCCTTCTAAGCTCACGACAAAAACGGAATGGTTTGGCGGCGCAAAACGAAGCATTTCTAGCACGAGCGTTTCTAAACCGCCAGGAGCTAAGTGTTGCACGACGTGTAATATCACTTTTTTGCTGTGCTTAGTGTTATTG
The DNA here is from genome assembly GCF_033339115.1 of Vibrio sp. 947. Lineage (NCBI taxonomy): Bacteria > Pseudomonadati > Pseudomonadota > Gammaproteobacteria > Vibrionales > Vibrionaceae > Vibrio > Vibrio sp. 947. The sequence goes on along the minus strand of NZ_JAWOTX010000011.1, from coordinate 135,453 downwards.
TGTTTTTGTCTGAATTCCATTTTCAAACCCTCGTTGAGTTCTTTGTTTATTTAGGAATTGCAGACAGCGTGCCAAGAAATTAAACACTTAAAAACAATAGGTTAATTTCAGCTCGTGTGAAGTTCTATGTTTATTCTCAATTTGAGATTCATATTAGTGGACATGCTATGAGGCTGTATAAGGCAGTAGTAAAAGAAAAGCACTCGCCGACCGAGTGCTTGTAAATGAGTTCTTATGGCGGTTAGTTTCCGTACACTACGTTAGGTAAAGTGGTGATGACAGGAACACCAAGGTGTTTTTCTAATGCTCTTTTAGAGCGGATAGAGTTATCGGCTAACTCTAGTATCGTCGCTAATCCAATGCCTAAACCAGCGCCACCAATAAATCCTAAAATGACAAATACAAAACTAGGTAAGTTAGTTGGAATCGTTGGCGTGAACGGTTCATCAATGATTTTTACGCGCTTATTCTCTTCAAACTCTCCCAAAGAACCCGTTAGTTGGGCCATCTCATAGCGTTCGACGAGTTCATCATACATTTCTCTCTTCACTGCGACGTCACGAGCTAAGCGGTTGATTTCTGTTGCTGTGCTCCCAAATTGGTGCGCATTTCGCTCTAATTCTTGGATCATGTCTCGCAAGCTGTTGGTTTCTTCCGTAAGTGCTTCAAAACGTCCGCGCATCATTTGTAATTGATGTAGTTGGGAGACAAGTAGAGGCTGTGCTTCGCCAAGACTGTTTACTGTGGTATTGCTCGCGATATCCCATAGTTGAGCACTGTTTAGTTCTGGTTGTTTAGAGTTCAAGAGTACCGAGCGTTCCTGCTCCAACCGGTTTAATTCTCGCAACTTACCTTGCACCAAACTATGCGCCTCTGTGTATTTAGCGCGAAGCAGGGTAAGTTCACTACGAATGTCGATGATTTGCTCTTCCAGTTTACCGATAACCGGGTTCGTTTTGGATAGTTGTTGATCCAAACTGCCTAGACTTCGTGAAACACCAGCAAGCTCCGCCTCCTTTTCGGCTAGCGTTTGTTTGAGGCTAGCAAGGCGAGTAAGGCTTTGAGCTTGCATTTCGGGCGTCGCGTCTGAGTAAGTATTTTTATACTCTGCAAAAGCTTGTTCAGCCTTGTCTAGTTCTTCCCTGCGTTTGTTGATATGGATAGTCAAAAAATGACTCGAATATTTAATCGAAGAACGCTCAGGAGCCAAAAGCTGTTCGACAAAATGCTCTCTGACAGAGAGCAGCATCGACTCCATTCCTTCTGATTTACCACTTTGCAATTGAATTTGAATGAAGTCTTTACCGAGTGGCTGAACAGACAGGCGCGACGCAAGATCTTTTATGATGAACTCTTGCTCTTTTGCACTCATCTCGTCATTGATCAGCGATTGTTCTTTTGCGACAGAATACAAAACGTGTCGGCTTTTTAGCAGAGTACTGAGTGCGCTCAATCGGTCTTTAAGCATTGTTGAGACGGCAAGGTCTTGAAGGAACGGGTTCATTTTCGCTGTCTCTTGAATAAGCATGCTGGTGTGAGCAACATAAGTCGTCGGAACCAGCTTACTTACGATGAAACCCAGCACCGGCAAGACAAGCATAGGGATAACGATCATGTAACGACGTCGCCAAGCGCCATGTAGTAATACACTAAGGTTCTCTCTCAAATCGTTCATAGCGTCCTCACTAATTTCTCAACTTGGTTGGCTCTTGCTTCCCAGCTTTGCTGTTGAACATATTGCTTTGAGTTTGCTGGGGGGGGGATCAAGTGATCGAGACTGGCACATACGTCTTCTAAATTTTGAACTACATGGAGCATATGTTTGTAGGGCATTAATGCAGGAAACGGTGTGCTGATAACAGGGGTTCCTGTTGCCAAGTACTCAAGAAGTTTAAGCGGATTACATGCCTTGATTTGAGCGTTATCAACAAAGGGCAACCAACTGGCATCCCAGTGTTGGGAGTAACGTGGCAGAGTGTGATGCGCTCTCGGGCCCAGGTAGTATACGTTGCATCTTTGTGGAAGTGGATTATCACTGAACTCGTTAGGGCCGATGAACACGAGATCCCAGTCAGGCGCTTGGTCTGCGACTTGGGCAATTAAGTCGTAGTCTAACCATTCAGACAAACTGCCATAAAAGCCCAGCACTTTGCGACCATTATTAGGAAAATCTTCAGCCTTAGGTGCTGGCTCAGAAAACAGACTAAAGTCGACACCATGAGGCAAAGTGACGGTTTTACCAGATGGAAATTTGGTGGAGAGTGTTTCGCTTGCCGTAAAGATAACGCTGGCCGCATTAACAAGAGTACGTTCGTGCTTGGCCACCGTGTCGTGGTCAACACCAGCTAAAGCGCTAAAGTCATCGCCACAATAGTAAATCAGTCCACGTGGGTTCATTTCTGCACAAAGATCGGCAGCAGTCGGGAGCGACGTCCAAAATACAGGCTTATCAAAACCAAGAGCTTGTAATTGTTTATTGAGTTGGTGTTTCATCATCTTAGCGGCCACTTTTCTTGCTAATGCAGAACTAGGGGCAGGAATGGTGAGCAAGTTGATGATGTGAATGTTTGGGTTTGTTTCAGAGTCCAATGTTGGCTTGTGTGAGCCTACGTTATGAAATACACGAGTGAGTTTGTTTAACGCACGTTGTATGTCTTTAGAATCCAGCTTAGGTTGACGAAGGCCAATGGAGTTCACCCAAAGGATGCGATGGTTCGCTGCTAGTCGCTTGACAATATGCTGAGTGGAAGAGGGTAACCCACCAAAATCTTCTCCAAATACTACGATGTCTGTCATGTGGCTCTCCTTGAGTCTTGGTTATTTGATTACTAATTAAGTGAGTAATCACAATGCGTGCCAAGGAATTAGCCATTTTAAAACAGTGAGTTATGGGTTTTGTTTATGTTTGAAACTAGGATTTCTCATTTTGACAGTCACTTTGAACAATTCGGCTAACGACAACTGTTAACGCCGCTAGAATGTAAATTGGCCAAGTGAAACCTTGAGTCAGAAACGTGCCTGATACGATGGTACCGATAAGCCCACTTAACACGGCGTTTGCTCCAACAGAGAGGGTGTAATCTGATTTTGGTGTCAACAATGAGATGGAATGCAAGGAGGTGCGGATCAATGACACAATTAAAGTAATGAACACCGCGAGTCCGACAAAACCCGTTTCTGCCAACACGCCAAACCAAGTACTATGGACCGCGTGGTTGATACCATCCCAGTGTGGGCTGTAGAAATAGTAATTAAAGTAAAAGTTATCTAGACCTACGCCAGTCAACGGGTGATGCAGTGCCATTTTAAATGCCGCTTCCCACGCATAAAGTCGCCCCATCGCAGAGGCATCTATACCATCCTCAGCGGCTCCCCCCGATTCTCGTCCTGAAATACCAGCGAATGCGTAGAGTACGATGGCTGCTACGGCGCCTAGTACCAAGACTAATGTTTTGCTTTTGATGTGTTTAAAAGCAAAGTAGGCAAATACAGACAGTGAACCGAGTAACCCACCGCGGCTCTGAGTCTCAATGATCGCAAAGAACAAAACCAAACAGGTGATAAGGGCAAAGAGCCTGAGATGCTTGGGGGAATGCTTCTCCATCAATTGACTAACGGTAAAGGCAAGGGGAAACATCAGCACTAGTGCCAAATCGTTAGGATCGCCAAGTACTGAACCTATGGATCGTCCTATTGACACGCGCGTTCCTTCGACTAAATCAATGCCATTCGCAGCGTTTTGTAATGCCACTAAGCCAATCAATAATCCGGCGAAAATAATTGCTTTTGACATCTGAGCGAGCTGTGAAGGTTTAGTAATAAGCCAGGTGATGGCCAACGTCATAATGATGATTTTCCAATAGGTATTTTTGAACACCGTTATTGCGATATCACGACTGGAAGCGAATATTATTCCGATGATCACCAGACCCCAAAATATACACAGCCACTTTAATGAAGGGTGCCAAAAAGCTGTAATCTGGCGGCTTATAAGAAGGTGAAAGGCGAGTGCGGCGAGTGCCCCCAGTGATAACAGTAATGGGATCTTGAAGTTATAGATAACAGGAAAGGCTTCGTGAATACGAAAGAATGAAAAAATAACGAACAGTGTGACAAGCCAAAACGTTTGATTGAGAACAAACAGTAACGCGAGTGGTGCGAAACACAACGCAACAATCAAAATGGGATGAGGCATAACAATCCAAAGCAGGCCGATACAGACTGTAATCGTCAGTGCTGCGATGGACTGTTTTGTTCTCACCTTGGTTTCATTCATAACGAGTATCTCTTCACCTGTCCACGCCGTTTCACTATGTATCGAGTGAGAGCATTGAGCGTCTCTTTACTCATGTAGCGAGTGGCTATCCCTGCCAGCAAACTGCATGTCAAAATGCAAATTGCGATGGCGATGCCTATTGATTGTGAAGAGTGAAGCAGGAACAGTGCCACACCGGATACAATCTGTAATAAAACCATCAGACTGAGGTGGAAAGGCAACGTCATACATTGTTGGCCTACTACATAAGTCAGGCCCAACTTACACAGTTGTGCGTAATAAAGCGCAATGAATACGCCATAAATGCCCAGAGAAGATAAGCCAAACAGCAAAGCAATCGCAACGCACGCAGAGACGACATTTATACCCAGTAGCCAGCGAGTACGACGCTTGTACAAAATGGAGATGTTAATCAGCTCGCTCCATTCTTTTAACATGGCGATAGGTAGCAAGAATAAGCTGAATAGTACCGCCTCATGATAGGTTTCTGGCAGTAAGTGGGTGATCATCACCATTGCTAATGTGCCAACCACTACACTCAAACCTGTAATGTAAATCATACCTAAGTGTGTGATGCGCACTGCCTCAGTGTTCTTGCGCCCTTCTAAGTAGTTAAATCGACGTGGCATCCACCACATGCCAAACGGCTGCACTAAAATACACATGCCCACTGCAAATTTTACCGCTATCGCGTAAATCCCTAACGTCTCAAGAGAAGTGTTGGCACCAATGAACCAGCGTTCAGCGCCATTGAGACAAAATGCTACTAAACCGGCCATCATCATTGGTAGGCAGTAGTTTAGGTATTGTTTTGCCAATGCCAGCTTAGGAAGGGTGACATTGTAACGGTTAACGATGTGCAGCCAAACAAATTGAGTAATAGCAGCTAACAACCCCCCCCACAAAACAGAAATAACATGGGGATGAACAGACAGCGCCGCGACGATAAAAATGACCTGAAAAATGGTGGTAGTGACCATGACGTTAAGCAGTGTTCTTGCTTTGTCGTCTTGTGTTCTTAACCAGGCGGTGCCGATTGCAATGCTGCCTTCTAGAACGATAGCAAACATAACAATAGCGAATTCGACTCGCGTAAAAGGCGCGGGAATGGGGGCGATTAAAATGATAGTGAGCAAGCTAAGAGCGACGACGCCAGCGATGAGTAAAGCAAGTGAGTACAGCTGGTTTAGTAGGCTTGTGCGCGTATTTTGATCCTTTTCAACGCCGACGAATCGATACAGCGCTTCATGCAAAGAGAAACTGACAAACAAGGTCGTAACAACACCAAAGGTTGTTAGAAGCTCAAGCTTGCCCATTTGCTCTGGTGAGAGAAAGTGGGGCAATACAGGCAGCATGATTAGGCTGATGCTTTTATTGATCACTAAGGCGATAGCAAATAGCGTCATGTTGGTCATTGCTTTAGACATGATCATATCCTTTGATGTCTCGCGGTGTCTTGAGTGTGCAATCATTGTTGGTAGCAATTTCGGCAGCAAGGTGCTGGGCGATTGGCAAATAACAACGTTCGGCTGTGTATAGTTGAGAAACATTGAGTGCTTCGATACCCATCGTTACTTTCATCCACGGCGATTCATTCAAAAGGCGAATTGCGTTGTGTAACGAAGCCACATTGTTAGGCGTGTATTTAATACAATTTCGGCCGTGAGTTAACACGCGGTCCCAATAACTATCATCATGTGGAATGACGACACACATACCTGCAGCGAGCGCCTCCAAAATAGATAACCCAAAAGGTTCGTTGAGACTGGTGGAAACAAACACACCACACTGTGAACGCAATTCATCTAAGTTGTTTGGGCACTCATGCCATTCAACACCTTGTGTGTTGAAGTCCGGTGTTGAATATTCCACACCTGCCACGTTAGGTTTGATGTAACACACGGTGGATTTGATCTTTTTCGACTCATCAAGTGTTAAAGCATCAAGCAAAAGATCGATGTTCTTCCATTTTAGTAAGCTAGCTGCCCAGAAAACGCGGCTTGAAATCGGATTCGCTTGTTTTGGCCAGCGATCTTTCGATAATCCATTAACAAACGTAGATGTATTCAAACCACACCAATAGCGTTCGGTGGCTGGCTTCTCTGTTTTGAGGTAGGCCTGTAATGCTTCTACCATTGATTCGCGGGTGTTTGCCAAGTAGTAAATTGCCGATGCTTTTACTAAGCAGTAGCCAGCAGATCTCGATCGTCCAATAGGGCCATGAACCATCTGTACCACAGGCTTTTTGCAAATTAATCGTAGTAAGTACAAAGGCATATCATTACTTGGGCAAGATAGGCCCAAAAAGCTATCTATTTTTGGCAGCTTCATGCACGCGTAGAGAAGTTGGAGAAAGTAGTAAGCGTTCATCAACCAGTAGGTCAGTCCATGAGTCGAGTTAAATGGTGATGGTTTTATTTTTATAACTTGCACACGCGGTGTATCACTAAGCAGTGACGCCCAATGCTCTGGATTTGTAGTGAGTAGATAACCAATCACGTTCAGCTTATCGCACTGCTTAAGGAGCTCTGCATTCGCGATTTTGGATCCACCTTGCATTGGGATGGCGTCGAACATCAATACACGTTTCATGACCGGGCTCCTCAATTGATGCTCAACCAGCGTGAAAGAGGCTTCATGCAGTGAGTCATTGGCATTGGTGTAATGGCGTTGTTATTAAGTTCACCTTCGTAAATACGTTCAATAGCGTTGATAGATGCAGTCGTCGTTAAGTTCTGGCTAGCATGTAGGTAAGCGTTTTCCGCCAGCTTGTTTCTTAATGCCGCGTCTTGCATGACTTGTTGAATCGCGTTTAACAGGCTCGCCATTCCACTGTTCTGGTACAGCAATGCAGAGTGATTATGCTCGAACAACTCAGGAATGCCTCCCGTTTTAGGAGCCACGATAGGCAGTTGAGCTAAAGCCGCTTCCCCGAGTACGAGACCAAAGGCCTCTTCATAGGCGCCGCTAATAAAAGCGTCTGCATTACCACACATCCACGCTCCGGCATTGTGTTGCTCCCCGACAAAGTGCACTCGTTCTTGGATACCAAGATCCGCGGCAAGCTGTTGCAATGCTTCTCTTTCTTCGCCGTCACCAACAATAACAAGGTGAGGGTTGTGGTGGTGGTAGTTGTGCATGCGCATTGCGCGAATAAGGCGGTCGAATCCTTTGCGCTTAATCAGCGAACCCACCGACAGAAAGGTAAAGGCCTGTGATGGGATTCCGAGGCGATCTTTAATGTCGATGGGTGTATCCACGCCTTGAAGTGACACGCCGTTGTGTACGACATGAAGTTGGTTTTGTGGGTAGCCGTCCTGAAGAATTTCGCGTCCAACATCTTTGCTAACGCAAATCAATTTTGGAGCGAGGTGAAGTCCGAGAGAGAAGCGATCGCGCAATGTATAATGGCAATGAAGTTGCGTGACAAGTGGTATATGATTCATGCGAGCAGCCAAACACATCCATTGACAAGGGCCGCCGCTATTGACGTGTACCAAGTCGATGCTGTGCTTTTCGATCAAAGCTGAGCCTTGTTTGATAAGGCTATTCCACCCGCTAATATCCCAGCGAGGTGCACTCCAGCCACCAACGAGATTGAAAACAGAATGTTCCGCTTCAATTCCGAGCGATTGACACTTATCGATTAGTGGCTGGCAGTTTGACCACACGAATGGCTCAAACTTATCACGGTCAATCCCTGAGATGAGATCCAGAAGTACCACTTCACTGCCGCGAATCCAATTATCACCATAATGAACATATAGAATGCGTTTTGGCGTAGTCATAAGTCACCTCTGTCTCATCATTAATCTGCGTTAACTGCTGAGCTGCAATAGAGATGCCAAAATATGCCATTAGTTTATGTGATTGAATCTTATATGATATTTATGTTTGGAACTCATCATTCTCATATTGAGAACCAATATGGATTAGTGATCCGTTTCAATTTGATATTTTTGTAGCAATACGGGAATCACACTTTGCGCTGAGAAATCATCAATGATGGTTTGTCGAGCATTCTGGCGAATGAGTGATTGTTGCGCTTCACCAATCGACATCCAGTCATGAAGACATTTAGCAAGAGAGGGAATGTCTTCGACGATAAAACCATTTTTACCCGTTTGGATAATATCTGGAAGACGACCTACACGTAAGCTCATCACGGCAATGCCTCTCGACATGGCTTCAAGCGCCGCCATTGGAAGACCCTCATAACGAGAAGAGATAATAAGTACGCTGATATTTTCCCAAACACCTTCCATATCGGTTTGATGGCCGAAGAAAGTCACATTTGGAGGGGCAGCTTGATTAAGCGACTCTTTTTCCGGGCCATCACCGTACACACTAAACTGTAATGTTGGACAGAGCCTCGCTACCTCAATAAATTGATCGGCACCTTTTTCCTGGCTCAATCGGCCGACAAAAGCGATCTCCTGATAGTTGAGTTGACTGTTGGGAATCGAAACAAAGTTATTCAGCAGTTCTGAAGAACAAAAAACTTTGCGCTGAATACTTGGACTGACAGCAGAGCAATAGTCAGATAGGCTGCCTGAGCTTCTATCAAGCCAATCGTATAGCCATAGTTTCCCTGAGGACGATTCACCAGCATGATAAGTTGAAATCAAACGAGGAAACGTACGGGTGAGCAGTTTGGCGCAGCGCGACAAAATCGACGCTTTATAACCATGGGAGTGAACCACTGAGGGTTGGTGATTGGCGACGGCGCTTGTTAGGTGTTTAATTTTTAAAGCTTTATTGGGCTCGCCAGACAAATAGTTTAAGTAACTCACAGGGATCGCGGCTTCTTTTGCCTTCTGTACAATCTGAGCGGCTGGCGAATACTCAGTGGTTAGCACAACTCGAGCTTTGTTTCCAAAGGCGATTAATCCCCGAGCTAGCTCGATAACGTGACTTTCAATGCCGCCGAATAGACGGCTATCAAGCAAGATCCAAATTTCACCAATGGCAGGTTTATCAAGATTGTTCGAGATTAATTTCATCCGCTTCCCACGCTTGTTTTTTTCGGTAAACCGTAGATGGGCTTAACTCCAGCATGACAGCGGCGTTGAGGACGTTGCCATCACAGTACGCGATTGCGTTTTGAATTGCTTCACGCTCTACTTGCCACATAGGACGAATGGTTCCATCAGCGTTAAAGTACGGTGAGGTAGCAGCAGAGGACGGTGTACCAGGCAGCTCCGCTGCGGTAATCGACGGTTCGACCGCAGAAGGTGAAAGTTCCTCAGTATAAACAGGTGGTGGTGTGATTGGTGCAATGTTTGTTGACTCTTGAGCAACATGCGCAGGCGTCGTTGTTTTCGTCACTTTAGACTTTTTAGTAAGTTGAGCGGGTAGGTGGCTCACCGTGACTTTTTCGTCGTTATTAAGCACCACAATGTTACGTATGATGTTTTGTAGTTGCCTTACATTACCCGGCCATTCGTAATGCTTGATGATATGTTGAGCTTCACTGTCGATTGTTGAGAATTTCTTTTTGTCCTGTTTGGCGTAAGTGGTCAAGAAGTGCTTGGCAAGCGTGACGATGTCACTTCCTCGTTCACGTAATGGGGGCATATCGATAGGTATAACGTGCACACGGTAGTATAAGTCTTCACGAAAACGACCTTCTTCTACTTCTGTTAATGGATCTCGGTTAGTGGCACAAATGATTCTCACATCTACTTTCATTTCTCGAGTGCCACCAAGAGGGGTGTAAGTGCCCGTTTGTAGAAAACGGAGCAACTTCTTTTGCATCTCAAGTTCCATTTCACACAGCTCATCAAGAAAAAGCGTACCACCATGTGCCAGCGTCGCCGCACCTTTTCGATCTGTTGTTGCTCCAGTAAAGGCCCCTTTAACGTGACCAAAAATCTCACTTTCCATCAAATCTCGTGGAATAGCCCCACAGTTAATTGCAATAAAAGGCTTGTCTTTACGGTCGCTCTGGCGGTGGACGGCTTCAGCACAAACTTCTTTACCTGTGCCGCTTTCTCCCACAATAAACACACTGGCAGAAGTTGGCGCAACAGCATCAATGGTCTTGTATACCGCCTGCATCGGGAGGCTTGAACCGATGAATCCGTGATAGTTGTGGCGATCAAACTTGGACTGAATATTTTCCACCAAATCTTCCAATTTGGCGCGTTTGAGGTGCAATGCGACTGATGTTTTTAGGCGATCAGCGTTTATGGGCTTTTCTAAGAAATCTTCCGCACCTTTTTGAATTAGATTAACGGCTAAGTCGACGCTGCCGTGTGCCGTAGCAATAATAACGGACGTAGGAATGTCATTCTGGTTGATCCAATCCAACACGTCTTCGCCAGACATGTCGGGCAGTTTCAAATCGAGAATGATGAGCTGAGGTTTGCTTCTTTCAATAAATTGAATCGCTTCGCGACCTGTCTCGACATGAAAAATGTCATAAGGTTCGTCTTTCACATACTGCTTATAAAGTATGGCTAGTGAAGTAGAGTCCTCTACCAGTAACACCCTTGGTCTCATAGTCCCATCCCAACGTAGTTTGTTTCATTTTTTATGATTTTTGTCAGCACTACTATTTGGCATTATGAGTGGTTTATAGCTCTCTAGTGCTGAAAATTCTCAATTTGAGAAAAGCGTTATTTAAGTATTAGCACAAGGTAGGAAATTTGCGAAAAATCCATACTTTTTAATTGATTAAGTTATGCCCAAATAATTTAAAGGTGTGTGGCTTGGCGAGGGTGATTGAATTTGGAGCCTAAATTTCTGAGATGATGTCGGCATCGCGCTTTATCAAACGCGATGCTTCGCTAGGGAGTAAGACACTGATACTACTCAAACCCTTGAGCTTTTCGCTTTTCTAACGCATCAAACGATTCATTGGCGAGTTGCGGAAGTGTTTCACAAAGCTCCAATGCTTTTGGTATTTTTCCTTCGACACAGTACTTCTCAATCATTCTTGCTTGTCTTGAAAGCGTTCGATTGCCTAAAGCGAGAGCAGAACTGCCCAGTGTGTGAACCTCGAACTCTAATGTTTGAAGGTCTTTTGTGCTTAATGCTTGCTCTATTTTCTCCATGCGATCGCGTGACTCTTCGACATAGTGATCAATCAAGGTAGGGATGATTTCGGCGCACGTATCTTTGATCATTTGCTGAAGAATATGCTCATCCACTAATTCTTGCTCGATAGTCAATGTATTATTTATCGTCATAATAGCGCTCCCTATAACATAAACAGTTCGCTTTTTTTAATTTGCTGAGACAGTTTTTCTTTCCACTTTTTTGGTAAGAAACGCAGCTTGGAAACTTGGCGGATTAACTCATCTTTCAGGCTTGGAGTGTGCTTCATGTTCAGTACAGAACCAATCAAGCTCGCATCGCTAGCATCGAGTATCTTTTTGGCTTGCTCGAGCTGGGTTGCAGTCGTAGAACCATAATGCGCTACTAACAAAGTAGCATCACATACGCCAGCAATCACTTGAGGCGCAATATTGCTTCGGTTGACACTGAGAAGTGGTGATGTATCTATCACGACGCGCTCGTACTGCGTTAACCATTGTGCAATGTTTCGTTTCAGCATTGTTGGGTCTCGGTACGCTAACTGAGTGCTGGCGAGAGATGGAGCTGGGAGGCCGACTAAAGTTTGATGTGTATTCTCTCGTGTGATCAAATGGCCAACCTTCTCGTCATCATCAAATTCGTGAACAGTGTGATAAGCGGGTTTGAATAAGTTAAGGTCTACATACAAAGTATTGTGGCCTGCTAAAACCAAGCGCTCTGCAAGAGATGACGCCACGGAAGTGACACCATCTTCAGATTTACAACCCACAACACAAATCGTTTTGTGGCCTTTCTGTTCACTCTGAAGATAAATTTGCTCAATCTCAGCGTGAGTTGCAGGAATAGTCATTACAACGCTCCTATTAACACGATGGTTGTGGTGATTTGTAAAATATCTCTTAATCCGGCCCTCGCTTTTTCAACAAAGCTTTCGTCTTTATGGGGAATGTAAATCGTGTCGCCTGCGCGAATGACTGGCAGCTCATAAATGTTGGCTGTTTTACTAAAGTTCACCAAATCAAATGTTCGGGCTTGGCCCTGGCAGCAAGACATATTGACCACACTGATCTTTTCAAGGTAGGCATTGTCAGTTGGTCCTCCTGCTTCCGCTAACAGATCAAGCACAGTCATGTTGTCATTGAATACGTATCGCCCTGGGTCTCTTACTTCACCTAATACGCGTACCGTGGACTCTTTTGAACGGTCTAACCAGTTTTTGTTTTTTTCTGGAATGTAAATGGTATCACCAGGACGAACGTGGGGCAGAATTGACTCATCGCCTGTTTCAAAGTACATCGATAAATTCAATTTACTCACTTTGGCATAACCTAGGCCTCGGTGTGTGACACGGATGTTGTGAATATCTGCATCCATTGTCGGTCCGTCGGCGGCAGACAAAATATCCAGAAAATGCATATCTTCGGTGAAACGATAGCGCCCAGGTGCATTGATTTGCCCGAAAACGTATATTGATGCGTCAGAGCTTTGGCTTACCCATTGCGATTTATTATCGGATGGGTCGTCAGGCAATGCATGTACCCTTACGACTGTACCAGCGGAAACTCGAGGTAGGCTTGATGTTGGCGAGCCATCCAGAATGTATTGGTCTAAGTCAAATTGTGTCATTTGACCGTTATTGGCGACTTCAATTTTGGTGGTATCAGCTCGTCGAGTTGGGCCACCAACGTGTGCAAGCAGATCAATCAAATCCATTTCGTCTGACCACTCGATGCGTCCAGGGCGAACAACTTCTCCCATCACTGCGACCGCTCGACTAGGTGCTACTTTTAACCAAGACTTCTCATTGAAATCGGTTTTCTCCGGCACGAAAATCGCGTCTCCTGGTCCAACATTTGGTGGTCTGGCTGAAGATAGTCCTTCTGTATGCGCGGTAAGATCGAATTTGATGACTTTGCCATCGGCTTTTATAACGCGAATTTGGCGAGATTCTGCGTAGCGAGTGGGCCCGCCAGCGTTGGCGAGGATATCCATGAAGCTAGCGCCTTGCTTGCCTTCGTATGCCCCAGGATGGGCGACTTCACCCATCACGTAAACCACATTTGCACCTGCTTTGATTTCTTCTTCCTGTTTTGGGACAAAGATGGTGGCACCTGGCAGGATCTCCGGCAGTAGGCTTTGGTCTCCAGTATCAAGGTACTTTTTCAGGTTAAACATGGTTGGGTTATTGTTTGTTATCACGCGAATTTGCTCAACACTGGCATATCGTGTCACGCCGCCAGCTCGCATTACGACATCAACTAGCGTGGTGTTTGGCTTGTATGAGAACGAGCCAGGTGCGTTGACTTCACCAAAGACTTTGATTGCACGAGCGGAATCTGCGCTGTCACCTGAATTCGCGAGTTTTGCTGCATCAAACTCTTGCTCAATATTCCCTACGAGTGGGGAAGCGGGGACAAATAAGACATCCAGTGATTCTAGTTTTGGCAGTTGGCTATTGTCCCCCGTATCAAGGAAGCGTTTGTAGTCAAATTCAATGTTTTTATTTCCACGTTTCACGATCATTTTATCAAGCTGAGCCCCTGCGCGCAGGCCGCCAGCTTCGTACACAAACATTTGAATGTTGGACCCAGAAGGTAAGGTATATTCACCGGGTTTGACCACGTAGCCTTGAACGGACACTAACAACTGTTGCTGTTTAATAAAAACTCGAGCGTTGTTAACGTCACGATAAACGGTCTTTAGCCTGTCGATAATCACGTCTTGGAGTTGTTGTTCATTGTAGCCGGCCACTAATACAGGGCCGACTTCTGGTAAATTAATTCGTCCACGACGATCGACCTGAAACCCTTGGTTTAACGACGCCTCTCCGGGTAAGTTAATCTGTATTAAATCACCGACCTTAACAGTATTGCTCTCATCCGCTATGGAAGAAGGTACCCACGCAACCAGACACAACAACATTAAGAGGATAAATGGTTTCATCGTGTTCATAGCGCGCCTCCTGCCGTTGAGTTGCGGTTTATTGAGGTATCGCTATCTGAATTAGGGCTAATAACCTCGATGCTTACTCGACGATTAGTTAAACGCACGGCGGATGTTTCACCTTCATAGAGTGGCAGGTTATCTCCGACAGATTTGGTAGTGACTCTCTCTGAAGTGATACCAAATACGGTTAGGTAACGCTTTACTTGTTCCGCACGCGCTTGAGCAAGTTTCTGGTTGTAATCGGGTGTTCCAGTTGCATCCGCATGCCCCGTTACTACAAGAGATAGGTTGGGGTGGTCACGTAAAATGTAGGCTGCTTCTGCCAAATGTCCCATGTACTTCGGGTTGATTTCTGCTGAATCGACAGCAAACTGGTTGTCGATATTAAGTAGTGCATAGATATCCGAGACTATGTTTAGGTCGCTACGTAGTGCTTCAATATCATCGGGCGGTGTGCAAGTTGTTTGGCTCAGTACGTAGTCGAGTTGTTGTTCGAGCTGGTTTAAGCGTCGACGCTGAATCACAAGGTCGTTGGCAGCGTCGAGTAAAAGCCCACCTTCTAACTCGCGCGCAATTCTATTTTGTTTTTCAAGGGCCTGAACAACTGCCGCAGGAAAACACCAGCGCGCGCCCTCTTGGATTAGTGCGTCTAGATGTAACTTGGTCAATTGCCAATCAAACCTTAACCCATGTTCTGGACCTAAAGGCTCGTCAGGCATTACTGGGGAAAACTGATAATTCTCGATCGAGATATCTTGATAGCTTTCCGCCAAGCCACCTTTCCCGTGTTCTGGGTAGTCAAACGACGAACAACCAAACATGCCGACAACAAGACCGCTTACTGCATATCGTCGTAAAAGATTTACCATGCCAACCTCCGTTTAAACCGGTATTTTTAGTGTCCTTTTGAGTTAACGGGAATGGCATGGTTGATACGAAGCAAGCTCATGATTTCTAAAGGTTGGCCTGATACGTTTTCAATACTCATGCTTCTTTCACGTTCAACTAGACGCTTATATAAGTAAACAATGGCACCAATCCCTGAAGAATCAAGAAATTGGACGTGCTGTAGGTTAATTTCGACTTCTTTGTGATGATTGTTGTGAATTACTTCATCAATGTGATGTTGTGCTTGTCGACAGCCACTTGCGTCTAAGTCACCAAAAAACTCAATGGCTAACTTGTCTTGATTGATTTCTAGTTTGCGTAATTCCATGACTCTGTCTCCGTTTGTTTTTCTAATTGGATATAGAGCAGGTAACGTGCCAATTTGAAATTAATGAAAAATCAAACAGTTAAATATTGTTAATTATATTGTTCAATTTGAGAAAGGACTGATTCTCAAATTGAGAATCAAAAACGCACAGAGAAATGGTTTGCTTATAAGAGGTTTTGAGCCGAAAGAAGTCGTTAGACCGGGGGAGGCACGTCATGATTAGATTCCAACTCGATTGACGAACCATCCGCCATACGAGAATAATGTGTAACGACTAAATGCAAAACCTGTCTAAAGTTTATGATTATCTTTGCAAATTATTACTAATGTTGATTGTTATGAGTCGAAGAATAACTAGTAATAAATAGGTCATCGAGAGGACTTACGTTTCAATAAAGGCGATTTTTTGTACAAGGTCTTCTTATGCCATTAAAAATGACATTAATTGCGCTGGCTGTTATGGCAGCGTCTTCACAGCCTCAAGCGGATACGTCTTTCGCACCACCAGTTTCTCTTGCACAAAGCTATCAGGATGGCATTGATGTGTCTGAATATTGGTATAGCGAAAAACTTGATGGTGTTCGCGCTTATTGGACTGGGCAACATCTCGTGACGAGAAATGGTAATCGAATCTACGCCCCAGATTGGTTTACAGGACCTTTGCCTGATTATCCGTTGGACGGTGAACTTTGGGCTGGGAGAGGTAACTTCCATCTTGTTCAGCAAACGGTATTAGATAAAACTCCTGTAGAGTCTGCTTGGCGACACATCGACTTTATGATCTTTGATATGCCATATTCCGCTGGTGATTATCGGAAGCGTTATTACAACATCAAAGATTTAGTGCTTGAAGTCGACCAGCCTCATATCAAATATGTCGAGCACCGAGCCATTCAAAATGAAGCTCATCTGTTTACACAGTTGGATAAAATTTCAATATCCGACGGTGAAGGGGTGATGTTGCGGAAGGTATCAAGCCGCTATCAGGCTGGACGCGGTAGTGATTTGCTTAAACTTAAACGATACGCAGATGATGAAGCGTTAGTTGTGGGTTATAAGCCAGGAACAGGGCGCTTATTAGGTATGATGGGAGCAATGTTAGTTCGCTTACCAAATGGCATTGAGTTTTACATCGGTAGCGGATTTACCGATGAAGTGCGTCGCCAGCCTCCGAAAATTGGTTCAACCATTACATTTAGATATAACGGTTTTACACATACTGGTAAACCACGTTTTGCTCGATTCTTGCGTGAAAGGTTGAAGGAATAGAACGCTCTGCACTTACTAGTTGCCAACGGTTACGCCACATCGTTTGAAGAGACCCTGCCAAAACTGAACGTGGTTTAGGGTTTCTTGCCTAAATGTCCTATGTGCCTCAATGATGCCATACTGGTGACCATGGAGTTGCATACGGTTCTCCACCAAAGTGGCACCATCATTAAGTTGTTGATAGGTGCTGTCTAAATAAGCCAAATAAGGTTGCACTTCTTCAACGTAAATGGATTGAAAGACATTTCTTAAGTAGCGGAACTGGGTGGTGTCTCTGTTCGGCCCGCACAATACATTGCTCTGGTTCTGCTCAAGTAGCTGAGTTGTCGCTTTTAACCAAAGGGATGTATTTACCATTGAATAGTAAAGTCGTCCGAGTAAACGAGATTTCTCTAACTCTTCTTGATATTGAGTAACTTCCACATCGGGTAGACGTGAGACCGCGCGGTGGGGTAAATCATACATTTCGCTGAAAATACGATAGACATCGTTAATGCGTGCAATATCATTCGTCGTATTTTGAGATAGCCAATCAGAGGCTGTTAGTTGCTTTTGCATGGCATCACTTACGAGTAGTAAGTTGTCGAGATGAATGTCTAGATGTTGCCACTTGGTTGAGTAAAGCTCTGTCAATGTCGCGCGTTCTTCATCGCTAAGTGGAAATTCGGATAAACATCGATTTATGACTCTTAAAAGGGCAGTTTGATAATCAAAATCATGAAAGGCATCCTGCACCTTTCCAAGTTGTGAGTTTTTCTCGGCAAGTAAATTAAAGAGTCCGCATTGTCGTAATTGATAGCTCTCTAGCAGGCCAATAGATAGCCTTGGCAATGGCTCGAACAAAACGCGTTTCGCAGGAATCGTTACCGTAGACTGTAATTCTATTGGAATAGCAGGAACGTCCAATACATTGGCTACACGTTGATGATACTTATCAAACATGGCGTTCTCTGGATTGAACCAGTTATCACAACCATTAAGAATCAAGATTAAGAACAATAAAATAGACCGCACAAATATCCTTTTTTATAACTTCGTATCCGTTGTCTAGAGAGCAAAATCAACCACTTCGCAATCTTGTTATAAGTATACTCAACCGTGTGATTATTCGATCAAAAAAGCCAGCGGATGCTGGCTTTTTTTACTTTTTATTGAACTGAAAAGTTCAATTGCACTTCTGGCTCTTGGCGATGCATCCAACGCATTCTGACGCCTAACATAAAGGCCGCAGAAGATAGGCCGATGATAAAACCAAGCCAGAAGCCTTGTGCTCCCATTGGCTCGACAATCCAGTCTGTACGGCCAAGGACGTAACCAATTGGCAGCCCAAGAATCCAATAAGCAATAAAAGTACGGTTGAAGATGGCTCGCATGTCTTTATAGCCGCGTAATGCACCAGCTGCGATCACTTGAACCGCATCCGTACATTGATAAACAGCGGCAAACACGAGCAGGTGCATCGCTAGAGTGATTACCTCTGGGTTGCTAGTATAAAGCTCGGCGATCCACTCACGAGACAAGACGGTTAAAATCGCTGTGAGAACGGACAATGCTAGACCAACCATAATGCCGACTCGTGACGCTACGCGCGCGCCATCTACGTTTTCTTCACCAAGTCGATGGCCGACACGAATGCTTACTGCTGCACCAATACTCATTGGTAGCATAAATACCAACGAGGAGAAGTTAATCGCGACTTGATGCGCTGCCACAATGATAGGACCCAGTGGTGAAACGAGCAGTGCAACAACAGCAAACAATGTCACTTCAAAAAACAGCGCTGCTGCAACAGGAAAGCCGAGCTTGAATAGACGAACTTGCGCTTTCCATTGTGGGCGATGCCATTCTCCAAATAGGTTGATGCTTTTCAATCGCTCTGATGTCATCACATACAGCAATAGCATGGCAAACATGACCCAGTAAACAATCGTGGTTGCTACACCACAGCCAACACCGCCTAATTCAGGTGCACCAAACTTGCCGTACACGAAAATCCAGTTTAGAGGAATGTTGAGCAGCAAACCGATAAAGCCAATAACCATTCCCGGTTTCGTCAATGACATACCATCCGTAAAGCTTCTAAGCGTTTGGAAAAGTAAAAAAGCGGGTACTGCTAATATAACGGCATGAATGTATCCCACCGTTTTTTCAGCCATCAGTGCTTCAACATCCATCAGCCCGAGAATAAACTGGGTTTGAAGCAGGACTGCAATTATCGGCACACTGATCAGCAATGCCAAAACGACGCCTTGCTGAATTTCAAACGGTATTTTCACTCGACGACCAGAGCCATTTAACTGTGCGACAACAGGGACCAATGCCATTAATAAACCCACCCCAAACAAAATGGATGGTAGCCAAATACTTGAAGCGACAGAAACCGCAGCCATGTCGGTGGCGCTAACGCCGCCAGCCATTACGGTATCAACAAACCCCATACCAGTTTGAGCGACAGATGCGATCAATACCGGGGTCGCCAATTTGATAAGACTTGATGCTTCTTCTTTATAGCGATGCACGAAAAATACTCCAGAGCGGAACAATAAGTTGAAAGAATGAGAGTACTCGAGGGCAAAAGATGTGGTGAACGGATCTGATGGTTGATTTTAGTCACGATAAGGTGAAAAAATGCCTCGGAGAAACTCCGCGCAAATGATAAACAATTGTATGTTTATATTCCATAGCTAGGTAGTGAATAGTCGATAACAGTGACTGGACGCTCTCCACGCTAAGGATACGCTTTTACTGAGAACAGCAGCGAATCATGGTAATGTTGAAGCATGCATGAGAACAAACCAGTGTTCATTAAGCCGTTGCTTTATCGTCTGCGGTCTTTATTTCCGACCTGTAGCGCAGTGTTTAGGGCTTAGTCTTCGACTACAGTTGGTATTAAATCAATAGGTAAAAAGAAATGTTTACAGGAATAGTTCAGGGTACGGCGAAGGTCGTTAAAATTGATAAAAAAGAACGCTTTCAAACGCACGTTGTCGAGTTAAGCGATGAACTTTGTAAAGGGTTAGAAATTGGTGCATCCGTTGCACACAACGGATGTTGTCTAACTGTGACTAAGATCGAAGGCAACCTTATCAGTTTTGATTTAATGCAAGCGACATTGGCTCTTACTAATTTAGGTCAGCTGGTGGAAGGGGATAGCGTAAACATTGAGCGCGCGGCTAAGTTTGGTGACGAAATAGGCGGGCATAGCATGTCTGGTCATATTAGTTTGACGGCAGATATTGTCGATATCATCGATACGCCCAATAACCGCACGACTTGGTTCCAACTGCCGCAAGAATCAATGAAATATGTATTAGCGAAAGGTTACATCGGTTTAGATGGTTGCTCGCTAACTATTGGTGAAGTTGAAGCGTGTCGTTTTTCAGTACATCTAATTCCAGAAACCTTGCAGCGAACTCTTTTCGGAGTGAGACAAGTAGGGGAGCGTGTTAATATTGAGTTTGATCCTCAGACTCAAGCAATTGTTGATACTGTTGAGCGCGTTCTTGCAGCAAAACAGCTTTAGAATGAGAAAAAGGAGCCTAGTGCTCCTTTTTCATTTAAGCGTTTTTATATTTCTGATGTTCACATGCTCGAGCTGCTATTCGTAATTGTCATCGATAAATAGTTCGACCTTATCTTGTAACTCATCCACTCGCATATTTAGGTGGATAGCGTGGCAACAAGCTGGGCAATCATCATAAAACTCTTGGTCACCATTGCTTGCATCCAATGTAATGCCGATAGAGTGTCCGCAATGCGGGCACTTTACATACCTTTCGGTATAATTTTTCATACAACAACTCCTAATCTCGCAGGGCTTTTAAACACACTATTCATCAAGGAAGCACAGCCCTTTACTTACTTTGCCTACAAGGAAAATAGGCACAATCCAAAGTTAAGTCTCCTTTGATATTAGGTCGAGTTGTTGCTAATTGAGTCGAAATAAGTACAAAACTTGACCCCAAACTCAACCTTGAGCTTAGGGTGATCTTCTGTAGTGATGTGCCTCGAGATTTTACATCTTGAAATATGCAGTGGCTTCCAAATTAATAAGAAATGATTTTATTAATAACCAGTTGAGCCTGTTCCAAGTAATGGCCGCCAAACAAATTACAATGGTTGAGAACATGGTAAAGGTTATAGATATCTTTACGCTCTTCATAGCTTGAAGAAAGTGGCATAACCGATTCGTAGCCTTGATAAAATTCTGGTTGAAATCCACCAAAAAGCTCCGTCATCGCAATATCACACTCCCTGTCCCCCCAATAGCACGCAGGATCGTAACAGATAGGACCGAATGCAGTGAGTGCCGCATTTCCATTCCATAAATCGCCATGCAACAAAGAAGGTTCCGGAGCATGGTTTGCTAGCCGCTGTTTTACGACATCGATAAAGTCATCGATATCAACCAAGGTGACGCCTTTTTCTTTAAGGAGCTGTAATTGCCATCCTATGCGTTGCTCAGCAAAGAATACACACCATTTCTTGTGCCATTTGTTGGGCTGTAGAGTCGAACCGAGATAGTTGTCGGTATCAAAACCAAACTCTTTTTGCTCGCCCCACTGGTGTAGGTGAGCTAATTGCTGCCCAAATTTAAAGCTGTTGGGACCATCTTCTAATGGTTTCGTTGGAAGGTAGTTAAGAATTAAGAATGAGGCATTTTTGGTTTTACCAACCAATACCACCTCAGGTACAAATAGGGTGGATGTTTCACGCAAAAGATGCAGGCTTTCAGCTTCTACCTCAAATTTCGACAAAAACTCGCGATCGTTAATTTTCACAAAATAACGTTGCTCGCCATCATTGATCATGTAGCTTTCACTGATATCCCCACCAGACAGCCTTACTTTTTCCGTGATCTGGTAATCGAACAATAAAGTATCAGAAAGCTGTTGCGATATTGCTTGCCACATACAAAACCTCGCGAATCTATTTGACCACCAATAGTTTAGGATAAATAGCAGGGAGTTGGCGCTATGTTGAGCATACTTAGTAAAGAAACCTTCCTCTTAGTGTAGTCAATTTGTATAAATGTGAATCAAATCGCTTATAAGCCTCTGATTTGTTGGCTTAGCATATGGAGATGAACGTTTACAACAGGTATTATGATTTTTTTGACGTTAGTTCCATTGGTGGCATGAAAATACTGATATGTGATGACTCAGCTGTTGCAAGAAAGCTTATTGCGCGTTCTATCGTACAAGATACATCATTGCATCTTATTGAAGCGCAAGATGGTTATGAGGCGCTTAATATTCTTGCTGAGCAAAATATCGATATTTTGTTTCTCGATTTAACGATGCCCATAATGGATGGTTTTGAGGTCCTCGAATCATTACCTGTTAGTCAGTACCCGACCAAAATCGTCATTATTTCTGGAGATGTTCAACAAGAGGCAAAACAGCGCTGTCTCGATCTTGGTGCTCAAGCTTTTATCGCTAAGCCTCTGACAGAAGAGCAGGTGCTCCCACTATACGAACAATTAGGGCTGCATTATGCGTTCAAACCTAGTCATTCGGTTGATTCTAAAAACCAGGGTTGCGAAGAGCTTTCCTTACTAGCCAAATTCCGTGAAATTGCGAACATTGCCCTTGGTAAAGGGGCTGCGATTATGGCTGACCATTTACATGAGTTCATCCAACTTCCTGTTCCTCATGTTGGACCGTTGTCCTACGGCGAGCTTCATATGACACTGGTTGATGTGGTTGGGCGTGACAGTTCCGTTGCGGTAGCGCAGAGGTTTGTCGGTGGTGGTATTCACGGAGAGGCACTGGTGTGCTTACGTGGTAGGGATATCAATCAGATTGGGGAAAAATTAGGTTACCTCCTTGAGTTTACGCCTCATAATGAAATCATCTTGAATATCTCTAACCTACTGGTCTCGTCATTTCTCACATCATTGGGCGATCAACTCGACAAGCAGTTCTCACTTCGTCAGCCAGGCATTGTGGATACCTTAACACCTTATTGTGAAGAGCAAGGCGAGTTGGGTGAGCTCTTTACTATCGAATACACCTACATGGCAGAAGCGCTCGATTTCGAGTGCGAGGTACTGTTTTTAATTGATAAGCCATCCGTAGAAATAATCTATGAAATCATGGAGCTAATCTAATGTCCGATATCACGCTGGACATAGCAGACTTTCATTGGGTCACACAAATTCTCGATACGATGGATTCAGGGCTTATTGTTTTGGATCAAGAGTATAAAGTGTGTGTGTGGAACAGTTTTATGCAGTCATACAGTGGCGTTCTATCACAAGAAATTCTTGGTGAATGTTTATTTGAGCATTTTGAAGAGCTGCCAAGAACTTGGCTAGAAACCAAGATAAAAGCTGCCGCCGATCTGGAAACTCGTTCTTTTTCTAGCTGGGAAAACCGACCGTACCTTTTTAAGTTCAACAATTTTTCTCCGGTTTCAAACAGCAGTGATTTTATGTATCAAGATATCGTGATCACGCCGTTAATTGGGCTTTCAGGAGAGGTCAGCCACATAGCGATTCAAGTCAATGATGTTTCTGAAACTGCGAGAAATCGCATTCATTTGAAAGAAACAAATCAACATTTGTCGGAAATCAGTCGCAAAGATGGTTTAACAGGTTTATTTAATCGCGCTTATTGGGAGCAATCATTGAAAGATGAGTTTGCTCACTTAAAAGTTATCGACGGACCATGCTCATTAGTAATATTCGATATCGACCACTTTAAGAAGGTGAATGATACTTATGGTCACCCGACAGGGGACGAAGTCATTCGTCGAACCTCTGCATTGTTGAGAAAAACAGCAAGGAGCAGTGATATCTGCGGTCGTTTTGGTGGTGAAGAGTTTACGGTACTACTTCCTCACACAAACCAGGAGCAAGCTTGCTATTTCGCAGAGCGTTTGCGCAAAAGAATTGAGCAAGAGATCGTGAAAGTGGAAGATTTTTTGATTAATTACACGATAAGTATTGGTGTTTGCGAGTATAAGCCTTATTTTGAAACTCACACTCAATGGTTAAAGAGTGCCGATGCTGCGCTGTATCGTGCAAAAGAAAATGGTCGTAACCAAACCTGTTTGCATGAAAATGGCTGAAATATAAAAAGGTTTGAAGAAACCCTGTATCCGAATTCAGTGAAGCAAAGCTCAATTGTTTGAAAATCATCCAGTTGGTTCGTGAATGTTTGTTAATATGAAATAAGTTAATGAAATTTTCTCGGCATGTCTTACTATTGAAACTATTCTGCTTTCAGCTTCGAAGGCTTGCAATAAACGGAGAAAAACAGTGGTTTTAGAAACCGATGGATATCTCGCTCTTATCGAGCACTTGTCTCTAAATCTAGATATTTTTACGACCGAAATTGGCGACACTGGATCCGAAAGCATCGAAGATGTTGTCACCGATATGGTGGCTTCAAACATCATGGCGATTTTTGAGCAAAATCCAGAACTTCACTCGAGCGTACGCTTCAAATTGTTGAAAGAGGCTGATGCAGTTGTTGAAGATCTTGGTGAGATATTGGCTGGGGTATGGCATAAAAAAGCGACCAATGAACAGATCACGTTCCTTGATGAATACATCGCTCTGGTCAAAAATCTGTTCGATAATGCTGTTGCGACTTACGACTGATATTGTTTTAACTTACAGCAATGTCCGGTTAAGAGTAAGAAGAGTTACATTGTAACTCTTCTTATTTGCCAAAACTTAGATGCCCAGTATGGGTTGTCGATTCTTGAAATAATCACACCTCTAGACGTCGATGCATGCATGAACTGCTTGTTACCCAAGTAAATTCCGACATGATAAGTTGTACGTCTTGTTTTAAAAAACACTAGATCCCCTTGCTTGGCATCCGTCCAACTTAACTCCACACCTTGCGTTGATTGCTGCCTCGTTGTCCTTGGTAACGAGAGCTGATAAGCCTCAATAAACGCTTTTTGTACAAATGCTGAGCAATCAATTCCAGATTTCTGTGTCCCGCCTAAGCGATAAGGCGTGCCGTGCCACTCTGTGTAAAACTCGAACAAGTCGGGGTTGTCCGACAATAGCTGATTTGTAGGTGCTGTCACTTGAGCTTGCTCACTAGGCTCAGGCCCAGAAGAGCAGGCGCTTAGTAGCACACTGATTATCAAAGGAAAATATACTCGACGCAAATCACCACCTGTCATCTCTATGACTCACAACTGAAATATTAGTGTCATAACCAATCCATAGTATGGGCTGCAAATCACGGTTTTGTCTCACAAATGTGACGGAATCACTGCAGAACCGATTCAACCTTAAGAAAGAATAAAAATTGATTATGGCAAAGCGAAAACGCTCACGCACATCACTTTCACTGATTCAGGCTGTCAGTGCAACATTTTTAACTATCATTGCTCTTGTTATAGCCCTTTCTGTCTCAAGTTTCAAAGGAATGGAACAGGTAGGGGAACAATTTGAAGACTTGTCGCAAAAAGCATTACCAATCGCGATGGCAAACGCAAAGTTAACCAGGAATGTATTGGAGATGGTTAAGCTACTCAACCATGGTATGCAGATTACTGAGCCGAAAGAGTTGCCTCTCGTAAAAGAGCAAATCGACTCTCTTGCAACTCAAAGCACAACTTTGGTTGTGAAAGCGTCTGGTGTAGCTCAGCAACTCTCGGAGGAGTTAGACACCAAACTAGCGCGTTTACATAACATCACGCAGTCCATTTTGTTGAAGCAATCTTCGGTGATACAAATTCAAATGGATATTGATGCCGCTGTTGGTGGTTTTCGCTATGGGCTTAGCTCTATCGGCCCGGAAATGAATCGAATCAGTTCGTTCCTTAGTGCTGATAATCCTGAGTCGAGCGATGCCGCTAACCGTTTCATTGCTTCTGCAAGCTCAATGGAAAGTACGTTCTTAGTCATGATGATGCACTCAGAATTAAACAAAGCCGAAAAAGAATACCGAGAAATGCGAAATCGCATAGCAGGTATTAAACTCGCCTATGAAGACTTCCAATCTTTCCATCCTGAAGTAAGTGAATATGCAAGCTTAACCGCACCATATGAGATGGTGAAACAAGGCTTTAGTGAAAAGGGCGTGCTGCGTTTGATCCTCGCCAAACTAGAACAAGGGGAATTGCAACGTTCAGAGTTTAAACAGGCTTCGATGCTTGCGGATGAAACCATGCGGTTACTTGATCAAATCTCCCAAACCGCTGGTCAGTTGATCGATGAAAAGGAGCGGGTGGTCAACGAGACCATTGAATCGGTGAGCGTTGTGCTCGTGTTTGCGGCGTGTGTGATTTCTTTTATTATTCTTGTTACTTGGTTTAGTCTCAAGTCATGGACAAACCGAGGGTTAAGGAATGTACTAACGCGTCTTTCAGCACTTACCGAACATGATTTTCGTGACAAGGCAGAAGAAGTTGGCCCCTATGAGCTGAAAGAAGTAGCACGAAAGTTGAATCAAGTAATCGATTCCACACATGACTCCATTCAAACGGTGACGCGCAATTGTGAAACGCTTTATCAGACGGCAGAAGTAAGTCACAGTGCAGCCGAACAAACAAGTGATGGGTTGGCAACACAAAATGAAGCGTTGTCGAGTATGATCACGACCATAACGCAGCTTGAAGCCTCTATTCGTGAAATAGCAATGGTGACAAATGCATCTTCACAGGACTCGCTCCTTGCAACCCAACACACTGAAAAAGGGGTTCAAGTCGTGGAACAAAACCGCGAACGTTTGGAGTCATTAGAAAGCTCTTTGGATGTAAATGAACAGTCAATGTTAGAGCTAGACCAGCGTGTTAAACAGATTCGTGAAATGGTGGATATGATCAGTGGGATCGCGGACAACACCAACTTACTTGCTCTCAACGCGGCAATAGAGGCTGCCCGTGCTGGTGAGCAAGGGCGTGGATTTGCGGTTGTCGCTGATGAAGTTCGCAAACTTGCAAGTGATACCTCTCAACAAACTACGAACATCCGAGAAATGATGAGCGAGCTTATTACTGCCGCAGAGCGCTCGCGCCAAGCAGTTAATGATTCAAGAGAAGAAATGACCCACGCGCTACAGTCCAGCAATGAAGTGAAATCGACATTCTCTGATATCAACCTCGCGGTTAAGCACATTCAAGAACGTGTTGAGCAAATCTCAGTTGCTACAGAAGAACAAGAACGAGCGACGGCAGATGTATCTCAATCCATCACACATATTTCTGATCTTGGCGAACGCACAAAGCTGCAGCTTGAGTCTATGGTTGAGAGTTCTGAGCAAGTGGCGGAAATTGCTGGGCACCAGCAAGCAATGCTGCACAAGTATGAGCTTCATCAGACCAAGTAAATGAGATGTTTCCACCGACAAAAAGCAGAACCTCGGTTCTGCTTTTTTGTTACGGCTACTCATTTAATGGCTCCTATTTGCATCGCAAAAGTGAGTTACATCTCATCTCGTTCATTTCTAAAGGGTTTAGTTATCACAACGTGATGTTAATGCTTTGTTCGAGGGACTCGTTGACTAGAATGTCGCCAGAATTCAAAGGAATGAATCATGCAGCTTCATGCGATTTTTTTATATCCAGAGAAAGCTAAAGCCATAAGAAGGAGTGGTTTTGTGATCGATAAAGTTTGCCCCGTCGTTCTACGTAATCAAAATCAAGAGATCCTACTTTTTAAACATCCGTTGGCGGGTGTTCAGCTCGTCAAGGGCACTGTTGAAGTGTTTGATGAAAGTTACATCATAGCGGCCAAGCGGGAGCTCGCTGAGGAGTCTGGTATCACACATGTTCGTTCCGCACGATATTTATGCTCATGGGACAGTGGCTTTCAAAATCAAGCATGGCATTTTGTTTTGTGTGAGTGTGCTGATCTCGCTAATTCATGGCTGTTTCATACGCAAGACGATGGTGGACATGATTTCGCGTTCTTCTGGCACGATGTCGAGAGCGGCCTTCCCGCGAATGCACATACTGTGTTTCATCGCAGGCTGGAAAAGGTACGAGAGTTGCTAAACCAAGGCGTGATTTAAAGGAGGATTCTGTCGTTGCATTGGCGGATTTGGGACAATGACAAAGCAAACACTATGCTTCTACTAGAAGCAAATAAAGAAGGTAGAGTAGCCGTTACTGTTCTCATCGTGTTGATAATGGCACTGTCGATCTCAAAAATGGCGATGAGATTACAAATGTTTAAGTGACTTCTATATGCTTTGCTCATTCATTCAGATAAGGAAACGGTAATGGATAAATTCGTCTTGTTTCTCTTATGCCTTTTTATGACAGTTGGCGGAGTGGTTCATCTTTATGACAACATTGTTGGTGGCTTTTTACCTTACGATTTTGCGCCACGCTGGTTGAATATGTATTGGAGCGCTTTGGGACTATTGGACTTATTAGCAGCGTATCTATTGGTCAAGCATCGCCGCTCTGGCATAGTCGTTATGTTATTGATTCTTATAACCAATGTTATCTTTAGTTCCCACGCTCACTATACATTAGAAATATTAGATAACAACGTCGCCCTACAAATGAAGACACTGTTTTTAGGGTTCTCATTTGGGGTATCTATCTGGTTATGGAATGCGCGAAAACATAGTCAATCGCGCCAAATATTTCGTTAATTATTATTTTCACAACACTCGATTAAGGATTGTAAACAGGGACTCGTTATGAACGATTTTAAAGACTTGGCCAGTTTTGCTGGTTTCAGCGTACTGACAGGTTTGAGCTTTGCCACCACTTTCTTCAGCCTTGCTTTTCTATACAGCTCAATAGAGGCACAGCAAGTAATGAACACCAATGCTTTGGCATGTGCAGTGCTTGGTGTTGTTGGTTTATTTGTTGGTATTACTCAGTTAAACAAAAAGCGTCAGCTAGCAGAAAACTAATCTGTTCTTACACATCATGAGGATGAAGTAGTGTTTAACAGGGGTTTAGGCTTGGTCTATTCGTTTTGTTGACATACTTCATCCAACAATATTTTTTCAACCATCACTTCTTCTCTTTATTGTAGCGAAAGGGCTGCGTTAACAGCTTATCTAATCTTTGCTCTTCTTCGTCTCTAATTTCCGGCACACCAATAACAACATCTTCATGACCCAACTTAGGCTGAGCTCGGTATGTCCCAAAAAAGCGGTCCCAAACTGAAAGGAAAAAACCAAAGTTTGAGTGGGTCTCTTTTACTATCACTGAATGGTGCACGCGATGCATGTCTGGTGTAACGATGACGTTTCGCAGTTTTTGGTCCATAGATAAAGCCAGTTTTGCATTACTGTGATTAAACATCGCGCTCGCATTAAGCACAATTTCAAATACCACAATTCCGATAGGTGAAACACCTAAGATAAACACGGCTGCAATTTTTACTCCCATTGAAATGATTATTTCGAAGGGATGAAAGCGTGCGCCTGTGGTGACGTCTATGTCGAGATCGGCGTGATGCATTCGGTGAATCTTCCACAGCGGTTTTACATGATGAAAGACAACATGCTGAGCGTAAATGACGAAATCAAGCAAAATGACGGTTAGAAAAATATTTAACCAAGCGGGGAGGGACAGAATATTCAGCAGCCCCCATTGTTGCTCCTGAGCTATGACCGCAGCTTGAAAGGCGGCGATAGGCATGATTAAAGCAATAACTAGGCTGTTAAAAGCAACCAATGACAAGTTATTGACCCAGCGAAACCTGCGCGAAGCGGTCAGTGTTTTTCTAGGCAATTTGTTCTCCCAAATGGCACAAAGCAATAATACGCCAAGGAAAAAGCCTAATCTGAGCCATGAGGGTTCTTGAAATGTCGTTTCTGTCACTGTCATTCCCTTATTTATTTCTTTATCTATGACCGAGATAAGAGTGAAATTATTTCAACACACTGCTGATGGACTTATCTTGAGGCGAAACCATAATATCAGTAGAATCGCGCTCTACTTTTTACTTGGCATTACTTACCATGAGAATTCACGCTTTCCACCGTTTATATCAGTACCGACAATCTATCTCAACCAAGCCTTTCAACGCGCGTGGATGTAAAGTGGTTCGTTGCCAATATTGCCAGGTTTCTGAGCAACACTGTTTGTGCGACCTTCAGCCAAACATCAAGGCCAATATTGCATGTATGTTGATTGTTTCTGAAAACGAAGTGTTTAAGCCAAGTAATACCGGTCGTCTAATCGCTGATACGATTCAAGAGACTTACGTGTATCAATGGAACCGAACAGAACCGTCTGAAGAGATGCTAGCGCTACTACAGGATGACAGTTACCAACCGGTGATTGTATTTCCTGCAGACTATGTGGATGATCCCTCTCGTTTAATTGAAGATCTAGAGCCAGGGCGATTGGTAAAAGAAGATGTCGAGAACAAAAAATGGTTGCTGATCTTTATTGATGGTAGCTGGCGTGAGGCGCGAAAGATATTCCGTCGTTCTGATTTTCTTAAATCTTTGCCTGTGCTTTCCATTGAGCCGGAATCTCTGTCTGAATACATCATGCGCCGCTCCGAGAATGAGCAGCATCTTTCAACCGCCGAAGTCGCGACATTAGTTTTAAAACAAGCTGGTGAGCCGAAAGCTGCGGAATGCCTTCAATTGTGGTTTGAAGCCTTCAGAGAAACTTACATGCTGAGCAAGACTCGAGTCAAAAGCGACCCTAACCAGCCACACTTGAAACGTTTCAAAGAGTGGATGAAAACCGAGAGCTGACTCTAAGGAATGAGCTTTTGTTGATGGTATGTTGTTCAACTGGCTTCGGTGAGGGGATAAATCTGCATTCGGTCACGGTTTGCAGGCGTACAGATATGGATAATGCCATCAGTTTATACTTTTGACTCTAGCCATTTTTGAGAGTCGTTTGAAGCATTTTTTAGGAGAGAAATACATGTATTACGGCTTTGATGTCGGCGGCACTAAAATTGAATTTGGTGCATTTAACGAGAAGCTTGAGTGTGTAGCGACGGAACGTGTACCTACACCAACAGACAACTACGAGCTGCTGGTTGATACCATTGCGGAATTGGTGAACAAATACGATACAGAGTTTGGCTGCGAAGGTACGATTGGTCTTGGCCTACCAGGTATGGAAGACGCCGATGATGCAACGGTACTAACAGTTAACGTTCCTGCGGCAAAAGGCAAACCACTTCGTGCTGATCTGGAAGCTAAAATCGGTCGCAGCGTAAAAATTGAAAACGATGCAAACTGTTTCGCGCTTTCTGAAGCCTGGGACGAAGATCTTCAAGATGAACCATCTGTACTAGGTTTGATCCTTGGTACTGGTTTTGGCGGTGGCTTTATCTACGAAGGTAAAGTATTCTCTGGCCGCAACCACGTAGCGGGTGAGGTGGGTCACACACGTCTTCCTATCGACGCATGGTTCCACCTGGGCGAAAACGCACCATTACTTGGCTGTGGCTGTGGCAACAAAGGCTGTTTAGATAGTTACCTATCTGGTCGTGGTTTCGAGCTTCTTTACGCGCATTACTACGGCGAAGAGAAGAAAGCGATCGACATTATTAAAGCGCACGCAGAGGGTGAAGAGAAAGCAGTAGAGCACGTCGAGCGCTTTATGGAGCTGCTAGCAATCTGCTTTGCAAACCTGTTTACTGCCACAGACCCACACACCGTTGTACTTGGTGGCGGCTTATCTAACTTCGAATTGATTTACGAAGAGATGCCAAAACGCATCCCTAAACACTTATTGTCTGTGGCTAAGTGTCCTAAGATCATCAAAGCAAAACACGGTGATTCAGGTGGTGTACGCGGCGCTGCGTTCTTAAACATCAAGTAATGACTTAAACCTTACTCGATATAAAGTAAGAAGAAATTTAAAGCCCCGTTTAGACTTTCAAGGTTAAACGGGGCTTTTACTTTAACTTGTATACCCAAGTAACTCATATACCTAAGTAATTTCGGTATGCTCGGGTATGGATCATGAACAAAAGTAGCATGCATAAAAAACTCACGACGAATCGTGAGTTTTCTGTTTGCAGCTAAGCTTATTTGTTCTTTTTGCCTACGCCCAGGTTTTCTTTTTGAGCTAGGGTGATTTTGCTAAAGCCTAATTTTCTGAAGTAGTTGTCGCGGTAGTTTCGCACCGCTTTAGTGTCAGACACTGCTTCGATTTGTTGCTCCATCTTTAGGAACTCAGTGATATCGATACCTTCGGCTTCTGCAACTGCTTCTTGAATGTTGCGGTGTTGCTGGTATGAGAACGTCAGTTCTTTGTCTTGGTCTTTGTAAGTGTAAAGAATGGTGCGAGCCATAGCTGTCTCTCTGAAAAGGTTTCTGTATATTAAACAAAAAGGCCAAACTCGCTGACCTTTGAATTTCTAGTTTGAGCTAGATTCTGCCTTGAAGTGGGATAATTGTCACGCTTTCTCCCGCTTTTACTGTATCAATAGCTGGGGAGATTTCGATCAAACAGTTTGCCTCACTCATTGAGCGTAAAATACCAGAGCCTTGCTTGCCTGTTGTACGAACGGTTAAACGGCCAGTGTTATCCAGTTCATAGATTCCTCGACTAAACTCGGTACGACCTTGGCGAGAGCGAAGGTTTTCAGTCGCGATGGCATTCACTTTCAGAGGCTTCCAGCCTTGTTCGCCTTGCATCTTACGCAGTGCAGGCTCGACAAAGTTGATGAATGAAACCATCACGGCAACAGGGTTGCCCGGCAGACCAAAGAACGGCTTGTTGTTGATTTGACCAAACGCTAATGGACGTCCCGGACGCATGTTGATTCGCCAAAAATCGATTTGACCAAGTTTATCCAAGGCAAGTTTGATGTAATCCGCATCACCAACGGATACGCCACCAGAAGTCATAACCACGTCCGCTTGCGCCGATGCGTTTTCCAATGCTTCAATCATTAACTGTTCGTTGTCTTCCAGAATACCGAAGTCCAAGATCTCGCAGCCGAGCTTTTCAAGCATGCCCATGATGGTAAAACGGTTGGAATCGTAGATAGAATTCGCTTTTTGCTCTGTTCCCGGCGCTTGTACTTCGTCACCGGTGGAGAACACGGCAACTTTCAATTTTCGGAATACATTCGCTTCACCAAAGCCAAGCGAAGCGATCATGCCCATTTCTGGAGAGGCGAGGCGAGTGCCTGCGGTAAAGACGTCACTGCCGATAGCGAGATCTTCACCTGCTTGACGAACGTTTTGGCCTGCTTTGATATTCGCACCGTTAAAAGTGACCTTGTCACCTTCTTGAGTGGCTTGCTCACGCATGACCACTGTATCGCCGTTACGTGGTGTTGGTGCGCCAGTCATGATCTTAACTGCTTGACCAACTTCCAGAGGCTGATCGTAAGCATGGCCCGCCATCACTTCAGCAACCACTTGGTAGCTATCACGGTCAACATCATCACTGCGGATGGCATAACCGTCCATCGCGGAGTTGGTGTATTGCGGCACATTTACTGGTGAAACGATATGTTCCGCAAGAACGCGGCCATAGGCGTTTTCAATCTTGCATGCTTCTATTTCCGAAACCGTGTTCACCAAAGAAAGGATTTTCTCTTGGCCTTGAACCACAGAAAGGAAAGCAGGAGAAAGTGTGTCGCAACATGCGGCTTCTTTCTCTTTGTTTTTTGGTGCTTTCGCTTCTTGAACATACTGAATAACGAACTGAGCAATCGCTTCAAGATCATTGATGTTCATTTGTGGCAGTTCAGAGTCCAACTCGCCGCCGTCTGAAGCGATAGCGATGATGTTTTCATCGTTTGGATAAAGCCAAGGCTTGCCGACTTCTTCACGGTGCAATTCGATTTTAGGAAACGCGATGTTTTTGCAGCCTTCGACCAAAACCACATCAAGCATGTCTTCATCAAAACGTGTTAATAGGAATTCAAACTCCGCTTCGGCTTCTGGCGTTTCTGTCATTAACGCAAAACGGTTGCGAGAAGCAATCAGCATTTGAGATGCGCCAGCTTTGCGTAAACGGTAGCTGTCTTTACCCGGCTTATCGACATCGAAGTTGTGGTGCGCATGTTTTAGCATGCCAATGCGTAAACCTGCTTCGGTCAGCTTTGGCAATAGGGCTTCAAGTAGCGTGGTTTTGCCTGTGCCTGAATAAGCTGCAAAACCAAGAATAGGAATGTTTAGCGTGTGTTTCATGATTCTAATTGTCCAAATTGCGCCAGTTCTTCCGGAGTGTTCAAGTTGACGAAACAGTTTGGTGAGTCGCTAAAGTCAACGTAACTGGTGTTGCACTCTTTGTAGAGCAGAATGATTTTGCGGTCGCCACGTTCTAAAAACGCGGTGAGTTTTGGCAGTACGCGCTTGTTGTAGAGCGTAAAAACAGGTTGCTGATGGTCACCATCATGCGCGACCAAAATATCGCTGTCTTCTTTGACAAACTGGCAGAAACGCTCGACAAGGTCGGTGTTAATTTGTGGACTATCGCAAGGTACAAATCCGACCCAGTCAGTTTCAGCATGCATCAAACCCGCGTGAATACCGCCCATAGGCCCAGGGAAATCTTTGAATTGATCACTAAATACGAAACCAAATTTGCTGTACGCATCTTGGTTTCGGTTGGCATTAATTAAAATGCGTGGAGTTTGTGGAGATAAACGTTCAATAACGTGTTCGATGAGTGGCTTCTGATTTAACTCAATCAGACCTTTATCTTTTCCACCCATACGGCTGGCTTGGCCACCAGCCAAAATGACCCAACTAGTTTGTGTTGGTTGAAGCATATGTATTCTCTTGGGATGTTTCTTTTGGTATGACATACAACAGAGGAGACTCTATCAAAGTCTTGTCTTTAATCCACCACTGTTTTTTACATAAGTCGGTCAGTGCGTTGGCCTGATGGCTTGTCACCACGATACTGGAACCACGATCCAAAAGATCTTTCGCCATCACTACCAATCGTTCAATGGATTCTTGGTCTAAAGACGCACTTGGCTCATCCATCAATAAAATCGACGGCTTTAAGATCCAAGCCCTTGCCATGGCAACGCGCTGTTTTTCACCGCCGGACAACACGGAAATATGTTCGTCCGCTAAGGTTTCTAAACCTACCATGCGCAGCGCGTGAATAACTTGAGCTCGCTTATCTTTTTGCGTATCTTGTTGATATTTCACTCCATAGACTACGTTTTCATATACAGTGCCGTCAAAAAGGTAAGGGGATTGATGGAGATAAATCACATCGACACGACCATTGCGACGCGTCAGTCTTTTCAGCCACGTATCTTTTGGCGCAACAACATCGCCAGTAGAGGGTTTGAGCAAGCCAGCAAGGATTTTGAGTAGGGTAGTTTTGCCCACACCATTGTCACCCTTGAGATAAATGGCATCATTTGGGCCGATGGCTAACTCAGGGATGTGGAAAAGCACACGCTCTTTAAAGCGCATGGATAACTGTTCGGCGGTGATTTTTATAGTCATAATTCGCCTCGACATGGGGTTAATGGTGAGTCGTTTGTTTGCTTCATGTTCTATGTTCTGAGGTAGCCTTTGCCTCTCATACTTGATAAGAAGAAGTTTAGAGCCAACGCTAAAGATAGTAATACAATTCCTAATGCAACTCCTTGCGCAAAAGCACCTTTACTGCTTTCCATTGCGATAGCCGTGGGAATATTTCGCGTCACGCCCATAATGTTCCCACCAACCATCATTGAGCAGCCCACCTCGGTCACGATACGTGAAAACCCTGCAATGATAGCCGCAAGTAGAGGAAAGCGGGTTTCCCAAATCATCGTAGCTGCCAAGCGCGGAATGGAGACGCCCAGCGTGATGGCAGTTTCCACTGCACGACGGTCGCTAGATTGTAATGCACCATGCATCATCGATACCAAAACAGGGAAGCAGATCACCATTTGGCCGAAGATCATTGCCTTCTGAGTGAACAGCATTTGCCAGTCTCCCCAAGGGCCAGCACGCGACAGCAACATGTACAGCAACAGGCCAATCACCACAGTAGGGACCGCTTGCAGCGTATTTACGATCGACAACAAAAACCATTTACCGCGAAAGTCGGTGTACGCCAGTACAAAGGACATCAAAATAGCCGGCAATACCACTAGGGATATTGCCGTAATAGAAACACTAAAGGAGACCGCAACGATCTCCCATAGGTCTGCATCAAAATTCACCAGTAAGCGAAGCGCTTCCAGTGTTGTATCAGCAAGATTCATATTGCGTTATTTGCTCTCAGCATTCGCAACAAACAGTTGTTTACCGTTTAGGCGGAAACCATTGATAAGTTCCTGTCCGCGAGGGTTTACCAACCAATCACTGAATGCCTTCGCACCTTGGTAGTTGATCGTTGGGTAACGCTCAGGGTTAACAAGAATAACTTGGTACGGGTTAAACAGTTTTTCATCGCCTTGGAACAGAATTTCTAGATCCAATTTGTTTTGGTAAGCCAGCCATGTGCCGCGGTCCGTCATGGTGTAGCCTTGCATTTCAGACGCCATGTTTAGAGTTGGGCCCATACCTTGACCTACGCTATGGTAGCCACCAAAGTTCGGTTCGATTTTAGTTTGAGCCCAGAAGCCCATTTCTTTTTTGTGCGTACCAGAATCATCGCCGCGAGAGATGAACGTTGCGTTTTTGTTTGCGATCTCTTTGAATACATCTAACACGCCTTCGTCATTTTTGATTGTTGCTGGGTCAGCTTTCGGGCCTACAATCACAAAGTCGTTGTACATTAGCTTGCGAGGTAAAACGCCGTAGCCTTTCTCAACAAATGCGCCTTCAGCTTTTGGTGCATGTGTCATCACCAAATCTACGTCACCGTTTTCGCCCATTTTTAAGGCTTTACCCGTACCTGCAGCAATAACATCGACTTTGTAGCCCGTGTCTTTTTCAAATTGTGGAAGTAGGTAATCAAGTAAACCTGAATGGTAAGTACTGGTTGTGGTTGCAAGGCGAACGTGTTCTCCGTCTTGAGCAGAAAACGCAGAGTAACTTACAAGCGTGATTGACGTTGCAGCCAGAGTTAGCGCAATTTTTTTCATTTTTATGTGTTCCTTTCCAATGATTCTTTGGAATCTCTCCAGGTTTTAGGGAGAAGCCTTTTTGGACGAGAGCGATTAGCGTAATACGCAAGTTGTCTTAGGGTGTTGGAATAAGCAAACATCAACATCCTGAGATCACTTAAATGCGCTCCGTATCCACCTTATAGCAAACAAGATGCCAACCTTTTACAAGCTTAAAGTGCTTGGTTTATGCACTAAATCATGGGGTTATTTGCATAAAAGTTTGCGTTGGTACAAAATGTCGCACTTTTTGTAGGGTATCTCTGTTTAAACTTGGTACACTCTGTCCCATCGAAATCCATCTGGGGTAAATATGTCTACTCAATCCCATCTTAGTACAAACCAACAATATAGCGCCTTTTCCGTACTGGTCGTCGATGATGAATTAGGCATGCAAGCCATCTTGAAAAAGGCATTGGGTAAGCTTTTTTCACATGTCGATACAGCTGGTAGCATCGAAGAAGCAGAACAACTGCGTAATTCTCGACATTATGATCTGATCTTACTGGATATTAATCTGCCAGGGCGTTCTGGAATTGAGTGGGAAGAAGCGTTTGAAGATGATGACAAACGTGCCGATGTGATTTTTATGACGGGTTATGCGGATTTAGAAATTGCCATTCGAGCGCTACAGCTCGGTGCTTCCGACTTTATCCTCAAACCATTCAACCTTGAGCAGATGTTAAAAGCGGTCAGTCGCTGTATGGATCGCCGTTTGAACGAACGCATGCAGTACGCCATGACACGCGATTACCAACGTCACAATACCTCAGAGATCATCGGCGGCTCAGAAAAAACGCGCCTGCTTAAGCAACTTATTAACCAATTTGCACCATCACGCGCTTCTGTTTTGGTGGAAGGTGAGTCGGGTACGGGTAAAGAGCTAGTTGCACGAGGTATCCACCAGGCGAGTGGGAGAACGGGCCCGTTTGTGCCAATCAACTGCGGCGCGATTGCACCTGAGCTTTTAGAGAGTGAGTTGTTTGGTCATACATCGGGCGCGTTTACCGGTGCAAAAAAATCGCGTGAAGGTTTGTTCCGTGTTGCTAACGGTGGCACCTTATTTCTTGACGAAATCGGGGAGATGCCACTTGCAATGCAGGCATCATTATTACGTGTGTTAGAGCAGCGTACGATTCGCCCTGTCGGTTCAGAAAGAGAGATCAGTATTGATGTCCGTATCGTAGCGGCAACCAACCGAAACCTGCAAGAAGAGGTCAATCAAGGTAATTTCCGCAGTGACCTCTATTACCGTTTAAACGTTCTGAAAATTGAAGTGTGTCCGCTGCGAGAGCGCAAAACCGACTTATTTGAGTTGGTGCCATTTTTCAGCAACATGCTGACGCGCGAGCTCGGTATGCCTGCGCCCAAATGGGCGCACGAGGACATGGAAGCCATGAGTGAGTACGATTGGCCGGGAAACATTCGTGAGCTGAAAAACTTGATTGAGCGTTGTATCTTGCTTGGCAAACCACCTGCACACTATTGGCGAGAGCTGAATGGCGGGCATTCACTGCCTAATGTATCGATTACTGTTTCTCACTCTGCTGAGTTACCAACCTTTAGAGAAGGCAAAGAATTTACTGGCGAAGGCTATCCAAACAGCTGGACGTTAAAAGAAGTCGAGAAAGCACATATTAAACAAGTCGTTAACTTGCATGAAGGCAATAAGTCTGCTGCTGCTCGTGATTTGGGCGTAGCTCGCAAGACCTTAGAACGTAAATACAAAGAATGGGATTCTGAGGATGAGGAATATGCCGACTAACGGCCCACAGTACAAAGGATTGTCAAAATGGACGCACCGTTTTAAAACCATGGTGCGTTATCGCTTGTTATTCTTAACCTCTGCGCCGATTTTCCTCACATTGTTAGCTCTGATCGGCATTACCATTTATTGGTCTATTCATTACACGTGGCAAAATGCGCTGCTTGATGTCTCGGAGCGTCTTGGTGTTGCAAATAACAGCGTAACGTTGTTACAGCAAAAGCAAGCCAATTACGTGCGGGCGTTTGCCGATTCGTACGATTTCCGTATTCGCATTAATCAAGGAACGCCACAAGGTGACCTGCAAAAGTGGGTCACAGAGCAGAAGAAAAGATATGCTTTAGATTTTCTCTCTTTCCAACGCGTTAATTCCATGGAAAACAAATTCCGCTTTATGGATCTCACCAAGCGCGAATCGTTTTTTGATGTACTCAATAAAGAAGAACTCGAACGCCTCGATCCTGAACTCGCCAAACGAGCTGAAGTGCCTATTCTTGCTGATGGTGACAGGGAAGTGCGTGGGTTAGTCAGTCGAACCGTGATTCCGGTATACAGCCAAGCGAACGATTTGATCGGCTTTCTTGATGGTGGTTTGCTCCTTAACAACAGCACAGTGCTGGTGGATCAAATCCGCGATCTCATTTACTTAAGTGATAATGACCGCCTTCGCCCTGTGGGTACGTTGACGGTATTTCTCGATGATTTGCGTGTGAGCACCAACGTTCCTCTAGACAGCGATCATAGACTAGGGCGCGCCATAGGCACTCGCGTGAGCGCAGAAGTGTATAACCAAGTACTTTCGAAGGGTGAACAGTGGGTTGACCGAGCATATGTGTATGACGCTTGGTATATTACGGCGTATCAACCGATCAAAGACCAATACGACAACGTCATTGGTATGCTTTATACCGGTTACCTAATGTGGCCATTCGTTAAAGCCTACATGACCAACATTGCCGAAATCAGCTTGATTACGGTTATGTTATTGCTGGTTTCTGGCGTGATGGTATATCGCGGTTCTTATGATCTGTTTCGACCGATCGAACGCATTCACAAAGTGGTGAAGCAGGTCCAACAAGGTAAAGAAAAACGGATTGGCCCGTTAGGATTAGATGCCGATCATGAACTTGCGCAGTTAGCCAGACAGTTTGATGATATGTTAGACGCGCTAGAAGAGCGCAAAATTGAACTGAAAAACTCCGCAGCTCAACTTGAATGCAAAGTTCAAGAGCGTACGGCAAGCCTGAGAGAAAAAACCCAAGATCTTGAGCTGCATATTCAATTGCTTAACCAAACTCGCGACAAACTCGTTGTTCATGAAAAACTGGCAGCATTGGGAGAACTCACCGCGGGGATTGCTCACGAAATTAATAACCCAACCGCCGTGATTCTTGGCAACGTAGAATTGATCCATTTTGAATTGGGTGACGATGCAAGTCGAGTACAAGAAGAAATTGATGCGATTCACGCGCAAATTGATCGTATCCGCAATATCACACGCAGTTTATTGCAATACAGTCGCCAAGGCGGTGTTCAAGATGAAATCACTTGGCAACATGTCAATCCTATCATTGATGAAAGCATCACCTTGGTTAAAACTGGCACCAAGAAACGCGACGTTGAGTTTGTGACTGACCTACAAGCGCATACGTCCGTTGAGATAAACCGTCACCACTTGCTACAAATCTTAGTTAATTTGCAAATGAACGCCATTCACGCAATGAGCGGTAAAGGCATGTTAACAGTAGTCAGTGAAGACTGGATTGACGAGGGAGAAGTGAAAGGAGCCGCGATTCATGTTATCGATGAGGGCTGCGGTATTAAACCAGAAAACTTGAGTCGAATCTTCTCGCCATTTTACACAACGAAACGAGAAGGCACAGGGTTAGGGCTATCGGTCTCCCAAAGTATTCTCAGCCAAACGGGTGGTGAGTTAAAAGCAGAGTCTGAATGGGGAAAAGGCAGTAAATTCAGTATTTATTTACCTAAAAAAGCCGAACTGATCCTAGAGGTGACGAACATCGCTTAGTCACTTTTTTGAAGTATTAATGGAAAAAGAGCCACTGACGATAGTGGCTCTTTTTTGTATTTAATGACGCATTTATGTTTGCGCTTTTGCTTCTTAGAAACCTTACAATGATTTTACTTGGAGTGAATTAATAAAAACAACACTTGCAGTATGTAGCATGAACAAGTACCGTTGCCCGGTTTTTCTAAATACACCCCAATTGCTAAGGTAAAGGTTTTGATCTCCACAGCGAATATTACTCAACAATTCGGCGCTAAGCCGCTATTCGAAAACATTTCAGTTAAGTTCGGCGAAGGCAATCGCTATGGCTTAATTGGAGCTAACGGTTGTGGTAAATCAACCTTTATGAAGATCCTCAGCGGCGAGCTTGAGCAAACCAGTGGTAACGTAAGCTACGATCCAAACGAGCGCGTTGCAAAACTGAACCAGGACCAGTTCGCTTACGAAGAATTTACGGTAATCGATACCGTTATCATGGGTCATAAAGAGCTATGGGAAGTGAAGAAAGAGCGTGACCGTATCTACTCACTTGCTGAAATGAGTGAAGAAGACGGCATGAAAGTGGCTGACTTAGAAGTTCAGTTTGCTGAAATGGACGGCTACATGGCAGAAGCCAAAGCGGGCGAGCTTCTTCTTGCTGTAGGTATCCCAATGGAGCAACACTTCGGTCTAATGAGTGAAGTAGCACCAGGCTGGAAACTTCGTGTGCTTCTAGCGCAGGTTCTATTCGCAGACCCAGATGTGATGCTTCTTGACGAACCTACCAACAACTTGGACATGGACACAATCCGTTGGTTGGAAGACACGCTAAACGCGCGTAACTGCACAATGATCATCATTTCGCACGACCGTCACTTCCTAAACTCAGTATGTACACACATGGCTGACTTGGACTACGGTGAGCTACGCGTTTACCCTGGTAACTACGACGAGTACATGACGGCGGCTTCTCAAGCTCGCGAACGTCTACTAAACGACAACGCGAAGAAGAAAGCACAAATCGCTGAGCTACAAACGTTCGTTGCGCGTTTCTCTGCAAACGCATCGAAAGCAAAACAAGCGACATCTCGTGCGAAGCAAATCGACAAGATCAAATTGGACGAAGTGAAAGCGTCTAGTCGTCAAAACCCATTCATTCGTTTTGAACAGTCTAAAGAGCTGTTCCGTAACGCTCTGATTGTAGAAAACCTGAGCCAAGGTTTTGAAGAGGACTTGTTCTCAGACTTCAATGCAATTTTTGAAGTGGGAGAGCGCGTTGCGATCATCGGTGAAAATGGTGTGGGTAAAACAACACTTCTAAACACGCTTGCTGGTGTACTTGAACCGCGTGCTGGTGAGTTCAAATGGTCTGAAAATGCAAACATCGGTTACTACGCGCAAGACCACGCGCATGACTTTGCAGAAGATATGAATCTAACGGATTGGATGGGTCAATGGCGTCAAGAAGGTGATGACGAGCAAGTCGTTCGTGGTTTCCTTGGTCGTATGCTGTTTGGTCAAGATGACATTAAGAAGTCAGTAAAAGTACTGTCTGGTGGTGAACAAGGTCGTATGCTGCTTGGTAAGTTAATGATGCACAAGCCAAACATGCTGCTAATGGACGAACCAACCAACCACATGGACATGGAATCAATTGAATCTTTGAACACGGCGCTTGAGCAATACAAAGGCACGTTGTTCTTCGTCTCTCACGACCGTGTATTCGTAGACTCACTAGCAACGCGTATTATCGAAATCCGCGATGGTAAAATCACAGACTTTAAAGGCACTTACTCTGAGTTCCTAAAATCTCGTGGTGTTGACGCGTAATTACTCGCAAAGCGTTTAAAAAGCAAAAGCCTCGCTATTTAGCGAGGCTTTTTTGATATTTGGCCTTAATCCTTAAACTGACCGGTTATATACGCATAGAGCCCGACCACGCCAAAGGTAATAATCATAGAAAGCATGATACCGCTGGGCGTAAGCAGAAAATTCCACAATTGGTCATTATTCATAGTCCACATCCTCTGTGAATCCGCATTATTGGTTTTAGTTTACACTGAAAAGGTGTTATTGGTTGCCTTTTACATCAAATTCAACCTTGTCGGCTCCTGTAAACACTTGGAAGCGCAAACCTTTCGCACGCGCAATGGTCGTAATACCAAATTGCTTCGCTAGATCTAACCCCATTTGAGTAACGCCAGAGCGAGAAAGCAGAACAGGAATGCCCATTTGAGCCACTTTAATCACCATCTCTGATGTAAGGCGACCAGTTGTGTAGAAAATTTTATCTTCACCTGTTTCTTCTTTGAGCCACATCTCACCTGCAAGTGTATCCACTGCGTTGTGACGGCCGACATCTTCCACAAATGACAACACTTCATTACCTTTGCAAACCGCACAGCCGTGTACTGCGCCCGCTTTTTTGTAGGTGTCGTTGTAATGAGTTAACGCTTCCAGCGCAGAATAAATTTCTGACTGCTTAAGAGAAACTTGAGGCACTTGATAATTTTCAAGCTGCTTCATCACGTTGCCATACATAGTGCCTTGGCCACAACCTGAGGTGACGGTTTTCTTTTTCAGGGCGCCTTCTAAGTGTTCAGTGTTTTCTTTAGTAATCACCGCTGCGGAATGCGTTTCCCAGTCAATAATAACGGATTCAATCGCGGCTGGATCGGACAGGAAGCTTTGGTTTTTTAAATAACCCAGTACTAGTGCTTCTGGACGCGAACCTAGCGTCATGAGCGTGACCACTTCTTTCCAGTTCAGCATGACCGTAAGAGGACGCTCGCAAGCGATTTGCTTCGTGAGCTTTTCGCCGTACTCGTCGTACACATCGACTTCAATGGTTTGCAGGGGATTTTCACTGGTTTTAATAATATTTGGTTTCAGCACAGTCGTGTCCTAGTGATTAAGAGCGTTAGGTTGCTACGCATTTTAGCTTGTTAAGTGGCTAGCAAATCTCATTCCAAAATAGCGGTTCCCACAGAAGTTGCGAGGTTTTATGTCAACAATGCATTAAAACTGCGAGTTCGCAGTAATGACACATCAATACATTTGAGTTTCGTCTAGTTTGGTACTTATAGCCTGAGGGAGTATATAGACTAAGTTATATCAGCTTGGCGCGTTTATTGCTTCGAAGACAATAAAAATGGTCGAAAACGGGGGCAAAATGTCCTGTGTGTT
Source organism: Vibrio sp. 947 (assembly GCF_033339115.1). NCBI lineage: Bacteria > Pseudomonadati > Pseudomonadota > Gammaproteobacteria > Vibrionales > Vibrionaceae > Vibrio > Vibrio sp. 947. Next base: position 91,804 of record NZ_JAWOTX010000011.1, on the reverse strand, counting down.
TTCAGACCAAAAATAGAAAGACTGGGTGAGTTATGTCGGATAAGAAAGATTTCGAAAAAAATTACGAAAAGACTGAGGATACATGGCCAATCGGCGTAGAGCTTGTTGAGCATGAGATCAGTACAGGGATTTGGGTGACAACCCAATGGCAGTTGACAGGATTTGCGCTGAATCCGACGGAAGAGACTCCAGATGTTTGTCCGTTGCAATTACATAAAGATGAACGTACAGACTACCGCTTTAACTTAAGCTCTCTGCAACCTAAACTCTTTTTAGTGATGGATAACGTCGAGTCTGGTGAAAAACCAGCGATACAGTTACTGACGGCTTCACAATCTGTTGCGGCGCAATATATGGATGGTGATAACCTTGTACTATCTAACGATATGCCGTTAGCCGTTCAGGCTTGGATGGAAGCCTTTATCGGTCGCCACGGTGAGTTGTTAGAAGTAAGACGTAAGAAACGCAAAGGAGCGGGCAGAGCAAATGGCAACTAGTTTTTTAAGCCGTTGGTCGAAACGTAAGTTAGAAGAATCTTCCCAACATGATGAAGAGATCACGCCGATAGCAGAGACGGCGCAATCCGAAGATAGTGTCACAGCGCTTTCAAACGCTGACGAAAGCTCAGATGCTTTGAACGTCAATGAGGATAGTCAGGCTCCAGACATTACCGCGAGTGTAGAGACTGAAAAAACCGAAGAAATGTCTGTGGCGCAACTGCTGGTTTCTGAAGCCTCAGAAAGCGTCAAGAAAGCTGCGCTGCGCAAAATGTTCTTGTCCGAAGAATTTAACGTGCGTGACGGCCTAGACGATTACGATGATGATTACAGTAACTTAAAGTCACTTTCTCAAGACGTCGCTGAGACGCTGCGTGATTGGGTTAAAGACAAAGTGGAAGACGAACCAGACGCTGAAACTGCGCAAGGGTCTGAGCTTAACGTTAACGATATCGCATCTGGGGTAGTTGAAGACGCAGAGTCAAACACCGACAAAAGTGGCCAAATTACTCAATATGAAAATGAACTGTATATAAATACAGTTCCTGGCGAAAGTGATACTTTTGCTGAAGAATCACAGCCTAACGAGGTGAGACAAAATATACCACATAAAGAATAGGTACATTTTGACTAAACACTCAATGAGCCGGCTGAGACAAAATGTCTCAACCGGTTTTTTTATCCCTACTATTTGTCAGTAAAATTGATAACCTATTGATTTTTAGTTGATATTTTATTGGCATGACACTTGCTGTCTGTTGCTCAATACCAATCTGGTTGAAGTTAGTACGGACGCACTGCGTAGTATTCATCGCCTATAGATGGCGGAATAAGAATGCTCATTGATAAGTTAATCAGCAGAATCTCCGGCGCTAACTACACTAAGAGATGGAAAAGACTATCCATGTTCATAAATGGAATTGAGCAATGCTGAAACAATTATTAGAACAAGCAACTTCCAATAACGGTAAAGCGAGGCTGTACGCTTTCGAAAATACCGTAGAGTTGACCAATCTTATTCCACCAACCGTAAGCTATGAAAGCGGTGGTAATACTTTGATTGTGGGCCCAACAGCAATCATCGAAAGTGCGGCAGCGCAATTGTCGCAAATGAACAGCCTAACGCTGCTTTCTACCGATGGCGAAAAGGGCACAAATCCCGAGCTTTATTACGCCAATTCGGTTCAGGTTTCAGGGTTCTTAGGTACGTTTGAAGTTCTGATTGAAAATCATGGTTCGACCAACAATCTTGCCAAGGTCGCGATCAATAGCGATTGTTTCGATATCGTACTCGATCTTTGCCTTAACAGCTGCATGTCGGAAGAAGTCCCAGTACCGGGCTACTACCCAGTAGGTCGTGGCTATCCGAAACTGGCTGAAGCGTTGGAAGAGATTCCAACCTTAATGGGGACGTTCGATAAACCGAAATTCTTCCGTTTAGATACCGATTTATGTGCACACAGCTCTCGTGGCGTAAAAGGTTGCGAACGGTGTGTGGATGCTTGTCCGGCAGGGGCACTATCGAGTGAAGGCAGCGACAAAACGGGCCATCGCATCGAGATCAACCCATACCTATGTCAAGGCGTGGGTACTTGTGCTACAGCGTGTCCGACAGAAGCGATTCATTACGCACTGCCAAACCCTGAAGATACGCAAAAGTTTATTGAACGTACGCTCGCCAACTATGAGCAAGCGGGTGGTTTAGATCCTATCGTATTGATTTGCAGTTCTCGCCACGAGAGCTACAACGTGATGGCACTAAAAGCACTGCCAGATAATGTGATTCCAATTGTGGTGGAAGAACTGCCTTCGGTTGGTATTGATACTTGGTTCGCCGCGCTTGTGAATGGTGCTACTCAGGTGCTGTTTGCGGCTTCACGTTTTATGCCTCAAACCATTATTCGTGTGCTTAATAGCGAAGTAGGTATTGCTCAAGAGCTGCTCGGTCAGCTTGGTATCGCCAAAGAAACCATCGACATTCTGTATCTAGAGTCACTACGTGAAGGTGCTCCGACACTTTGTACCGAGTCTTTTGATTTGGCATTAGGAGACTTGCAAGGCAACAAACGTCAGCGTCTATTTACGGCGTTGGATGCGTTGTCCGCATCACGTATTCCAGTTGAGAACATTGTTGAACTTCCAGCGAACGCACCTTACGGCACAGTCTCTTGTGAAAGTAAAGGTTGTACGTTGTGTATGAGCTGTGTGGCGGTGTGTCCAACACGTGCATTGCATACGGACGGTCGATCTCCGTCGCTTAAATTCGTCGAGCAAGACTGCATTCAATGTGGGCTGTGCGAGAAAGCGTGTCCAGAGAAAGTGCTGACGCTTACTCCTCGTATGAACTGGGTGAAAGAAGAACGCCAGAAAGCGGTTGTGATTCATGAAGAAAAGGCAGCCGAGTGCATTCGTTGTCACAAGCCCTTTGCTCCGCAATCGATGATCGACATGCTACAAAACAAGTTACGCGGTCACTCTCATTTCTCTGATGAAGCGGCGATCAATCGTATCGCGATGTGTGAAGACTGCCGTGTGATCGACATGTTTGAGTCGATGGCAGAAGACCCAATGAAACAACTGAAATACTAGGAGCTCGCAGTGGACACACAACAAGAACAAACACTGAGAACAGACATTTATCTCGTTTTATCCGCACTTTTTCGTAGTGCGCCTAGTGATGAAATGCTGGCGTTCCTGAAATCGCTAGAAATTGAACCGTCTGAGAGCGCGATGCAAAAAGCTTGGCTCGCACTGCAACAAGCCGCGAACGAAGCGCAGCGAGAAGCGTTAGAAGAAGAATATCAAGATCTGTTTATTGGCATTGGACGTGGTGAAGTTGTGCCATTCGGATCTTGGCATCGCACTGGCTCGATGATGGAAAAACCGTTAGCGGAAATTCGTCGCGATTTGGATCTTTTAGGCATCGAACGAGAAGAGAACGTGAAAGAGCCTGAAGACCATATTTCTGCACTGTGCGAAGTGATGGCAATGCTGACAGGTGAAGAGGAAGAACTTCAACAAGCGGTGTTTAACAAACACATTGCTCCTTGGTTCCAATCTTTTACGCGCCAACTAGAGAGCGCCGAAAGCGTGAACTTCTACAAGCCAGCTGCACAGCTTTGCGATGCATTTTTAACGTTAGAGCAAGTCCGCTTTAGCGTGAACACCAAAAGCAGTAAGAACAAATTAAAAATTGATGTGAAAAACGTCACTGATTACGAGTAATCGAGCAGTACTTGGTCATATCGATAGAGAGGCATGAGTCTCCAAAGATCTACCGTAAGGTAAGGAAGCAATGATGAAAGATAATAAAGAAATAAACACAAGCCGTAGGGATCTCCTAAAAGGCTTCACAACCGCTGCCGTTGCCGGTGCTGTTGTTGCGGGAACCACGAAAGTGGCCGTTGCTTCAGAAACGGTTGAGCCTTCTGAAAACGACGTGAAGAAGAAAGGGTATCGTGAAACTCAACACATTCGCGATTACTACGACACACTTTAGGAGATAACGGATGAAACTTGTCAAACGCTCCGACAGTGTGAGCAAAGAAACGAACCAGCTTGGCGTATCTCGTCGTGCATTCATGAAAAACACTTCGCTTGCCGCTGGTGGCGCAGTGGTTGGTGCTAGTCTATTTGCACCGGGAATGATGAAAAAAGCGCAAGCAAAATCTGTCGATCCAGAAGCGAAAACAGAAATAAAACGTACTATCTGTTCTCACTGTTCAGTGGGTTGTGGTATTTACGCAGAAGTTCAAAATGGTGTTTGGACGGGTCAAGAGCCTGCATTCGACCACCCATTTAACGCCGGTGGTCACTGTGCAAAAGGTGCAGCACTGCGTGAACATGGCCACGGTGAGCGCCGTCTTAAATACCCAATGAAGCTTGAAAACGGTAAGTGGAAAAAGCTTTCTTGGGATCAAGCGATCGAAGAAATCGGTAACAAGGTGATGGACATCCGTAAAGAGTCCGGCCCTGATTCGGTTTACTTCTTGGGAAGCGCAAAGCACAGCAACGAACAAGCGTACTTGTTCCGCAAAATGGCATCACTTTGGGGTACGAACAACGTTGACCACCAAGCGCGTATTTGTCACTCAACAACCGTGGCGGGTGTAGCGAACACTTGGGGTTACGGTGCGATGACCAACTCTTTCAATGACATGCACAACTGTAAGTCGATGCTATTCATTGGTTCAAACCCAGCTGAAGCACACCCAGTAGCGATGCAGCACATTCTGATCGCGAAAGAGAAGAACAACTGTAAGATCGTCGTAGCGGATCCTCGTCGTACACGTACGGCAGCAAAGTCGGATCACTATGTATCACTTCGTCCTGGTTCTGACGTAGCATTTATTTGGGGTGTGTTGTGGCACATCTTCGAAAACCAATGGGAAGATAAAGAGTTCATCCGTCAACGTGTATTCGGTATGGATGAAATCCGTGCTGAAGTAGCGAAATGGACGCCAGCAGAAGTTGAGCGCGTAACAGGCGTAAGCGAAGAAGACGTTTACCAAACAGCAAAACTGCTTTCTGAAAATCGCCCGGGCTGTATTGTTTGGTGTATGGGTGGTACTCAGCATACTACTGGTAACAACAACACACGCGCTTACTGTGTGCTTGAGCTAGCGCTTGGTAACATTGGTAAATCAGGCGGCGGTGCAAACATCTTCCGTGGTCACGATAACGTACAAGGCGCAACCGACCTTGGCGTACTTTCTGACACGCTGCCTGGCTACTACGGCCTTTCTGAAGGCGCTTGGCGTCATTGGTCAAAAGTGTGGGAAATCGATTACGAATGGATCAAAGGTCGTTTCGATGACAACGCTTACAGCGGTCAGAAACCAATGCACAGTGCAGGTATTCCTGTATCTCGTTGGGTTGATGGTGTACTGGAGAACAAAGACAACATTCGTCAGCGCGAAAACATCCGTGCAATGTTCTACTGGGGACACGCAGTGAACTCTCAAACACGTGGTGTTGAGATGAAAAAAGCGATGCAGAAGTTGGACATGATGGTGATTGTGGACCCTTACCCAACGGTTGCTGCGGTAATGAACGACCGTACCGACGGCGTTTACCTGCTTCCTGCAACAACACAGTTTGAAACACACGGCAGCGTTACCGCATCTAACCGTTCTCTACAATGGCGTGAGCAGGTGATTGAACCTTTGTTTGAATCAAAACCAGACCACGAAATCATGTACCTGCTTTCGAAGAAACTGGGCTATTCCGATCTTCTGTTCAAAAACATCCGTGTTGAAAACAACCAGCCGGTGATTGAAGACCTAACGCGTGAATTCAACAAAGGCATGTGGACGATTGGTTACACAGGCCAAAGCCCAGAGCGTTTGAAAGCGCACCAACAAAACTGGCATACGTTCCACAAAACCACATTGGAAGCGGAAGGTGGCCCTGTCAACGGTGAAACCTACGGTCTACCTTGGCCATGTTGGGGTACACCAGAAATGAAACACCCAGGCACGCACATTCTGTACGATACGTCTAAGACGGTTGCAGAAGGTGGCGGTAACTTCCGTACGCGCTTTGGTGTGGAATTTGAAGGCAAGAGCCTACTTGCTGAAGACAGCTATTCGAAGGGCTGTGAAATCAAAGACGGTTACCCAGAGTTCACTGACAAGTTGTTGAAACAACTTGGTTGGTGGGACGATCTAACTGCTGAAGAGAAAGTGGCAGCAGAGGGTAAAAACTGGAAGACTGACCTTTCTGGCGGTATTCAGCGTGTCGCGATCAAGCACGGTTGTATTCCATTTGGTAACGCGAAAGCGCGTGCGATTGTTTGGACGTTCCCAGACCGTGTGCCACTGCATCGTGAACCACTTTACACACCACGTCGTGACCTTGTAACGGATTACCCAACTTGGGAAGACAAAGATGCAATCTTCCGTGTTCCTACGTTGTATAAATCCATTCAAGAGCAAGACAAATCGGGCGAGTACCCAATCGTTCTGACTTCTGGCCGTCTGGTTGAATACGAAGGTGGTGGTGAAGAGACGCGTTCAAACCCTTGGCTTGCCGAGCTTCAACAAGAAATGTTTGTTGAAGTGAACCCGAAAGACGCAAACGATCTTGGCTTTAGAGATGGTGATGATGTTTGGGTTGAAGGTGCAGAGAAAGGACGAATCAAGGTGAAAGCGATGGTAACACGTCGTGTGAAACCTGGTTTGGCGTTCATTCCGTTCCACTTTGGCGGTAAGTTCGAAGGTGAAGACCTACGCCCTAAATACCCAGAAGGTACACAACCTTACGTTGTTGGCGAATCGGCTAACACGGCAACCACTTACGGTTACGACCCGGTTACCTTGATGCAGGAAACCAAAGTAACCCTATGTAACATTCGTAAAGCGTAAGGAGTCTGACAATGGCACGAATGAAATTTCTATGTGACACCAAACGCTGTATCGAGTGTAACGGCTGTGTTACTGCATGTAAGAACGAAAACGACGATGCGCTTGAATGGGGCATTCAACGTCGCCGCGTGGTAACACTAAACGACGGTGAAGCTGGTGAAAACTCTATCTCTGTTGCTTGTATGCACTGTACCGATGCGCCTTGTATGGCAGTTTGTCCAGCTGATTGTTTCGAACATACCGAAGACGGCATCGTTCTTCACAATAAAGATCTGTGTATCGGTTGTGGTTACTGTTTGTTTGCTTGTCCGTTTGGCGCACCTCAATTTCCTAAACAAGAAGCGTTTGGTGAACGTGGCAAAATGGATAAATGTACTTTCTGCGCGGGCGGCCCAGAAACAGAGCCTGGCTCTGAGGAAGAACGTCAAAAATACGGTGCGAACCGTATCGCAGAAGGCAAGTTACCGATGTGTGCATCGCTTTGTTCAACTAAAGCGCTGCTTGCGGGTGACGCAGAGAAAGTCTCTGACATTTTCCGTCAACGTGTGGTAGAACGCGGCGCGAAAAACGCAGGTTGGACAGACGGAAACGATCTTTCTTACGATGCGACGAAAAGCTAAGTAAGGAGAGGCACATGTTAAACACGCTTAAACGTGCATCTTTAGCAATGCTGTCAATGACGACAGCATTGCTGCTGACTTTCGCAATGCCTGCTTCAGCAGAGGAACAATCTTCTAAAGTTATTCAACAGGAGATCACGCAACTCGCCGGGGCAGACTATTGGCGCGAAGTCAGAGAGGGGCAAGAAGGCTACACCACGTCTCAATCGCCAGAACATGGCGTATTGATCAGTAAACCTGGTGAGACTTGGTACATTCTAAAAGAGAAATGGATGTCTCCAGCGGGTGCTGTCGCGATTTTCGGCAGTATTGCAATGGTAATCATGGCTTACGTATTCGTTGGTCCTTTGATGCTTAGCAAGCCGCGTACTGGTAAAAAAATGAAGCGTTGGTCTCGTTTAGACCGCGCGCTTCACTGGAGTATGGCGTTTACATTCTTAACGCTGGCATTCAGTGGTTTGATGCTGGTTTACGGTAAGCACTTCTTAAAACCGTACGTTCCTACTGAGTTCTGGGGCTTTATCGTCATGTTGGCGAAGCATTACCACAATTACATGGGACCATTGTTCTTCATTTTACTGATGCTCGTGCTCTTTAAATGGTGGCGCAAGTCGATTCCAAACATGACAGATGTTCGTTGGTTTATGAAAATGGGCGGCATGGTTGGTAAACACAAAGGCACACATCCGTCAGCTGGTTTCTCAAACGGTGGTGAGAAGGCAATCTATTGGTTGTTAATCTTTTTTGGTGCTATCGCGGCAGTGAGTGGCTTAGTTCTGGACTTTCCTATCTTTGGCCAAACTCGCCGTGACATGGAGCTTTCTAACTTAGTTCATGCGATTTCGGCGCTGATTCTAATCTGTGGTTTTATCTTCCACATCTATATTGGTCTATTCGGTATGGAAGGTGCGCTAGAAGGCATGGTGACAGGTGAAGTTGATGAAACATGGGCGAAAGAGCATCACGATCTTTGGTATGAGGAAGTGAAGTCCAAAGAAGCGATGGGTGAAACAGATACGGCACAAACGGAAGTAAAAGGAGCGAAAGCGAATGAACAAACCTCATAACGGGATTTGGGTTGCGTACATCCTGAGCTGTCTGACCCCGTTTACGTTTCTGATCTCAGGCGTTATCGCAATTATCTATGCGGGTTACCGATTAGATAAGGGAGAAGACAGCGACGTAGTGATTTCTCATTACTACGGTTTAATTCGCACCTTCTTTCTCTACCTGACGTTTTTTGTTGTGTTGATCGTCACCGTCGCGACTTCTAACGGTGTACTCGTTGGCGTGAGTGATTATTGGTTGCATAGTACTTTGCTTGAAACCATCGCTTACTTTATTCCTTGGGTAGGGATGGTGTTTGCTGCATTAGCCATCTTGGTGTGGTTTATGCGAATGTTTCAAGGGATGCAGCAACTGCTCAATAACCAACCACACAGACCATCGACAGGTCCAAACCTTTAATCAGTATTCTTTAAGCAAAACCGCCGTAATAGGCGGTTTTTTTGTTGCTGTTTTGTCTCAAATATGAAGCACTTAGTCGCAGTGGTGATACTTGATGCAACTTATTGAGTGAATTTACGTAACTGGGCAGAAAATCATAGTTAAGTAAGAAACATGTAAAAAAATCGCGTCACGATGAGACATTAGTCTCACTCACGCTATTGTTCATTTACTCAGGATTCATCGTCCCGTTAAAGTACGCTGCGCTCAGAAATTCAAAGAGTTGCATACGTGAAAATTGCCATCAATACATTCAGTCTACGCATACAGAGGAATCTCTATCGGAGGATGTTTGATTAAGGCATCTTGCTCTCACAAATAAAAAGAGCGAAACGAGCATTAAATGATGCGGCAAGGTAAGAAAAGGACAAACACGTTACGGCTATGATCCCTCAATTCGTCATTCCTATCACGAATCGCTTTGGCGAAAGTTATCACTTCTCTGGTCAGTTACTTACTAGCGGCGAACCTAAAACATTCGTGACCAAACAAGAGGCAATAGAGTTTCTTGAGAGCTTTGGTGAGCTTGACCTTCGCTCTGTCGAGGACTTGTTCTATGCGATTGGTCAATTCAAGCCAAACATACCTGACGGTGAGCTTACTTCCCAACACTATAATTCAACGTTTGCCAATGCTTTGGTGAACGGTGATTTGCATGTCGCTCGAATTGTACCTACCGGCGAAAACTACGCACTCTCGTCAGCGGTTACGCCTCCACCGACTCAAAATACCGTCAATGCAAAACCATCGAAGGGAAAGGGGAAGTCGAATAAAAAGAGTGGCAGAAGTGCCGCATCCGCCAAGCCTCAGCAACAAAGCAGCGAAAAACATGAGAAAGCCGGTGATCCTGTATCACTTGTGACGGGTGAAGAAATTCTCGAACTCTATGATATCGAGCTACAACAAGGTACTACTTGGCAGCGTACTTACCGCTCTTCGCAGTCGGATGTAAATCATGGAATGGGCTTTGGTTGGCGACATGCATTTCAGTTTGAATTACGCGAGAAGACGGACGAGAAAGACAACGTTATCGCTTGGGAGTTTGTTGACGATAAGGCAGATATCACAGAATTTGAGCCAGTAGATATTGGAGCAACAAGTTACCAGATATACGCTGGTGCGAGCTGTTATTTCCTGAGCTCAACAACTCGGATTGTAACGCTCGCTAGTGGGCATCAATATCGGTTTGAGCAAAAAGATGATCGTTGGCTAGCTAAACAAGTTAGAAATGGCACGTTTTCAACGTTTCAATTGCAGTATTCTCGAAACCATCGATTGATCGAGATCGCATATAACAAGCGTCCGGTTCTTGAATGTCAATATGATAAGCAAGGACGCCTTGTAGAACTGCTTAATGCAAAGTCCCAAAAAGTTCTGGCAACTTATACCTATGATGAGCACGATGATTTGGTCAGTGCAACTAATCATTTGGGCCTAAAGGAACAGTATCAATACCTCGGCCATTTAATTATTAAGCGTGTACGACCAACTGGCTTTACTCATTATTTTGAATGGGATGGCGAAGGTGCAAAAGCGAAGTGCATCAGAAACGTTGGGGACGCAGGAATTTATGACTATCGCTTCCATTATCAGGGAAATCATTCTTCTTATTCTGACTCGTTAGATCATCAATGGTCTTTCTTGCATGACGAGCAGGGTAACTTACTCGAGAAAATAAGCCCCACAGGTAGAACTTGGCGATGGCAATATGATGAATTGGGACGAAAAGCACAAGCTATCTATCCTGATCAGTCAACGGTCAATTATCAATATAATCAGCATGGTCAATTAGTTTCTAAGTTTCATTCCTCTGGCAAAGAAATTCAATATGGCTATGACGGCTTAGGTAAGTTAGTTAAAACGGTTTCACCTGACGGGGATATCGAGAAGGCTTACTACAATAGTCTCGGTCAAAGAGTTTGGGATACCGATCAGTTCGGCTGTGTCACGGAGTATGATTACGATAAACACGGTCAAGTCGTCAAAAAAGAGTCTGAAGATGGTAAGAAAAGTCAGTGGTGGTGGGATGAACAACAAAGACTTATCGCGAATGAAATAGACGGTACATTACTTCGTTACAGCTACAACGAAGAAGATCTAGTGAATGGCGTCGCTTATCCCGATGGGTGTATTGCTCAACTCGCTTATGATCAATTCGGCAGGCGTACATCAGTTCGTTATTTTAACGACGAAGACAAAGTCGGTTATAGCGAAGAATATTCTTACGATGAGCACAGTCGTGTTGCTCAGATTCGGACGCCAGCAGGCATTACCTCGTATCAATGGGGAGCACTCGCGCAACAAGAAGCAGTCATCTTTCCCGATGGCAGCCATATTTCTTACGAATACGATCAACAACGTAACCTGACTAAATTAGTTCGGAGTGACGGCTTAGAGTTCGAATTCCTGTATGACGATGAAGGCCAGCTATCAGGAACTATTGGGTTTGATAATCTACAAAGCCAATTTGATTATGACGATATGGGGCGGATCCATCGTAAGCAAGTCGCCGATAGGACCGTGCTGTACCGCTATGACGCTGCGGGTTATCTCAAGCACGTCAAAGCAGGAAATGCTAGCAGTATTGTAGAGCACCACTTCAATTATACGCTTAGTGGGCGACTTACTTTCGCATCCAATCGCCATCAAACACTGCAATACCAATACTCTTCATTCGGGCATTTAACAAAGCGCATTCAAGGTCAGTTTGAGATAGCGCAGGAGTTTAACAGAGTTGGCCAACGCGTATCTCAGGTACTGCCAGATAATACGGAGCTGAACTTCTCTTATGATCGATATGGGCGTTTTTCAGCGATTCGGTTTGGAAACCTAGATTTACCTCAAATCAAATTTCATTACGATGAAATGGGACGAGTTTCCCAAATTGAAACGGCACATTTTAATGAGCGCATCATTTATGATGGTGTTGGTCGTTTGGTCGAACAACATTGGCCTGATAGAGAGAAAAAGTACGTTTACAATGCGCAAAACCGTATTTCATCAATCATTGATAATACGGCAGGAGCAACACACTATCAGTACGATGCCTTAGGGCAACTGAAACGAGTCAATGCTTCCGGAGAAGTGACTAAATTTGAATACGATAGTTTTGGCAATCCTACTTTGCCATCTTCAGAGGTATTCGCTGATCGTATTGAAGTACACGATGATGTCCGGTTCAAATATGACGCGCAAGGAAACCAGACAAAACGTGAGGGGCAAGGACATGTTCAGACTCGCGTATTTGATGCGTTAAATCAGCTCATTGAAGTTCACACCGACGATGGCATCAGTCAATATGAATATGATGCATTAGGGCGCAGGACGAAGAAAATTACACAACAAGGCGTTACGGAGTTCTTGTGGGAAGGGGAACGTTTAATTGGTGAACGCTCTTCAGGTGCTTTCCGATGGTACCTATATCAACCAGAAACCTACACGCCAGTGGCACTGCTAGAAAACGACGTTATTTATTGGTACCAGTGTGATCAAGTTGGTAAACCAGAGCGGCTGATCGATTGCGAAGGGAATGTTGTATGGAGTGCCAGTTACGATGCTCACGGCTTTGCTCATGTACATATTGAAAATGTAGCAAATCCACTGCGTTTTCAAGGGCAGTACTTCGATCAAGAAACCGACTTACACTACAACCTCGCTCGGTATTACGATCCTAAGCTAGGACGCTTTATCCAACAAGATCCGATATCTATTGCTGGTGGTATTAATCATTACCAATATGCAGTCAACCCTATCCAGTGGATTGATCCAACAGGTTTCCTTTGTGAAGAAGGGCTAAAACGCTTGGGTCAAATGTTGGCAGAGTATCAGGCGCAAAGCGATGTCCCCCAAGAGGTTTGCGATCAGATTTTAGAGGCAGCAAAAGAATCATCCGTCGGAGAAGATGGCGTTCGCTCGCAAGTCAAAATCCGAAAACCCAAAGGTAAAAATCATATTCGATATGAATACGATTTAGACCATATTGATTGCGAAAGAAACGAGATTACTTTTTATCGTCATATCAATCATTCAGATGGCAGCCGACACGAAGTGCAGTATGTTGTTGGGATTGAGGAGTTTGTCAATGCGCATGTTTTTGACTCAGAGAAAGTTGGCGGGGAAGAAGGTTGCACGATCTTTACTGAAGATCTTGTGCTGAATAAAGCTGAGTATAAAGAAAACTCAGAACTCAATACGAGTGGTTATGAGCTAACAGAAAGAAACAAAGCAAAAATTGATGAATGTTTGAAAGAGCGTCAAAAGGCTATGGACGCTCGAACTGGCGAAGAGGGATATAACGCTCAAATCGGCAATATTAACCAACAGTCTGCAAAAATTGGTGAGTTGGCCGCGGATGACTTTGTTCGAAATAAATGTCCCAATGCTAAGTTGCTTCATCCCAAAAATATTGGAACTTCAATTTCGAAGCCGGGCGACTTTGACATGGTTTACGAGGTGGAAGAGCCACCACCAGGTGAAATTATCATTGTTGAGGCCAAAGGGGGGAGCAGCCCGCTGGGTAGCCGTAAGATTGGAAACGAGGCATATCAGCAAGGTACAAGTAAATATGCGGCGGAAATAGTTAAGTTAATGTCGAAAAATATAGAAGGAACGACGGAAAAAGTAGCTGCCGACGAAATTCAATACGCCGCTTTATCCGGCAGACCTATTCGATATATACATACTCAAGCAAGCATCCCTGAAAGTGGAAAGGCCTCGGACTTAAAACTAGAAGTGGCAGAGTTTAAAATTAATTCCAAAGGATTAAAGTAAAAATGCAAAGTAATGAATCGATCAAGATCGTAGAGCGCAAAGCAAATCCTGAACTTGACGCACAAGCCATTGCGAGTAAAAAAAAATTTATAAACAGGGTCCTAGATAACAGAAAAGAAGGTCTTAAAGTCAGGAGGGAAAATCTAATCAGTCTTGGTGATTTTGCCATCGACCAGGTTCGCTGGTATACCTGGTTCCAAACCTCACATGAAGATGAACAAATATGTACCTTGCGTCTTTATGAAACTTCTCTAATGGGCGCTTGTTATCATCGGCTTACTATGTTTCCGAATGAGTCATTAACTATTAAGATACTCGGTTACCCAGAAGTAACATGGGATGGTGAAGGTATCTTAGAGATGGGCTTCATTTGTCCTTCAATGTGGCTGGATACCTATTTTACCTCTGTAATCGTCCGTGACAAAGCTAGTATGGATGTGTTGGCAAACTTTCCGATTTCTTTGATGAGACAGAGTTCTACCAAAGCGGGTGAGCTGTCTTATATGCTGGTGGATGTGATTCAGTCTTTCCATAACCGTACAGCAGACTACCCTGATAAATTGGTGGCCGCGATGGACACGGCAGTTGCTCAGGGTGATGATTGGGCGTTAGAAATTGCCATGGGTATTTTGGAAACTTTTGCCGCCCTGACAACCGACATCGGTTATGATTTCGAAGATGTACTCATTAAGAACCTTCAGTTCCAAGAGCAATACCAAATGAGGCTCGATCAGCCAGAGGACTTGATTTCTATAGAAACTTTCATCTCTTTCCCTCTACTTGGTATGGCTTGTATGTGGTACGACAAAGGCAACCGTCTATCTATTGAAACTGGTTGGCTTCCCCCATATCTCGTTGAAGGACGTTGGCTAGAAGATGTAAAAGCAGGGAAGATCACTCGATAAACTCCTTTAGTTAGCCATTCAGTATAAAAGCCACCTCTCATGAGGTGGCTTTTATGTTTATGGTGGGGAGTTTGCTGCTTGTTGAGCTATATGGTGCGCATTATGTTGGTGCACTAAAACCACATTGGTGCATTTATTAGCGTGTTAAGCACCATTTCAAGAATGCATAATTTTATTAAAGTTCATACAAAACAATAAATTAAAGTGTAAGTGTTAGAAATGTAAATTATGGAATGAGAATTGCTCTGTTAGACGCTCTATAAACTAAGTTCACCAAATTGGTGATGAGCCTAACTTTGATGCACAGGATAAGTGCGCTACAGATCAACGGAGACAATCATAATGAGTGTAACTGCCAATCAGGTACACGGCGCTGTACAAACTCTCACGCAAAGTTCCGACACACTTTTCTTACTACTTGGCGCAATCATGGTCTTTTTGATGCATGCTGGTTTTGCTTTTCTTGAAGTAGGAACCGTGCGCCAAAAGAACCAAGTTAATGCTTTAGTTAAAATCTTGGCCGATTTCGGTATTTCCGCCATTGCGTATTTTTTCATTGGATACTGGGTCGCTTATGGCGGCACCTTCTTTGCTGATGCAGAGACATTATCTCAAGGTAATGGTTACGAGTTGGTGAAGTTCTTTTTCTTGCTGACCTTCGCTGCAGCGATTCCTGCTATTGTTTCTGGTGGTATCGCAGAGCGAGCTCGTTTTTATCCGATTCTTATCGCAACATTTTTCACTGTCGGCATCGTATACCCGTTATTTGAGGGAATGATCTGGAACGGAAACTTTGGTGTTCAAGCTTGGTTTGAAAATACCTTTGGTTATGGCTTCCACGATTTTGCAGGTTCAGTCGTTGTGCATGGTGTTGGCGGCTGGATAGCGCTTGTTGCTGTCGTGTTTTTGGGCATGAGAAAAGGCAGAGTTCGAGCAGGAAAGCACACCAACTTTGCACCTTCGAATATTCCGTTTTTGGCTTTGGGAGCTTGGGTCTTATGTGTGGGGTGGTTTGGCTTCAACGTCATGTCAGCTCAAACTGTGTCAGGCATAAGTGGCTTGGTGGCTATGAACTCATTGATGGCAATGGTCGGGGGCATTGTCGCGTCACTGTTGGCTGGTAAGAATGACCCTGGCTTTATTCATAACGGCCCACTAGCTGGCTTGGTTGCTGTATGTGCGGGCTCAGACTTAATGCATCCTATCGGTGCTTTAGTGACAGGTGCGATTGCTGGCGTGCTATTTGTTTATCTTTTTACCCACCTACAAAACAAAACCAAGATTGATGATGTGCTAGGTGTCTGGCCTTTACACGGTGTATGTGGCGCTTGGGGTGGTATTGCCGCTGGGATTTTTGGTCAAAGCGCATTGGGTGGGCTAGGTGGCGTGAGCATTATCGTTCAGCTTCTAGGAACGCTTTTGGGCCTTTCCATCGCAGCGCTTGGTGCACTTGTAGTCTACGGTGCGATTAATACCAGTATGGGACTGAGGCTTTCAGAAGAAGACGAATTCAATGGCGCTGACCTAGCCATTCATAAAATATCTTCGACCAACGAGGATTGAGGCCAATATGGGAGCGGCATAAAGCCGCTCTTTTAGCAATTGTCTTTCTTGGCTTGGCCCGGAGGACAGAAATTACCATTACCTCGATGGTCATCATCATTGGTGCTGACTCTTACCTTTACATCATCGACTTCGCCTTCAACATTGGTAAGTTGACAGCCTGCCAAAGTCAGAAGCAATGTAAACGTTAGAGATACTTGTCTCATTGCTGTTCCTCTTAAATTGTAATTCTAATAGTGACCATTACGACTATGGTCTAATCCATATTACTACTGTTGCTATTCTTTCAGTGTTAAGCTAATGAAAAAACAGCAAGGATGAGTTATGAATTTCCCTTATAGAAATATTGTAGTACTTACTGGTGCAGGTATCTCGGCCGAATCTGGTATTCAAACATTTCGTGCGCAAGATGGCCTATGGGAGAATCACCGTATCGAAGATGTAGCAACGCCTGAAGGGTTTGCTCGCGATCCGGACCTTGTTCAAGACTTTTACAACCAACGCCGCAAGAAACTTCAAGATAATGCGATAAAGCCTAATGCAGCGCATGAAGCATTAGGTCGTTTAGAGGCTGAGTTAGAAGGTAAAGTGACGGTCATCACTCAAAATATAGACAACCTTCACGAAAGAGGCGGCAGTCAGAATGTGATTCACATGCATGGTGAGTTGCTCAAGGCGCGCTGTAGTGAATCTAACCAAGTAGTAGAGCACAATGAGGACATTAAGACAGGCGAACTTTGTCACTGTTGTCAGATCCCTTCACAAATGCGACCACATATTGTTTGGTTTGGTGAAATGCCACTGCGAATGGGTGATATCTACGCGTCATTAGAAGAAGCAGATTTGTTTATTTCTATTGGGACTTCTGGCGTTGTGTATCCCGCAGCAGGTTTTGTTCATGATGCAAAAATGCACGGCGCACATACCATTGAAATTAACCTAGAACCTAGTGCGGTAGAAAGTGAATTTGAGGAAAAACGCTACGGAAAAGCAAGCGTTGAGGTTCCAAAATTAGTTGACGAGATACTGGCTCTAGAAGGAAAAGAAAGAGCGTAATAACTTCAACAGGAAGAGTTTTTGTCTTGTCATTAAGAACAAAAAAGCGGCTCATGAGCCGCTTTTTCATATCTTTAAAACTAACGAATTAGTTGTTCACTTTTAGCTTTTGGAAGTACTCATCGTACATTACGCTCGCTTCGCCAACTTCATCTTGCCAAGTACCGCTGTCCATCACTTCTTGTGGTGGGAAGATGCTTGGATCATTAGCAAATTCTTTCGGTAGCAGATCGTGTGCCGTTTTAACTGGCGTAGGATAACCAATCTCTAGTGCAATCTTAGCTGCGTTCTCAGGACGTAGTAGGAAATCGATCATCTTATGAGCTGCGTCAACGTTCTTCGCACCAGCTGGAATTGCTAGGCTGTCCATCCAGAAGATAGTGCCTTTTTCTGGCCAGATGATGTCGATGTTCGCACCTTCTTGACGAGCCATGTATGCAGAACCGTTCCAAAGCATGCCTAGTGAAACTTCACCCGCAAGGTAAGGGTTTGCAGGAAAGTCTGAGTTAAATACTAATACGTTTGGCATTAGCTTTTTCAGTTCTTCGTAAGCGGCTTTGATTTCTTCTGGGTTAGTCGTGTTTGGTGAGTAACCAAGCTTAGTCAATGCAATGTGGAATACTTCGCGAGAATCATCCATCAGCATTAGTTGACCTTCCCACTTACTATCCCAAAAATCATCCCACTTAGTAACCGATGATTTGTCTAGCATGTCAGCATTGATACCAATACCGGTCGCACCCCAAATGTATGGGATAGAGTAGTTGTTGTTCGGATCGAACGGTTTGTTTAGGAAGTTAGTATCAAGATCGGCAAAATGAGATAATTTCTCTTTGTCGATCTGTTGTAGCATGCCTTCTTTACGCATTTTAGAGACGAAATAGGTAGACGGTACTACCAAGTCGTAACCAGAACCTTGAGTTTTTAGTTTTGCGTACATACTCTCGTTAGATTCGTATGTAGAGTAAATAACTTTGATTCCGGTTTCTTTTGTAAAGTCTTCAAGAACTTCGTTTGGAATGTATTCCGACCAGTTGTAGAAATACAGTTCTTGATCAGCAGCCATTGCAGGGGTAGCGATGAGCGTCGCTGCACATAGAGCGCTTGCGTAGAATTTACTTTTCATTTGTTTTCCGTTTTGTTTCGCGATTGGACAAGTCAATACTAGCTGGAGTTATCGAGTTGAGCCAAATCGCAGTAAGCACAAATATGTTCATTTAGCTTGAATATCGTTGTCTCCTTGTTATGAGACGATAAATCTATGATACCAAGACAAATAAACCTAGCAACGCGCGATTATATCAGCCTAAGACAAAAATAGGCAGCGTATTGCTGCCTATTTTCCTATGGTTGATGACTTGTTACACAAGCTAGATTATTGTCCCGCTTTCAGCTTGAGGAAATAATCTTCGTACTTAACGGTTAGATCACCAACCGCATCTTGCCATTCAACGCGGTCAAGGTCTTCTTGAGAAGGGAACAGTGGGGCAACGTCTTTAAACTTAGCATTCGATTCTTCCACCGCCGTTAGGTAGCCAGTATCACGAGAGATTTGCTCTGCGATTTCTGGGCGCAGTAGGAAGTCAATCATCTTGTGAGCGGCTTCTACGTTCTTCGCACCGGAAGAGATAGCGAAGTTATCAACCCAGCCGATACCGCCTTCTTTAGGAAAAACGAGTTTAAGGTTCAGGCCTTCACTTTGTGCCGCTGCGGCGCTACCGTTCCAAAGCATACCAACGCCCACTTCACCAGACATGTAAGGTGCGCCAGGGTTGTCAGAGTTGAAAACTAAAACGTTAGGCATCAACTTTTGTAGCTCAGCGTACGCTTCATCGATTTGCTTAGGGTCTTTTGAGTTACCTGAGTAGCCAAGTTTACGCAGAGCGATATGGAACACTTCACGAGTGTCGTCCATCAACATTACTTGACCTTCAAGCTCAGGCTTCCATAGGTCAGCCCAGCTTTGGAAGTCGTTTGGATCGTACATATCTGCGTTAACCGCTAGGCCTGTAATCGCAACAACGTGTGGGATAGAGTAGTCGTTACTTGGATCGTAAGGCTTGTCTAGGTAGTTTTTATCTAGGTTGCCGAAGTTTTTCAGCTTAGTCTTATCGATCTTTTGTAGCATGCCTTCGTCACGCATCTTCGCCACGAAGTACGTTGAAGGTACTACTAGGTCATAACCTTGGTTATGGGTTTTTAGCTTTGCATACAAAGTTTCGTTCGACTCGTAAGTCGAGTAGATCACTTTGATGCCAGTTTCTTTAGTAAATTGCTCTAGGATATTACTGTTGATGTAAGGACCCCAGTTCATAAATACTAGTTCTTTATCATCCGCTGTCGCTGTACCAGAGAACAGAGAAAGCGCACATGCACTACCAGCTAATAGAGTAGCCCATTTTTTCATTGACGTTAGCTCCAAACCAAACGTTGTCCAATTTTGGACGATAGATAGAAAAACAGAATGGCATGTAACCATTCTGTTT
The DNA here is from genome assembly GCF_033339115.1 of Vibrio sp. 947. NCBI lineage: Bacteria > Pseudomonadati > Pseudomonadota > Gammaproteobacteria > Vibrionales > Vibrionaceae > Vibrio > Vibrio sp. 947. The sequence continues at coordinate 72,036 of NZ_JAWOTX010000011.1, read as the reverse complement.
CGTGATGTTAACAGGTGCGGATTCTACTTCACTTTTTCTCTTGCTAGCAACTGAGAAATTACTACCAAGACCAAAGAAACAATCAACATCACCGTTGCTAGGGCGTTCACTTCCGGTGAAATGCCCACCTTAACCATGGAGTAAATCTTCAATGGCAAGATTTCGTATGTTGGACCCGTTACAAACGAGCTGATGATCACATCGTCCAAAGACAGGGTAAAGCTCAATAACCAACCTGCGGCAACCGCTGGTTTAGCGAGAGGAAGGATGATCTGTTTCAAGATAACCCACTCGCTTGCACCAAGGTCTTTTGCTGCTTCCAACATTTTCACATCAAAGCCATTTAAGCGGCTGTATACAGTTACCACAACGAATGGTAGACAAAAGGTGATGTGAGCAATCAATAGTGTAAAGAAGCCAAGCTGTGCGCCTAATACTAGGAACAGAGCAAGTAATGAAATCGCCATTACAATATCGGGAGACATCATCACGACAAACAGCATGCCGTTTACCGCACCTTTACCTTTGAACGAGTAACGGAATAGGGCAACGGCCGTTAAGCTACCAATGATGGTTGCTGCTGTCGCTGAGAATACCGCTACGTTCAATGAATGCCATGCAGCTTGCATTAGGCTGTCGTTATTTACTAAGGTTTCGTACCATTTCGTGGTGAAACCACCCCATTTCATACCAAATTTGTTGGCATTAAATGAGTTAACAATTAAGACGATGATTGGCAGATACAAAAATGCATACACCAGCGCCATAAAGCTAAATCTAACTGTGCGTCCCATTAGTCTAGCTCCACTTTCTTATTCAATAGTTTGCCTGCTCTGTAGTAAGCGTAAAGCATCACAGCCATTGCGAAGGTGAGGGCGATACTGGTCGCAGCACCAAATGGCCAGTCACGAGCGTTCAATACTTGGCTCTTAATAACGTTACCAATCAGTAGGTTCTTCGCACCACCAAGAAGGTCAGAGATGTAGAACATACCTAGTGCTGGTAGCAGAACCAACAAACAACCACCGATAATGCCAGGCATTGTCAGAGGTAGAATCACTTTCGTAATGGTTTGGAACTTGTTCGCACCAAGATCTTTCGCCGCCTCGATATAAGTGTTGTCCAACTTCTCGATTGCCGAGTAAAGCGGCAGAATCATAAATGGAAGCAGGATGTACACAAGACCAATCATTACTGCTGTTTCGGTGTACATAATACGTAATGGCTTATCGATGATTTCCATCGCCATTAATGATTTGTTCAAAATACCTTGTGTACCCAGAACAATCTTCAGGCCGTAAGTACGGATAAGAGAGTTTGTCCAAAAAGGTACGATAACTAAGAACAACATAAATGGGCGCCATTTCTCTGGCATTTTCGCTATGATGTAAGCAAATGGGTAACCAATTACTAAACACAACAACGTCGCCACGATCGCCATGTAGAACGAGTGCATCAGCACTTTCGCATACAAGGGGTCGAGTAGACGTAAGTAGTTGTCGAAAGTAAATGTCATTTCGATTAAGTTTGCTTCATCACGCGTTAAGAAACTCGTACCGATAATCATCACATTTGGTACCAACACGAAAAGTGTTAACCAACCGACGATTAAGGTAATGATCGCGTTTTGAAGATTAATCTTCTTGCTTATCATTGAGGACTACCTCCCAGCTCTCAACCCAAGTGATAGCGACTTTCTGGCCAAGTGAGTGGTCCACATCAGGATCATCTTCGTTAAAGAATTCGCTAACCATTACACGCATGCCCGAATCCAATTGGATAACTGAATCAAGCGTCATACCTTTATAGGTACGCTCGGTTACGTGACCTACGATGCCTTTTTCTTCAGACTCTTTGATCTCTTCGATACGTAAGTCTTCTGGGCGAAGTAGTACTTGTAGTTTGTCACCGGCTTGTGCTTCTTGATCGTAGTAAACAACAGACTCGACACCTTCGATTTCTGCACGGATACGTTTCTCGTCGATACGCTCTAGCATGGTTGCGTTGAATACGTTGATCTCACCGATAAAGCGAGCAACAAATAGGTTCTTCGGCTCTTCGTAAATCTCACGTGGAGAACCATCCTGCTCAATAACACCGTCGCGCATTACAATAATGCGGTCAGACATCGATAGGGCTTCTTCCTGATCGTGCGTAACAAAGATAAAGGTAATACCAAGTTGACGCTGAAGCTGTTTAAGCTCAATTTGCATTTGCTTACGCAGTTTGTAATCAAGTGCAGATAGAGATTCATCTAGCAGCAGTACTTTTGGTTTGTTAACAACCGCACGCGCAATGGCGATACGTTGTTGCTGACCACCAGAAAGCTGATGAGGCTTACGCTGTGCCATTTTTTCTAGGCGCACCATGCGCAGTGCTTCCATTACTCGTGGTTCAATGTCCGCAGTAGGCGTTTTCTGCATACGAAGACCAAAAGCGACATTCTCATATACGGTCATATGTGGAAACAATGCGTAACTTTGAAATACCGTGTTGACGTGCCTTTGCTCTGCAGGAACCTGTGTTACATCCTGGTCATCCAAAATAATTTGACCGTTATCTGCCGTTTCAAAACCTGCAATCATGCGTAAAACTGTTGTCTTACCACAACCAGAAGGCCCGAGAATCGTCAGAAATTCACCATGATTAACATCCAGATTTAAATTACCGATGATTTCCTTACCATCGAAACTTTTACTAATACCAGATAAACGAATAACTGGCTTTCCTGCTTGCGGTTTTGCGTTCAACGTCTGTATTTCCCCCACGTTCAAGCCGGGATTATCCCAGCTGATGTGACACTAACCATTCACTTTTGAGGCGCGCATCATAATCACCAAAAGTGTGAAATTAAAGCATTTTCTTATCTTGAAACAGAAATAATTTTGCAGGAAAAAGCCATCATTCCTTACCATACTGTTTTTATGAGATTAATTGGCATCTAGACACAGTTTGATAGCACTAAACTTTGTTCAACAATTGTTTCAATTTCATGACCTTGAAAGTGGTTAATTATCAACCATACAGTTGAGATTGCAAGGATTGTAGGTGAGTTGTGATGTTAGATGTGGAAAGATTTCTTTATAATGACGATTACATTAATTGACTGGAATTCCAGTCAAAATTTTACAAGTTAGTCTTGGATAAACTATGAACGACGATTTTGAGAAAGATTTCAATCTTGGGGGGAGTGTAGAGCGAGCTTTGTCTGGCAACTACGAGCTTAAAGCTGGCGCGGTTTTTAACGAAGCTTGGCGAGCAACCATCCAGCACTTTTTATCATTTTCTCCTGCCATTATTGTATTGCTTTTTGTCCAGTTAGGTATTTTCTATATTGCATTAAAACTGCAGTTGGGCGATTTGACCGTTATTCTTGATGCGTTTGAGAACCCAGAGTCGTTCACAAACGATATTGTGTCTTCTATTTATGTCGCGAATTTCAGTTATGAGGTGATTAGCGCCCCAATTTATGCGGGGATCAGCTTGATGGCTATGAGCCATGTCGCTGGCCTGAAGACTAAGTTGCGCCATGTTGGAAAGGGGTTGCAGTTCACCATTCCTGTTATTCTAGCAACGCTCATGAGCTTAATGCTACAAGGTGTGGTTGGTATGATTTTTCCTTTACTGTCGCTGTATCTTTCCTTGGCATTTAGTCACTCTATTTTGTTGATTTGTGAGAAAAGGGTGCCACCAATGCAAGCGTTGCTGTTATCACTTCGCGCAATCAACAAGAAGATTTTTGTGGTCGCGGGGCTTTACTTAGGCGTGATGTTAATGTTTATTATTGCAGCAATGTTCTACGGTATTGGCTTGATTTTTGTGCTGCCATTCTTCTTCCATTTGAAAGGCATACTCTACCGCGAAATGTTTGGAATTAAGCTTAAGATCGTTACAACACAGAAAAACGATAATGATCACGATGGTAACTCACAGGTGTTTGATGCCTAATTCTTTGAAATCAATAAGTTTACGAGTGGCGGCAACCTGTATAGCCGCCACTTTCATTTCTATAGGCCCATATTTACACTACGAGAAACAGTTTAAATATGTGGAAAATCCTGACGTACTCTCTGGCAAGATTAAGCATGTCGATTTATCACACTTGCCATACATCGGTGATATCCCAGACTTCAATTCAATAAAAGATACGAAAGAGAAAAAAGCTGCTTTTTTTGATTTTTTAAGGCCTAAAATTGCTCTTGAGAATCAACGAATTCGTCATGAGCGGGCCTTTCTTACCTCTTTAAAGGTGGGACAAGTGACGCAAGAACAACAAGAGTATGCTCAGCGGTTATCATCTCTGTATTCGTTGCCCTTGAGTAACGATAAGATTGATCAAGCATGGCTAGACGAGATGCTTGTGCGAGTGAACGTCTTACCTGAAGCCTTGGTTCTAACTCAAGCGGCAAATGAATCTGCGTGGGGCACTTCTCGTTTTGCTACTCAAGCAAACAACTTGTTCGGCCAATGGTGTTATAAAAAGGGCTGTGGAATTGTTCCAGCGCAACGTGGCGCTAACAAAGTTCATGAAGTTGAAAAATTCGATTCTGTACAACAGTCTGTTCATGGCTACTTTATGAACGTTAATCGAAACCCAGCGTATGCAGACCTGCGTGAAATCAGAACATCTCTGGCTGAAAAGAACAAGGGCTTGTTAACGGTCGCAACCGCGTCAGAGTTAACGCATGGGTTGCTAGCCTATTCTGAACGTGGCATCGCCTATGTACACGATCTTCGCGCTATGATTCGTCATAACAACGCCTACTGGACGCAATAAAATAACGGATAAAATGAAAAAGTTAAGCCTAAGTCTGTTGGGAAGTGCGGCGCTAATTCTTGCATCGCCGATAACCCAAGCTCAAGAGTACATGTTCACGTACTCAAAGTTATATACTCAACTAAAAAACAACAATAAAGAAGGGCATGACGATGTGAAAGTTGGTGTCTTTTTTGTGGACGCAAAAACTAAACAAATTTGTATGATAGAAAAAGCTTGGATGGAAAAAGAAGAGCACTATGAAGAGTTTGTTATCCCTGCTTCACAAGAGTTGCCTTTACCTGTTGATAAAAACTTAAAGTCAGCGAATCCGTTGGTTTTTGTCGATACCCCAAAAGATACACGTTGCGATTACTCACTTGTCGTGATGACCAAAGAACCATTACAGGGTAACGTTTCTTACGACCAACTTAAGCCTCTTCTACCTCAAATGCAGACGATGCTGGAAGATTTAGGCGGTATGTTTGCGGGTTGGTTTACACCGGAGGTTCAAGGTGTGACGATGGAGTTTGCAAATCAACTGAATGATAAAGTGATTTTCTCAAACGGAACCGAAAAGCCAATTGTCAATGGCAAGATACAAGTCGCACTAAGTGAAATAGGGCAAGGTGGCACAATGACACTACCAGAACCGACGATGCGAGTGTTACCTTATCTACCTAACGCAAAGAAATGAACACTGAACGTTTAGAAAGGGCTGCAATCGCAGCTCTTTTTTCATTTGTGACCGTAACTAAAGTATCTTTCACACTCTTTTCTTAAAGACTCAATAAGACAAGCATTTAATCCTGTGTAAAAAGCTCGTATAATCCACGCCCCAAAGAAACCCATGTTAGGAAGTCCTAGTCGATTTATCGGCGATGTGAGAGCCCGCAATGAACCAAATAGATACAAGAAAAGAAACCCTAGAATTCAACAAGCTTCAGAAACGCCTGAGAAGACATGTTGGAAATGCCATTACTGATTACAACATGATCGAAGAAGGCGATGTTGTGATGGCATGTATTAGCGGTGGTAAAGATTCATTCGCGATGCTTGATATCCTGTTGAATCTTCAAAAAGCTGCGCCAATCAAATTTGAAGTGGTTGCAGTAAACCTAGACCAAAAACAACCGGGCTTCCCTGAGCACATTCTGCCAGAGTATTTCGAAACACTGAATATCCCTTACTATATTGTCGATAAGGACACGTATTCCGTCGTAAAAGAGAAGGTACCAGAAGGCAAAACCACTTGTGGTCTTTGTTCACGCCTGCGACGTGGTACGCTGTATTCATTTGCAGAGAAGATTGGTGCAACTAAGCTTGCGCTAGGTCATCACATGGATGACATCGTCGAAACAATGTTCTTGAACATGTTCCACGGCTCTCGCCTTAAAGCGATGCCACCAAAGCTACGCTCTGATGATGGTCGTAACGTGGTCATTCGTCCATTGACTTACTGTCGTGAAAAAGATTTGATCAAATACGCTGAGCACAAGGATTTCCCAATAATTCCGTGTAACCTTTGTGGCTCTCAAGAGAACCTTCAGCGTCAATCTATAAAAGCAATGTTGATTGAATGGGATAAGAAGACGCCAGGGCGTGTGGAAGCAATTTTTAAATCAATTCAAAACGTAAGCCCAAGCCAACTAGCAGACCGCGAATTGTTCGACTTTGTTAACTTACCGCTAGATCGTGAAGGTAACCGCGAAGAGTATGAATTTAATGAGGCTGTCGTTTCTTCGACGAATATTGATGAATCAATGTTCATCGATGTTACGAACATCTAACTCGTAAAAAAGGAGGTCAATTAGACCTCCTTTTTTGTACCCAATGCTTTAACTGTTCCCAAACAAAAATCCCCCTGTATTGGGGGGATTTATTAGCGCTTATTTGAAAGCGCTCAATACATAACAATACTAAAGAGAGATTAGGTTGCTGTATTTGGATCGAGAGGACTAATGTAGCCTTTTGGTTTTAGAGCCAACACATCGCAATTTATTTTATCAATTACGTGCTCCGCTGTATTACCAATAAAGACAGCAGAAAGCCCTGTTCGCCCTGTGGTACCTAAAATAACCATTGCTGCGTTCAAGCGCTCTGCAGCTGCCGGAATGACATCTTCAGGTAAACCTTGCTCAACTATCGTTTGTTCTTCATCAAGACCATGTTTTTGGCGTAGTGCTTTCATAGCCGTTAAATGATGACCTCGCACCGCATCGGTATAAGTCGTTGGGTCAAATTCAGGAAGTTCAATCGTAATGTTCGCCGGTGTAACGGGGTAGGCGTTAACAAGATATGGCTTGGCCTCAAGCCGAGTGGTGATTTCTTTTAATCGCTCGACCATCGTATCGTTGAGATCAATATGAGTCGGGTTTTCTGAGCCCACATGTACTGAGGCAAGGATACTTGCTTGTTCCGGCCAAGCAGCATTCTTAATAAGAAGCACTGGAATAGGGCATTTTCGCAACAAGTGCCAATCTGTCGGTGTGAAAATGACAGACTCTAAAACATCATGCTTACGTGTGCCTTTGATGACTAGGTCATGATTGCCTGCATAGACTTCAGCAATAATCGCCTCATAAGGGCGGTTGTGCCAGACAACACAAACATCAAAGTCGAAGCCATCGTTTAGGTATGGTTGAGCAATTTTACGCATCCACTGCTCACGCTGATGAATGACACCTCGACGCATAGCATCTCTTTCATCCACTGATAGCATTGACGTCATGTCATACGAGAAATCGTAAATGGATAAAAAGAAAGTGATTCGGCTTCTAGATACACTTTTCTGAGCTAATTGAACAGCTCTTGCAAGTGCGGGCTGCTCATCATTATTGATGTCAGCTACAACAAGGATCTTACTGTATATACTCATAACTAAGCCCACTTCTATTGCAAAACCAGATACTGAATGTAAATTAAATCAGTATTTTGGAGTACTCACCGTACATTTTTACTGTAGCTTAGTTTGGAGAACTTTTTGAGGACTTTCGAAAGGAATTTATGAGAAATATGATGTAGCTCATTTTCGAGCTACATCAATAATTAGGGTGTATTATTCTTTAGTTACACCAGCAAGTTCCATCAATGCATCGTGGTCTAAGATAGTGATATATTTACCTTTTACGCTTAGGATCTCAGATTTCTGGAAACGACCTAACAAACGACTGATCGTTTCGACTGTAAGACCAAGGTAGTTGCCAATATCACCACGAGTCATAGTTAAACGAAACTCTCTAGGGCTGAAGCCACGCTGAGAAAAACGCGTTGATAGGTTGTAAAGGAAAGCAGCTAGTCGCTCTTCTGCGTTCTTTTTAGAAAGAAGCAAAATCATTTCCTGATCACCTTTAATTTCGTTACTCATCAAACGCATGATTTGCTGGCGAAGCTTAGGCATTTTACCCGATAGATCGTCTAAAATTTCGTATGGGATTTCACATACCATCGACGTTTCGAGTGCTTGAGCAAAGCTAGGGTGGGAGTCACCAGTGATAGCATCGAAACCGACTAAGTCTCCAGCTAAATGAAACGCTGTGATTTGCTCATCACCTTGCTCTGTGATCGTATAGCTCTTGATGGTACCAGAGCGGATAGCGTATAGCGATTTTAGCTCATCACCGGCCTTAAAAAGCTCTTGTCCTTTTTGAATAGGCTTCTTACGTTCGATGATTTGGTCAAGCTGGTCAAGTTCTGCCTCATTTAGAGTGAACGGGATACACAGTTGACTAATGCTACAATCTTGGCAATGAATGGCGCAACCGCCTGATTGGATACGCTTTGTTGCAGGTTTTTCAGAAATCATAACAACCTTTCACTATTTGATATACATCAATATTTTAGCATCGCTTAATCCTAAAGGGTAGCAAAAATGTCACCTCAATAGAGTTTAACGTTATATGAAACCGAGTAACGCTAAGGCTCCTACAGCGGTATACGTACCATAGCCAATAAGAATTAATGCTGAAATATTTCTAAATATTAATGATTTTTGTAATTTCTGAAAATGATTGGCACCGTATCCAATAATAAGCATTGCAGGTAGCGTTCCGAGCCCAAACGCAAGCATAATTAGGCCGCCGTTCATCGCACTACCAGAAACCGCCGACCAAGTAAGCGCTGAATAAACTAAACCACATGGTAACCAACCCCAAATAAAGCCAAATGGCAACGCGTGAAGAGGATGCTTTAATGGTAACAAACTCTTCCCTGCCGGCGAGATAAAGCGCCAGAGATACTGCCCTAGCTTTTCTATTAAAAGTAAGCCTTGCCACCATTTAGCAATATACAGCGCGACCAGGATCATGAATAACGCAGCAATCAGCCTTAACCAAGCAAGAGAGTGCGTTAACCCACTAAGCTCAGATAAACCTGATATAGCACCACCCACTAATGCACCTATTAAGGTATAACTGAACAATCGTCCGAGGTTGTAGAAGAGGGGGATAAGAGGGGTGGTTTTATTTTTAGCAGAAGAGCCCATGGTAAGTAGAGACGCGATACCACCACACATACCCATACAATGACCGGCTCCTACTAAGCCGATCATCAACGCACCGATAAAATCAGGAGTCATAAAGGTCGCTACTTTTTATCACTATTAGATTGGTCTTCTTCGTCGAGAAGAATGTTGTGCCCTTGCCGTTCAAGATCTTCAAACTGATCGCTTCTTACCGCCCAAAGAAAAACGGCGACAGCAACACAAACGAGAACGATAGCGATGGGAATCAATATATAAAGACTTTCCATGTTTGCTTTCTCTACTTATTTCTCTTTGAGCAGGCGCAAAGAGTTAGATACAACGATAATTGAGCTTGCAGACATGCCAACTACTGCAATGTAGGGAGCCACTAAACCTGCGACCGCCAAAGGCAAAATTAACAGGTTGTAACCCAAAGACCAAGCCAAGTTTTCTCGAATAATCTTTCTTGTACGCAGTGCAAGCAAACGTGCCTCTAGTAGCTTTTCGAGATTATCCCCAAGTAACGTCATATCTGCAGAAGCTTTAGCGACATCTGTACCACCGCCCATTGCGACAGAAAGGTGAGCTCCGGCGAGAGTCGGCGCGTCATTGATTCCATCACCAACCATCATAGTGATACTGTTTTCGTCCAAGCTCTTAAGGTATGCAAGCTTATCTTCTGGCTTTGCTGACGCGACGATGTGATCGATACCAATTTCATTCGCCACTGGTTGGGCGTTTGAGAGAGAATCACCAGTTAGCAGGGTTGTCTTAATTCCAGCGTCAGCAAAACGTTGAATAAAGGCTTTGCTTTCTTTTCGGATAGGGTCGCGGTAGTAAAAGCTAGCGACATGCTTGCCATCAACCGACAGATAGACCGCCTGGCTTTCACCACTTTCTTTGCCTTGAACAAAAGCCGCACTGCCTATCTTAACGATTTTGCCATTCCATATCCCTTCAATCCCTGACCCAATCACGTTTTGCACATCAGACACGATAAAGTCATCATTGGTGAAAGTTGCAAAAGAACGAGCGATAGGGTGGTTTGCATGAGCCTCTAAAGCTGCAGCTAGTGATAGACAATCTTTCTGTGGGAGATCACTAAGTACCTTTGTTTCACAGATCTCAATATCACCTTTCGTTAGAGTGCCTGTTTTATCTACAACTAAGTGGTTGATCTTACATAGTGTCTCAAACACATGGCCTTTACGAAGCAAAATGCCAAAATTACCCATTCTAGATGTAGCACAAGTGAGAGCGGTCGGAGTGGCCAGAGATAGCGCACATGGGCATGTAGCGACTAACACAGACAGCATGATCCAAAACGCATCATCTGGTTTTGTTTGATGCCAGTAAAACCAAGTACCAGCAGAGATGATAAGAATCACACCAACAAAGTAACGGGCGACAATGTCTGCAATTTCCGCAATTTTAGGTTTGGAGTGTTGAGCTTCATCTTGTAAACGCACGATGTTAGAAATCATTGAATCGGCCTTTGAGCTTACTACCTCAAGTTCAAATGATTCGTCTCCGTTTAGCGTTCCTGCATAAACAATATCGCCTTCTCGTTTCACAACGTGCACTGACTCGCCCGTTAGCATGGATTCATCAATATGAATACGGCCTGAAATAACTTTACCGTCAGCGGGGATATGTTCACCAGGTAGAACGCGAATACGATCGCCAACTTTTAGCGTCTTCACGGGTATCTGATCACCGTCCAGCGTTGTAGCAATTGCAGGAATCAACTTAAGAAGGTTACCACTCGCTGCAGCAGCTTTGCGACGAGCGCGCATCTCTAAGAATCGACCTACTAACAAAAAGAAGGTAAACATCGAGATAGATTCAAAGAAGACTTCGCCTTGTTCAGTTACTGTTGCAACTAAACTTGCAACATAGGCAAAGATCAACGCGATAGAAACCGGGACATCCATACCAAGGGTTCGGCCTTTGATACTGCGCCATGCGTTTAAGTAAAATGGAAGAGCGGAATAAAGCAAAACAGGAGTAGCAAAAATCAAACTTACCCAACGAAAGTAACTTTTAAACTCCGGCTCTAAATCACCAAAGACTTCGAGATACAGTGCAACGGCGAGCATCATGACCTGCATGGTTGCTAAACCTGCAATACCTAGCCGATATAGATATTGCTTCATCATTCGATGGTAAGAGGCTTCTTGCTTATCTGCTTCAAAAGGTGCAGCTTTGTAACCAAGTTTATGAATAACGGAAAGGAGCTCGCTTAACCGTACCTGAGTTTTATCCCAGGCTAGTAACGCTCGATTGGTGGTTGTATTAACACGGATAGATACCAACCCGGCCGTATTAGAAACTTGCTTTTCGATTAACCACGCACAAGCGGCACATGAAACGCCTTCCAAAGAAAGGGTTACTTCAGAAACATTTTCGCGATTTCGTACGAATTCAGATTGTACATCCGCATTGTCATAATGAATTAAAGCTTGGAGTTGCTCTGGTACTAGATCTGCCTTTTCTGCAGGCGCAGTGCGGTATTGGTAATATGATACAAGACCACTATCGACAATAGTCTGCGCCACAGTTTCGCAGCCCGGACAACACATGTCGCGAATTTCACCCAATATTTCTACTTTGAAATCCGTGTTGGCTGGTACATCTTCACCGCAGTGATAACAGGATTTACACATATGCTTACTTCATTAACGGTGTTGAAGAGGCAGGAAACTCAACTTTACCTTGGATCATCCATTGCTTGTCGTGTGGTTGTAGTTCAACAAACCATGGTCCTTGAATAGATTCCTCAGCTTTTAGTCGGTAATTACCAGATGCATCCGCTGTTACAAGCTTTGTGAAGTCACGATCAGGAAGAGTACGATGAGTGAAAGTGGCCGTTAGAGCAGGGTAATGAGGTAGCTTCCCTTTAGCGAAAACAATCACAACATTGTTATTTTCAGAGGAAATCTCAGCGTTAAGACCTAGGTCACGAGCGACATTCATTTTACTAATGTCGATATTAATGCCTTTGCCTTTTTTATAGTAATCCTCGGCGACTAAAGAAACAGAGTTGTTCGAGAAAACGACCACAGTAATCACAGTCCAAACTACGACAGTAAGAGGAAGGATGATTAGGAACCACGGCCAAAATTGTTTATACCAAGGCTTTACCATAAAAAAGTTCTCAACAGCTAAATGAAAAAATGTAAGGCGTTAAATTTAAAGGAAAGACAGCCCCTATGAAAGGGGCTGTTATTGCTATGTTACTTAATATCTCAGTTACTTACTCTCTGAGTTACTTAAGCTCCAGACATAAGAGGCAACGAGCTGAACTTTATCTTCACCCAAAATGTCTTTCCACGCGGGCATTACACCTGAGCGGCCGTTCATTACGGTTTCGGTTACAGCTGCACGAGAGTCACCAAATAACCAGTCTTGGTCTGTAAGGTCAGGCGCACCGACTGCAGGGTTACCCTTACCATCGGTACCATGACAAGCTGCACACACTACGAAGCGTGCTTTACCTGCCGCGGCTTCACGAGCATTTACTTTACGACCAGATAGACTAAGTGTGTAACTTACAACTTCTTGAACACCTTGCTCACCAAGGGCATCTTTCCATGCTGGCATTTGACCAATACGGCCGTGCATGATGGTTGTAACGATCGCTGCTGGCTCGCCACCATATAGCCATGCATCATCAGTCAGGTTAGGGAAGCCTTTCTGACCACGTGCATCAGAGCCATGGCATTGAGAACAGTTTTGCAAAAACAAACGCTGACCAACTTTTAATGCTTCAGGATCTTGCGCAATTTCAGGAATTGGGCGTAGGCCACTGTCATTGTGCGCAAGTTTACGGAATGCTTCGCCGAAGTAAGCGTCGGCATCATCCAGTTCTTTTGCATATTGGTTTAGTTGCTTGTTCTCTTGTGCTGCAGCGATGGCTTCTTTTGACTCTTCTAGTGAGCGAACGGTTTGAGCCGAACTCTGCCAGTTTAAAAAGCCCTTGAAGCTACCTAGACCTGGGAATAGGGCAAGGTAAACTGCTGCGAACACAAATGTACTTACAAACAGGTAAGTCCACCACTTTGGTAGAGGGTTGTTTAGCTCGCGAATACCATCGTACTCGTGGCCCATGTCTTCCCCTTCCTCGACGCCCATTTTATCTTTAGCGCACCAAGTCAGGAGAATCGCACAGCCTACTAGCGTACCGACAGTAATCACGATAATCCAGAGACTCCAGAATGTAGTCATTACTTCTTCACTCCTTGGTTATTAGGGGTCTTTTGTTCTTCGTCAGCAAACACCAAGTTGGCATCTTCTTCAAAGCGTGCTTTACGCTTTTTACTAAATGCCCACCATACGATGCCAATAAAACTAGCGAAGAGTACAACGGTATAAATACTATGAATTGTACCGAAATCCATATGATCCCCTTACTTCATTGCATGACCAAGAGACTGAAGGTAAGCGATGATTGCATCCATCTCTGTTTTACCTTCTACTTCTTTAGCCGAATTCGCGATCTCTTCATCAGTGTATGGAACGCCGAACTGATCACGAAATAGCTCAAGTTTCTTCTGAGTTAGCTTACCGTCTAAAACGTTTTCAGCTAGCCACGGGAAACCTGGCATGTTTGACTCAGGTACAAGCTCACGAGGATCTAACAGGTGAACACGGTGCCATTCGTCAGAATAACGACCACCAACACGAGCTAAATCCGGGCCTGTACGCTTAGAGCCCCAAAGGAATGGGTGTTCCCAAACACTCTCACCAGCAACAGAGTAGTGACCGTAACGTTCAGTCTCTGAGCGGAAAGGACGAACCATCTGGCTGTGACAAACGTTACAACCTTCACGGATGTAGATATCACGGCCTTCCATCTCCAAAGGAGTGTAAGCACGCAGATTTTCTACAGGTTCAGTCGTTTGCTTTTGGAAAATCAGAGGAGTGATCTCTACAAGAGCGCCCCAACTGATAGCAAACACGATAAAAATAGCCAACAAACCGACATTACGTTCTAAGATTTCATGGCGATTATTAGAATTATTACTCATTCTTAAATCTCCTTATGCCGGATGTGGGATAGCTTTTAGGCTTTCTTTTGGTGCACTTACCGTTTTGTACGTGTTATATGCCATTAGGAACATACCAGATAGGAAGATAAATCCGCCTAGGAAACGTACAAAGTAGAACGGATAAGACGCTTCTACAGACTCAACAAAGCTGTAAGTTAGCGTACCGTCAGAGTTAACCGCGCGCCACATAAGACCTTGCATTACACCAGAGATCCACATCGCAACGATGTAAAGAACGGTACCGATTGTTGCTAGCCAGAAATGCACATTAACTAGACCAACAGAGTACATACGCTCCTGGCCAAATAGGCGAGGTACCAAGTGATATACAGAGCCGATAGAAACCATCGCAACCCAACCTAACGCACCAGAGTGAACGTGACCAATGGTCCAGTCTGTGTAGTGAGAAAGTGCGTTAACCGTCTTAATCGACATCATCGGGCCTTCAAAGGTAGACATACCGTAGAACGACAGTGAAACGATTAGGAAACGTAGGATAGGGTCATAACGAAGCTTATGCCATGCACCAGATAACGTCATAATACCGTTGATCATACCACCCCAAGAAGGAGCAAATAGAACCAGCGACATAACCATACCTAGAGACTGAGTCCAGTCTGGTAGCGCTGTATAATGAAGGTGGTGAGGGCCTGCCCAAATATATAGAGAAATAAGTGCCCAGAAGTGAACGATAGATAGACGGTAAGAATAAACAGGACGTTCAGCTTGTTTAGGAACGAAGTAGTACATCATACCTAGGAAACCAGCGGTCAGTAGGAAACCTACCGCATTGTGTCCATACCACCACTGAACCATCGCATCCACTGCGCCCGAGTAAATCGAGTAAGATTTACCGAGTGACACAGGAATAGCCATGCTGTTCACGATGTGAAGTACTGCTACTGTGATAATAAAGGCACCGAAGAACCAGTTTGCCACATATATGTGTGACGTGTTTCGTTTCACCAGTGTGCCGAAGAACACCACCGCATATGATACCCATACTAGCGCAATTGCGATATCAATAGGCCATTCTAGCTCAGCATACTCTTTACCCGATGTTAAACCGAGAGGCAAAGTAATGGCTGCTGCCAGGATGATTGCTTGCCAACCCCAAAAGGTGAAGGCAACGAGTGGGCCACCAAAAAGACGTGTTTGACATGTGCGCTGTACAACATAATAAGACGTTGCGAACAGAGCACTGGTACCAAACGCAAAAATTACCGCATTAGTATGCAGTGGACGTAAGCGACTGTACGTCAACCACGGCGTATCAAAGTTTAGCTGTGGCCAAACTAATTGAGCGGCAATCAAAACACCAACAGCCATACCAACTATGCCCCATAAAATGGTCACAAGGGTAAATTGGCGAACGACTGTATAGTTGTAGTTTTGTTCAAGCTGCTTTACTTGGCTCATTTGCATGCTTCCAATTTCTAATTAACTACACTTTTACTTCCAACACGACTTGCGTCGTAACACCACCCAAGTAAACTCTAGAATTCAAGTGTTATCATCACCTTATTTCCATTGCTGACTTTAATAAAAAGTGGCATTTTCAGCGTGACACTATACTTGAATTAACAATTCAATGACAGGGTAGTAACCTTACTGGACCTCTGGAAATCATTTTTTATTTAAAAAGTTTGAAGTTTGTAACAAGGATATTAGTAATTATGCCTGCACAAAAGTTAACAAAGGCGCGACTTGCACAAATCTTAATCATGCTCAGTGTTTTAATAGGCGCATTTTTCTGGCGTACCTTTACACACGAGAGTGTTAATAGCGTTGACTGTTCACAAAAAGAACGATGCGATGTAACAATTGAAGGAGAAATAATCACGATTAATCGTGACTCAATGGGAATTTCGCTCGAAACGACAGAAAGTAGCACTCTAAAAATTGATCTAAATCAATCTGGTAATTTTATCAATCTCAATGAGAAGCATAAGTCAGTAGAATGGGACATCATGCCTGAATCGAAAAAAATCACCTTTAAAAAAGGTGAAAACATTGTTGTAGTTCAATTATAAATACGATCTATCACGAGATAATCGTAACTTATTAGTGAAATTAACACCTTCTTACCTAGAGAAAATTGGTTGGAATGGTATAACAGCAGAGTGATATCCAATTATAAAATCGTATGCATTGCCAATCAGTTTTTACTCATATTAAAGATGAAGACTCAGCGATAAAAACGCTCAGGTCCGAATTGACACAACAGAGCTTGTCTTACGTGATGTGTTACTACACGGAAGAATACAATTTTGAGTTGATTCGAGAAGCGTTTCTTGCGCATTTTCCTGGTGTGCCTTTTCATGGCGCCAGTTCATGTCAAGCCGTAATGACAGATCAGGGCTTTCATACAGGCCCAGTAATTGCGGCACTTGCTGTTTATGATACAGGTCCTCATGCTTATGGTACTGGTATTTCTAATCACAACTCAGGTGACAGCGTCACCAAGGCTTTGGATATGGCCCTTGAGAACGCAAACCGTGTAGGAGAAGTACCAAACTTAATTCTACTTCATGCTACACCAGGGCAAGAGGAATCAATCATTGCGTCTATAGATGAAAGATTTGGAACTCTAATTCCAATTATTGGTGGTTCGGCCGCTGATAATAACATCGCTGGGAAATGGTCTGTGATAACCGCCCAAGGCTCTCAAACTTCAGGTTTAAGCTTAACTCTCTTTTACTCCTCTCAACCTGTTGATATCGCTTTTAGCGCTGGACATACACCAACTAATATCAAAGGTGTTGCAACCAAGACCAACGATAGATGCTTACTTGAAATTGATAACGAACCTGCGCTCAATGTTTATAGAAGGTGGACAAATCACCAGGATAACCAAGTAGGTAAAGATAATATGCTGTTTACAAACTCGAGTGCTTATCCATTAGGGCGGATCGCAGGTCATCTCTATGATCGCCCATATTACAAGTTATCCCATCCGATCCGTGAGACGCAAGATGGTGGAATCGAGTTGTTTACACGAATAGAAGAGGGTGACGAGCTCACATTAATGAAAGGAAGTCGTGAGCATCTCGTTGCGCGCGCTGCAAAAGTCGTCAATGCCGCTTTTAACCAAAAATTAGAAGAGTCTCGAAAAATTGGAGTGATAAATATCTTTTGCGCAGGTCCCATGTTGCACTTAATGCAAGACATGAATAGCGTTTGTGAACAAATTAACCAAGAACTAGAACATTTGCCTTTTATTTGCCCTTTTACTTTCGGCGAGCAAGGTAGATTTATTGGTGGTGAGAATGGACATGGAAACCTGATGATTTCATCGGCTATATTCCATAAACCTTATGAAAGATAAATACTTAGACATATATCAACAGGAAGCGCTTCAAGAAGCGTTAGTTGAGCTAAAGCAGGCGAGACAAAGAGAACGACTACTCGCTGATGAAAACAAGGCCATTCTTTCCGCGATATCTGCGATGAGTGAGGCAAAGAATCGGCATGAGATATTTACGGGATTAAACAATGTCCTCAAAAAGTACATCAACTTCGATGATTTTATTGTACTGACTCGTGATGGTGAACGATATCCCTTCAAGACATTGATATCAACTAATAGCGTATTTGATAATGTATCCTGGTTACACGGTAACACCTATCAAAGAGCTCTCAATGGTGAATGCATTCTACTGTTCGAGCCAGATAAACTCGCTGAGTTTGTTAACTTAAACAGCTTTATAAAAAGCCATGTAAACTCGGTCGTTTTAACTGGTATACGTTCAGAAGTAACGCAAACCGTAATCCTACTTATTGGAGCTCAGAAAGGGCACTTTAGCATAGAGAATAAGGAAACCTTGAGGCGGTTTCGTCCCTTAATTGAAAGGGCGGTCATTGATATCGAGACCAAAGAGAAGTTACAACGTATCGTTGAAGTAAGAACAACTCAGCTCGCTAAAGCAAGAGAAGAAGCAGAGCTTGCGAACCGGTCTAAGTCGGAGTTCTTAGCGATGATGAGTCATGAAATAAGAACCCCTTTAAATTCCGTTCTTGGAATGCTAGATATACTGAAGCAATCAACCTTGTCAGAAGAACAAATTGATGCTTTGAGCCAAATGGAGTGCTCTGCAGAGTTACTTCTCGCGATAATCAGTGACATTCTTGATCTTTCTAAAATCGAGTCAGGTCGCTTTCAGCTCAATGAACAATGGATTAACTTAAGAGACACTGTCACTTTTGTTATTTCTCAGCAAAAACAAATAGCTAAGAAGAAAAATCTTAAATTCAAGCTCAACTGTACTGTCACTAATGACAAACAATTTTGGATTGACTCCACGCGGTTATCTCAAATTCTGTTTAATCTAATAGGGAATGCAATAAAGTTTACAGACGAAGGTGAAGTAAAAGTTTCTGTATCTGAGCAAGATGCTGAACTTGTGATCTCAATATCTGACACTGGAATTGGTATATCTAAAGCAAAGCAAGAGCACTTGTTTACGGCATTTCATCAAGGAGACCGTTCCATCACGAGACGCTTCGGTGGTACAGGACTGGGGCTCGCAATAACCAAGCATTTAGTCGAAATGATGCGTGGAAAGATTGCCGTTAAAAGTGATGAGCATGTTGGTTCAACCTTTACGATTTCGATTCCAGTTTTGACTCGTTGTAATCAAAATCGTCCAGTTAGAATCGAAACCAATCAACCGACAAAAGCAATGGAACTTCTCGTCGTAGAAGATACCGAATCGAATCAGTTCGTAATAAAGCTTATCTTAAATAAGCTTGGCCATAATGTTCATATCGCAAGCCATGGAGCAGAGGCATTAACATTTTTAGAGGAGCATGAGGATTTAATCGATTTGATTCTCATGGATGTCTCGATGCCGGTGATGGATGGAATTACTGCAACAAGGCTTATTCGAGATAAAGGCCTCAATACTCCAATTATAGCGTTAACTGCACATGCGCTAGAAAGCGATAGAGATAAATGCCTGGATGCCGGGATGGACGGATTCATTTCCAAGCCAGTTAGAAGACAAGATATCTTTGAAGCTATACAGTCATTTCAATAAGTAAAAAGGCGTTAATATAGATCTTAACAATCGATAGATTATTAAGATCTATATTAAGTATTTTATGGTAAATAACCATTATGTTTAATGCTCACAGTAAGGCCCTTAAATTTAAAATCTGCAGGGGAATAGGAGCATACTCAGACAACATTTAGCGTATGGCAATATACAATTTAACATAACACATATAATGCGCACTGAGGGGAGTGTAAACTCAAAGCAATAATGTCCGGTTTTAGCTACTTTAATGTCATCCTAAGATTAACAGCTTTAACCGAGGTTTCTGTGGGCTTGCAATCGCTAGTTTGGTTTGTGGTTATGCTTACGAAGCAAATCAAATCTCTTATTGAAAATTGATGCGCGCTTAGTCCTCGACTTACTGGCGTGTTCTTCCGTAAGCACCTGAATCAATCTATGTATGGTGATGATGGCCAACTCACTGAATTTGCCATTCAATGGCATCACGATTACTAACTTAAGCGCTACCAAACAAAAAAGCCTTTCATACTCGCCTCGTACAACAGCAAAAATCAGCTAAACGCTCTAATCGCTCCGCAACGAAATCTGCCAAAAATCACGAGCTCAGTTGCGTTCTGAAACATTTATAAGCCTGTGGTTATATGGAGGCGAATGTACTTTTCGGGGTATTTGTAACGATAGCGTTTTCCTTTCTTCAAGTTGGACTTAACGTACCTACACACTTTTTGGTCACCACTGCTGGTTACTCTTTTTATTACTGCGTTTTTACTTTTGTGCTCCATTTCTATCATGACGTCACAATAACCTTGATAGCCATCAAACTTATTGTCTACTTTCTTTTGAAGCTTAGTCTTAATCTTTTTAGCCAACAGGTTCGTTTCTGAATCGTCAGCAAAAACTGAATTACTTGCAAAGATCAATACCATTAAAGTTACAACGTATCTCATCGTTTTGGTCCGTTTATGTTGTTGATTGTTCGATGATAAGTAATTTTTCTGTAGATACGAAAATGGGACGCCACATTGCGTCCCATTTAACATGATGAAGTAACTGATATGTAATTAAGCGCGCTTCTTGCCTTTGTTTGCTTTGAAGCCCTGGTGCGGAAAAACGTTACGAATCCTCTGTTGAACTTTTTTGGGAATGCCTTTGGAAAAGCTTAAGCGCATTCCTGTTCGTTGGCTATACACCTTCATTTCACCAGTAAACGGGTTATGCTCACTAATATCCTGTAAGTTGTGTTTGAAAGAAGGAGGTAGATGCCCTTTTACGTTACTAATATGGCCATTATCGAACTTTACTTTTAACACCGGCCTATCGACTGCGATCAACCAAAAGATCACGATGGCTGCAATTAAGATTACATATAACATTTGGCACTCCCTATCCTAGCTAGATAGCAATTTACTCAAATCCTCTTTAATTGAGGTAACTTTTTGACTCGCTTTTTCACTTCTCGACGCTTCGGAAAGCAAATATTCAATTGCGTCAGATAACGTACAACCAAGTTCATTCGCTCTACTAGAAAGCTTTTCCCAAACTCGGTAATCTAAATCAATGGATTTCTTCTTTGTATGGACTTGCTCTGCATTGAAGTGACGTTTCCGTTTCGCTCGGATAGCCTGCTTGAGTTTATTATCTAACTCTTCTGACATGTGGTTTTCTATCCAAGCTAAGACAAGTGTAGGCTCGTGTTCAAGGCGTTTTAGTTCTGCGACCGCTGCATCTGCTTCGCTTGTATCAATATGTCGGGTAATCGCTTCACCATCTTTCCATTTTTTGATGAGATACTTCCATTTCCACCCACATTCTAGATTCTCAAGCTGCTGATATTTCATTTGTTCCGACCCATAAACATAACCTAGTGACAGCGTAACCCAGATGGTTTACTTGGGCAAATAAAACTCTTAGAAGTATCGATGTTGATCACTCATTTGTCTAAGTATTGTTCATTGAGAGATGAATGCCGAGAGCAAACCAAATTGGTGCTAGGGTGTTATAGTCCGTTTCGTTATAATGTCGGCAAGATTGAATTACGATGAATTTTAATGAACCAACTTAATTGGCAAGACGTAACACCTTCACTTGAGCAGTACGAAGCACTTTTAAAGTCTGCACCTTCGTTACCAAAGAAGTCTTTTACTGAGCTCCAACCGAGAATGTCGGCAACGATATCTCGTTTTTCAAAAATTTCTGGATTGACGCGAGTACTACTCATTAACTGCGTAGATAATTCTGTCTATAGAGAGTTCATCAGTAAAGCTCTTCAGAGCCAGTCTAACGCTGCGATTGTTTTGTCGGAATCACTTGATGCCAAACGCTTATTTGACCGTTACAGTGTCGATTTAAGTGGTGATATTGCCTTCCAACCTGGCTTAATTTCACAGGCAGATAGCGGTTACTTAATTGTACCGGCTAATCTAATTTTGGCTAACCCAGGACTTTGGCCAAATATAAAGTCTGCAATTCAACAAAACCTTATCGAGCCACTGAACCTAAGCCCTACTCGTTTACCTACTTCAGTACCGCAAGCTAAAGCTTATGATGTAAAACTGATTGTAACAGGAGAAAGAAGTCAGTTAGCAGAGCTAGAATACATCGATGAAGACTTCTGTTCTGGCTTTGCCATGTATACGGAAGTTGAAGAAGATATTCATCTGTCAGAGCAGAATTTGACAGATTACTTTGGTTTGGTGAACTGGATATGTTCTCAATATCAGCTGCCTCACTTAACCGAATGTGGTTTTAGAAGATTGTTGCTGGCCGGTATGAGATTTACTGAAGATCAACATTATCTGCCTTTAGGAGTAATGTGGCACTCTCAACTTCTAACGCTTGCCAGCCAGTTCAGTGATGGCCGAGCATTAGATTACAAGTCGTTAGATAAAGCGATTGACGACAAGTATTACCGAGAATCTTACCTTCCTCAGCGTGCCGTGTACGATATTTTAGATGGCCAAGTCATCATTGAGACAACTGGGGAACAAGTTGGTCAAATCAATGGCCTAACCGTTATTGATATGGCTGGGCACCCTGTCAGCTATGGTGAGCCTGCACGAATATCTTGTGTAATTCATTTTGGTGATGGCGATGTTTCCGATGTTGAGCGCAAAGCTGAGCTTGGAGGCAATCTACATGCAAAAGGCATGATGATTATGCAAGCTTTCTTGAGCTCTGCTCTGAAACTGGATGAACCACTGCCTTACTCTGCCTCCATCGTATTTGAACAGTCTTATAGTGAAGTTGATGGTGACAGTGCATCTCTTGCAGAACTTTGTTGCTTGGTGAGTGCTTTATCTGAATCATCAATTAATCAACAAGTTGCTGTTACAGGAGCTGTTGATCAGTTTGGTCGAGTGCAAGCCGTCGGTGGCTTGAACGAAAAAATTGAAGGCTTTTATCAGGTTTGTAAACATCAAGGTTTTACAGGAAATCAAGGTGTTGTGATGCCAAAATCAAACCTTAAACACCTTGCATTACATAAAGATGTAATAGAAAGCATTAAAAATGGTGAGTTCCATATTTGGTCCGTTTCTACCGTAGATGAAGCTATTCCGATTGTAATGAATAAACCTTTTAGAGGTGAAGACGATAGCATTATTGGCAAAATAGCGGAACGTATTGAAAACTTTGAAAGACATGAGCATCCAGAAGGAATTGTGCAGCGCATCAAAAACTGGTTTGTCTAGTACTGATCGGAGTTGTTTAGCGTACACGTGTTCACTAAGATGCAGCTATCAAAAATTGGAGTAATTGATAATGCAAAACAAACGTGATTCTTATAACCGTGACGATCTACTTGCTTCTAGCCAAGGCGAACTGTTTGGGCCTGGTTACCCTCAGCTTCCTGCGCCAAACATGCTAATGATGGATCGTGTTACTAAAATGTCTGAGACTGAAGGCGATTTTGGTAAAGGTTTGATCTTGGCGGAATTGGATATTACTCCAGATTTGTGGTTCTTTGACTGCCACTTCCCTGGCGACCCAGTAATGCCGGGTTGTCTTGGCCTTGATGCGATGTGGCAACTTGTTGGTTTCTTCCTTGGCTGGGTTGGTGGCAAAGGAAAAGGTCGTGCTCTGGGTGTTGGCGAAGTGAAGTTTACAGGTCAGATCCTGCCAACAGCGAAAAAAGTGACGTACGAAATCCACATGAAACGCGTTGTAAACCGTAAACTTGTGATGGGTTTGGCCGACGGTCGTGTATGTGTGGACGGCAAAGAAATCTACGTAGCAAAAGATTTGAAAGTTGGCTTGTTCCAAGACACTTCAAGCTTCTAATCACGATTTTAATCGATTTATTAAGGCTCCTATTTAGGAGCCTTTTTGTTATCGAGTGTTAACCTACTTCCCTATGTCCCTATAATGTAGAAAAGGCTCCGTAGAGCCCTTTCGAATCCTTCTTTTTGTATGTGGAGAGTTTATTTGTAGAGACCAGATTGTCTTTCATCTCTGGCATCACGCCAACCACCTAACCAATACGACCGAGCATCAACTTGTTGATATGGGCAAGCCTCTTGAGACCTTCCATTCAATCCAGCTTTGTAGCCTTGAGATTGAGCTCGTTCTAGGCGATCACGCTTTTGTCTCTTCATAGTTAATTCCTCATACAGGTCCATTTACTAACGTACAGCTGTTATTGTGAAACTTTGATGGAGTTTTTATGACTCCACTTATAAGAATCGATCAAAGTAGGCAATTTCTCAAGGCATAAAAAAAGCAGAGACTCAAATGTGTGAGCCTCTGCTTGATTTAAAAATTACTGACGATTTTTAACTATTTTCTACGGAACCCAAACAATCCAAGCATGGTCAAAGCTAACCAACCAAGGCCTGCACCTTGACGCTCTGTCGTCGTTGAGTCAATGCTTCGAGATACGATGTCGTCCTTAGTTGCGTCAGCAATAGGTACTAGTTTGACTGCTACAATTTGCTCTTCAGAGCTACATGTCGCATTGTTTGCTGTTGTGCTATAACCACCTGCACATTTCATAGCAGTACCAGAGATCACACCTGCATCATTGATATCAGTTGCGTCGATAATACGGAACTGATTGTTTTGTTCAGAGTAATCACCGCCATTAGTCAAACTGTCTAGGAACCAAGCTTTTCCATTAAACAATGTTGCAGCACGTTCACTAGTCTCGCCACCTAGGCTATATGGATAGATAAAACCGCGCTTACGACGTGGCTTGCCATCGTCTTCACGAGTCGTTTCCGCATCAAGTTGCCCGACGATTTCATTGTAAGAGTTGATACCGCCCATCTTACCGCCCGCACCGCTAAAGAAAATGCCAGTAGTTGGGTAAAAAGCGCTAATAGAATCCTTACGAACATCATCTACGATAAAGAGACGATTCGGAGCAGAGCCCGTTGGCATTAAGTATCCGCCCGAACGTTTCGCTTCACCAATAGCAACAAAATTAGAGTTAACGTCGGTTAAGCGTGAGTTTGTATGAACCGTATCATCACCTTCGCGCTGTCTAGCTCCTACAACAACTTTATTTTTCCAAGTTGCGTTTTCAACGCTACCTTCGGCTTCTAGAGTTCCGACAAAAACAGTCGCATTCAGGTAGTTATCATCACTGTAAGTGTTGTAACCTACGCCATAGACCGTTGTTCCATCAGTGACAAGGTCACGCATGCTCCCTTGAGCTAACCTTTCTCCATCTTTAGATGTGCCACTAGGCCAAGCCAATTCACTGACGGTTCCGCTTTGATCCCAAATCGCTGCTTTTGATGTGTGGTGAGATCCATTGGTATTGCTTGCTGTTCGAGAAACACTGCCAACAGTAAAAATGCCGTCTGTGCTCCAAGCATGGCTTTGCACAACACTTGCGTCACTATCGCCAGTAAGAATATTTGGCTCTACTGGTGCAACTACGGTATTTCGTGTTTCTAATGTAGAAGCATTTTCTGTGCTAACTTTACTCTGATTACCGACAGCTGCACCATCCTCGGTAAGCTGGTTGATAACATTGTTATATTCATTTTTATAAGCAGCAGAATCTTCTTCTATGAACGCTAACGCATTAGAAGTAAAGTCTTTACTACGTTCTTTATTCCACGGCGTCCAGTTTACTGAAGCCCATGAGTCACAGGTGGAATAGCGAAGCTGGTTGTAACAGTAACGCTCAAAGTCTTTGAGTTCTTGGATGTAATAAAAGCCAGCGTCTAATCCGAATGGGATTTCTTCACGATAGCTGTTCCCATCCACGGCTTGTGTCGCTGAAATCGGTGTAGTGCGAGTTTCCATTGCAAGTTTAAACTGCTCTGGCGTGCAGTTTGCTGCTGCATCAAAGCAGCCTAAAGCGAAAGGTGAACCTGTTGAAGGATCTGTACCTGCATCGCCCTGTTGAATTGCAACCCCGTAAGCCGTTTGGTAGTCACCGTTTGAACCATGATCCTGAGGTGAAACCTCAACAACTTGATACAATGCCGCCTGTGCGTTCATTGTGGTACCAACCATCATTGCAATGGCGGTCAATTTGAATTTATTACTACAATTCATTGAATTCTTAACTATCCTGTTGCATTGCTTCGAGTTCTTCCCATCTCTCGAATGCGATTTCCAACTCCTGCTCTAGTGCAGCAAGCTGTTCCAATACCGGCTGAGTTTGCTCTACAGGTTTAGCAAAGAACTCTGGATCGTTCACTTGCTCCTGAAGGCTCTCGATATCCGACTCTAATTGTTCAAGTTTAGCTGGTAGAGCCTCTAATTCTCTTTGCAGCTTATACGATAACTTCTTCGAATTGTTCTTAGGTTGCGTAGTTTTGGGAGTTTCCTCAACCACTTTCTCTTTCTTCGTTGCTTTTTCAACCTGGTTGCGCGAAGCAAGAACTTGGTCACGTTGGTGTTTAGCATCATGATAACCACCAACGAACTCTTCGATTATACCGTTACCCTCAAAAATCCAGCTGGTTGTTACTGTGTTGTCTACGAACTCACGGTCGTGACTCACTAACAATAATGTACCCTGATAATTGGCAAGCATTTCTTCTAAAAGTTCCAACGTTTCGATATCCAAATCGTTAGTTGGTTCATCAAGAATAAGTAAGTTGTTTGGTTTCAACAAGATACGGGCTAGCAATAATCGGTTTTTCTCACCACCAGAAAGTGCCTTAACCGGGGTTCTGGCGCGCTTAGGTGCAAATAAGAAGTCTTGAAGATAACTCAGCGCATGACGCTGACGTCCCCCAACCATTACTTCTTGTTTCCCATCCGCTAAGTTATCGATCACTGTCTTTTCTGGATCCAAAATCTCTCGGTACTGATCAAAGTACGCGACTTCTAATTTTGTTCCGCAGTGTAAACGACCAGACTGCGCTGACAATTGCCCTAGTAGCAATTTAAGTACCGTACTCTTACCGCAGCCATTTGGTCCGATAAGTGCAATACGGTCACCACGCATGATGTTAAAGCTAAAGTCGTCGACAATTGTCTTGCCTTCGTAAGCAAAAGATACATTTTCTGCTTCAAATACAATCTTACCTGAACGAGAAGCATCATCGATGTTTAGGTTAACTTTACCTTGAACTTCACGACGGTCACGACGCTCTTCACGAAGTTTTTTAAGGGCTCGAACACGGCCTTCATTACGAGTACGACGTGCTTTAATGCCTTGACGAATCCACACTTCTTCCTGAGCTAGTTTCTTATCGAACTCAGCATTCTGCATTTCTTCGACGCGAAGCATTTCTTCTTTGTCATTCAAATACTGTTCGTAATTACCAGGGAAAGAAGCTAATTGACCGCGATCTAAGTCGACGATGCGTGTCGCCATCGACTTGATGAATGCACGGTCGTGAGAAATAAAGATGATCGAGCCTTTGAAGTCTTTTAAGAAGTTCTCTAACCATTCGATCGTTGTCACATCGAGATGGTTTGTTGGTTCATCAAGAAGCAATACATCAGGATCACAAACCAGCGCACGAGCTAAAGCAGCTTTACGTTGCCAGCCACCGGATAGATCGGTCAGTTTGGTTTCAGGGCTTAGTTTTAAAGCGCCAAGTACGTTCTTAACACGGTCATCAAAGCGCCAAGCATTAGAATGATCAAGCTGCTCTTGAACTTTCGCCAAACGGTTAATGTTCTTCTCACTTGGGTCTTGAGCAACAAGATCGAGAAGATCGTGATAAATCTTCAATTGTTCGCCGATTTCAGCCAAACCGCCAGATACGTATTCGTAAACCGTACCCTCTTGATTGCGCGGTGGATCTTGTTCAAGCCGAGAAACTACTACGTCTTGAGTTATTTGAATCTTGCCATCATCCAACAAAATGTCGCCGGCAAGCACTTTCATTAACGTGGACTTACCTGCTCCGTTACGACCAACTAAACAAACGCGTTCGTTTTCTTGAAGAGCGAACTCCGCTTTGTCTAGCAATGGGTGGTCACCAAATGCAAGTTGTGCGTTATGAATGGTAAGTAATGCCATTATTATCCAACCAATGTGTGAGTTGTTCTAAGTCAAACGGCCAGTTCAACTCAGAATCTTGATATTTTAATACGGGTATTGTGACGCCGTAACGAGAAAATAGTACATCATCAAACGCAATATCAATGATATCTGTTTGCTCGGCCAAACCGACTTGGTCTACTAGAGCAAATGCCATCTCACAAAGATGGCATCCCTCCGTGCTATACAATATCAGCACGTATTAATCCTTTTGTTTATACTACGCGTGCGTTACTAGCCAACAGTTATGAATCTGTTTATTACGCGAAAAATCTAATGGTAACGTTTGAGAAGAAATATTCTGAGCCTTCAAACCCAATTCAGCGAGTGATTCTTCATCCATCTTGAAATGACGTTTGTTATTTGAAAATACGATTGTGCCTTCACTTCTCAGTAAACGTTTGAGGTTCTTCATTAGCTTAATGTGGTCACGTTGTACATCGAATGATGTTTCCATACGCTTAGAGTTAGAGAACGTAGGTGGGTCAATAAAGATCAAGTCGTACTCACCTTTTGCGTTTTCTAGCCATTGCAAACAGTCCGCTTGTTCATATTTATGTTGGCGCCCTACACAGCCATTAAGCTGCATATTGTCTTTCGCCCAGTTCAAGTAGGTGTTTGACATATCGACAGTTGTAGTGGAACGCGCACCACCAACTGCAGCGTGCACTGTTGCACTACCAGTGTAAGCAAACAAGTTAAGGAAATCTTTACCCTGTGCCATTTCGCCAAGACGACGACGAGTGATCTTATGATCCAAGAACAGGCCTGTGTCTAGGTAGTCATGAAGGTTCACGATCAGCTTCACACCGTACTCGTTTACTTCGAGCGTCTCTGATACCTGACCTAATTTTTGGTACTGGCTTCGACCTTTCTGCTTCTCACGAACTTTCAGTACAACTTTGTTCGCTTCGACACCTGTCACCTGAATCGTCGCACGGATAATGTCCGTTAGACGACGCTTGGCTTTTTCTTCAGGGATGTTCTTAGGTGCTGCGTACTCTTGAATCACAATTTGATCGCCGTACACGTCGATCGCTACGTTATATTCTGGAAGGTCTGCATCGTAGATACGGTAGCAGTCTAGTTTCTCTTTACGCGCCCACTTGCCAATCTTGCCAATGTTTTTCTTCAAACGGTTTGAGAAGTCTGGTGCGATTTGAACGTTAGTATCTGCACCTTTAACTTCATCAGCGCTGCGCTCGGCAATGCTGTAGTTCTTTTGGTTACACGGTAACGCACCATTGTTCAATTTAAACTGTTTATCAGCGCGCATACGAAGGCAACTCAAGAGCTCGTCTGAGCTAGAGAAGATAGATGCTTTACATCCGCCAAACTCAGATTTTAGCTGTCCACCGAATGCGGTATAGAGCGCAATCAGCCCCGGCTCAGTTCCTAGACGCTCACCGTAAGGTGGGTTTGAAACGATAACACCGTGTTCAAATCCTGCGGGACGAGTAATAGTTGCAGCATCACCTTGCGCAAACTCAATCAACTCTTCAACACCTGCTCTGCGGGCGTTTTCTTGAGCGACTTTTAATACTTTGGGGTCGTTATCGAATCCAAAAAACTTAGCGTCAACTTTCTTGACACCCCGTCTAGCTTGAACATTAGCCTCTGATTTAATCTCAGCCCAGGTCTCCGGTTCAAAGTCTTCCAAAACTTCGAAGCCCCATTGTTTGCGCTTAACGCCAGGTGCCATGTTGGCTGCCATCATTGCCGCTTCAATAAGCAAAGTACCAGAACCACACATTGGATCGAGTAATGGTTGATGCCCATCCCAGCCACAACGCATGATAATCGCAGAAGCAAGCGTTTCACGTAATGGCGCACGACCCGATTCTGGTCGATAACCACGCTGATGAAGACCACTACCTACCATGTCTATCCCAAGCAACGCTTTATCTTTATGCAAACGAACGTGAATACGAATATCTGGGCGTTCTTTGCTGATATTAGGACGTGGCAAGCCTTTATTCTCAAAGCAATCTACGATGCCATCTTTGACCTTCATAGCTCCGTATTGGCTATTTCTAATCTCACGGTTTGTGCCGTTAAAGTCCACAACAAAGCGTTTAGAGCTATGAAATTGGTTAACCCAGTTAATAGTGGAAGTGGATAGATACAAGTCCATGTCGTTGTTACACGTGAACTCAGATAAAACACGTACAAATCGAGACGCTAAACGGCTCCACAAACAACAGCGATAAACCTGTTCGTTTGTCGCTTTAAATTTTACGCCTGCCTGTACTGGTTTCGCATTTTCAATGCCTAGTTTAGTCAGTTCTTCAACAAGCAAATTTTCCATGCCATTTGAAGTTACCGCGAGATATTGATTCATAGTGTTCTTTCGCTGATAAAAAATGGCTTCAATTATACCTGACTTTACGATCAATGCCTCGTTTTTAAAGGTATTTTCCCACCCGTTAGTTCAAATCATCACCACTCAAATGATCTAAAATTTTAAAATCTTTAGTTTGAATGTTTTTCATTCATGAACGTATTTTGTTTCCTTTAGAAGAAGTGAATACTTATTTACATGCATTTTGGTATATACCAGTCGTGATTGGTTGATGTAAATTACTTACAAATGCCCTTTATAGGGGAATAAATAGGGTTGTTTTAGGCGCTAGGTTGCCTAATTAAAGGAGTAATCAAATTGAAATAAGTAAAATAAAAGTGACCAGCTTCATGTTTGCATGCATAGAAAACAAACAGTTTCATGGTCTTTCGGATTGGAGTGTCAGAGGAAAGGACAAAAAAAATCGACCCAATAAGGTCGATTAAGGCAAACAAAGGAACGAAATAAAGAAAAATTAAACAGCTTTAACCCACCATTGCCATAGGGGTCATTACAAAGAGGTGATTTGCACAAGCCATGCGATCATGCATTACTTTAATCGGCTGCCCAAATTGAAGCGCCTTGTTGCCATCAAGAACAAAGGCTTCTTGGTTAACATAAGCACATAAGCTCGATGTTTCGCCTGGTTCTAGAACGATGAACATACCATCAGAATATTGATTTGTGAGAAAGACCATGTCCCCTTCTTGAGGTTCATAATCAGAGGACTGTGCATCGAAGAACCAGCTCTTAGGCTGTACAGGTTTATGAAAACGCTTTGCAGCAACACAATACAGTGTTAATTCAGCTTGGCGATATTCACTGATATCGAGACAGCGAATGCGCTCATTAAACGTTTGAAATGCGCTGGCGTCATCAACGGTAAATTCACTGTTTGAGAAGGCACAGTTAACCAACAATTTTCGGGATAGATTGGTTTGGAAAATCATTTCCTCCCCCAGATCCAGCATTAAGCAAGCTTTTTGCTCGTCAAAATACCAATTCCATTTGTCGCTGGGTTTAAGCATTATTCCGTTCTCTCTTGACTAGTTAAATCAGTGGTAAAGAGGTAAGACGCTTAATTACCTACTCGTGATTTTTAAATTCTACAAACGAACGGATAAAAAAAAAGAGGAAACAAAGTCCTCTTTTTTATGTAACAGGTACTGATTTTTCAGTAGTTTTTGATGTATATGTTAAAGATTCTTAACAATATCACGTACGAGACCTGGGCCGTGGTAAATAAAGCCAGTGTAGACTTGAACAAGTTTAGCGCCTGCCATGATCTTTTCTTTGGCTGCAACATAGGAATCTACACCACCAACACCGATAATTGGAAGTTTGTCTCCAAGCTCTTCATGAAGCTTACGTACGACCTCCGTAGAGCGTGATTGCACAGGGCGACCACTCAAGCCACCTGCCTCATTGGCGTGTTTCATCCCTTCTACGATCGTGCGATCCAAAGTTGTGTTAGTCGCGATCACACCATCTATATTGTTTTTCAATAAAGAATCGCAAATTTGGCAGATTTCATCGTCACTTAAATCTGGCGCAATCTTTAATGCTAACGGGACGTACTTGTTGTACTTCTCTGATAACTCCGCTTGTTTCGCCTTTAATTCGGAAAGCAGTTCATCAAGCGCTTCACCATATTGAAGTGAACGAAGGCCTGGAGTGTTTGGCGATGAGATGTTTACTGCAATATAGCCAGCATACTCATACACTTTTTCCATACAAATCAGGTAGTCCTCTGCCCCTTTCTCAATTGGCGTATCTTTATTTTTACCGATATTAATTCCGAGAACACAATTGAATTTTGCTCGTTTAACATTCTCGATCAAATTATCAACGCCTAGGTTATTAAAGCCCATGCGGTTGATGATCCCTTCTGCTTCCACTAAACGGAATAGGCGTGGTTTATCATTACCTGGTTGTGGTCGTGGCGTTACAGTGCCGACTTCGACAAAGCCAAAGCCCATGGCATCAAATGCTTCAATACATTCGCCGTTTTTATCTAAACCAGCCGCAAGACCAACAGGGTTACGGAATGTTAGACCCATACACTCAACTGGACGAGTTGGTAACTGTTGGCGGTAAAAGAGATCAAGTGGTGTGCCGTTAAAGCGTTGGAAGTTCTTGATTGCAAGATCATGTGCCTTCTCGGCATCGAGTTGGAAAAAGCCAGTTCTGGCTAGACGGTAAAGCATTGTGCCTCCGAAAGAAAAAAGCCCCGTATAAACGGGACAATATTATTTACCGTTTTTCATCGTAATTCAATGAAAATGAACGTAATAAGTAAAAACCTATATCTTTATAAGATTTTCAAATATAAAACAAACAATTACAATCAAGTTTCTGCGATAAAAATCGTAACTAACCGCTTAAAAGCAATCGATTTCACTCTGTTTTAATTTCAACTCAATGTGACAATGTAACCATTTTCGTTCCAAATGTGAATAATAGATAATAAAAAGCCCCGTTAAATAACGAGGCTTTTACTTATGACTTGATTATTCCACTACTCTTTCGATGAGCAGTTGAGGTTTAAAAGTACTAGCTCTCGAAGTGCTACAGAGAACTTAGCAAATTCGTGTACTGAGCCAACTTTGAACTCGTTTAAGATACTCTCCCAGCGGTGCAACGATTGCTCGTTAGTTTCAATCCAATCTTCTAACGCAGCCATCACGTCAAGCTCTTCGGTTGAGCAGCCACAAGTCAGTACCTGAGCGGTAAGTTGACGTTGTTGCCAGTCCAGATCTTCACGGAATGCCGCTCTTGCAAGTGCTTGCCAGTTGTTATCAACGGCTTGGCTATTAATTTGCTTCAAGAACCAATGCAACGATAAACGGTCACCCAAGTTAAAGTAGAGTTTCGATGCTTGCTCAACCGTTTTACCTGTTTCACTTGCTACTGATGAAATATCCAGTGCAGATTGTAAGCTTGATAAGCGGGCAACTTGGTGAGCGAGTTTCTCTTCAACCCCTTTCTCTATCCAACCTTGAGCCAACTCATTGTGTTCTTCAACTTCAGACTCAACTAACATAGTGTCTAGGGTTTCAGTGATAACATTGACATCTTGCTTGTAGATAGCAATCAACTCACCGACCGTGCATTTGCCGCTACGGTTACGAAGCAACCAGCGTGCAATTCGACGCAGTGCTCGGCGCACGTAAAACATAATTTCGTATTGAGCTTGCGCTGTCGCAACGTTATCAAGTTTGCGAGTTTGTTTGAGGATTGCTTCTAAATCAAAGATTTCTCTAGCCGCACTGTAAGCATTGGCAATATCGACAACACTTGCACCAGTTTCTTCTTGCAAACGAGTAACGAAGTTACAGCCCATTTCATTAACCATCTGGTTAGCCAATGCTGTAGCTATAATTTCAGCTCGCAGTGGGTGATTAACCATTTGATCTTTATAGTTACGTCGTAACGCACTTGGGAAATATTCAACAAGTTGTTTTGCATGGAATTCATCATTTGCGATTTCATCCGTAACAAGTTGCTGTTTAAGTACCATTTTACCGTAGGCAACTAACACTGATAGCTCAGGACGAGTCAGACCTAGTCCCTGTTTTTCACGCTCGATTAGCGTTTCATCATCAGGGATGTATTCGAGAGCACGATCCAAGTACCCTGCTTTCTCCATAGTGTGGATGAATCGAATTTGCTCCTTAACAATGCCAACACCTTGCTGTTCAGTAACAGAGATCGACTCCGACTGACGGTAAGCATCATCCAAGACAATTTCACCCACTTCGTCTTCCATAGACTCTAGAATTTGGTTACGTTGCTTAACCGTAAGATCGCCATTTGAAACCAGTCCATTGAGGAAGATCTTGATGTTGACTTCATTATCCGAACAGTCAACGCCACCTACGTTATCAACGAAGTCCGTGTTCACTCGACCGCCAGTTAGTGCGTATTCGATACGACCAAGCTGAGTCATACCCAAGTTACCACCTTCGCCAACCACTTTGGCTCTTAAGTCACGGCCGTCAATGCGCAGCATGTCGTTAGCACGGTCACCAACATCTGTATGAGTTTCTGTCGATGATTTAACGTAAGTGCCGATACCACCATTCCAAAGCAGATCGACTTTCATTTTCAAGATCATCTTTATCAGATCGTTAGGCGCTAAAGATGCTTTCTTAGTACCTAACATTTTCTGAATTTCTGGCGTCAACTGGATCGATTTTGATCGACGAGAGAAGATGCCACCACCTTGAGAGATCAAGTCTTTGTTGTAATCTTCCCAGCTTGATCTTGGCAGATTAAACAAGCGGTTACGCTCTTCCCAGCTGCTGGCTGAATCTGGATTTGGATCAATAAAGATGTGCATGTGGTTAAACGCAGCTTGCAATCGAATATGCTTCGATAACAGCATACCGTTACCGAACACGTCACCTGCCATATCACCTACACCGATTGCAGTAAAATCAGTGGTCTGACAGTTGATGCCCATTTCACGGAAGTGACGCTTA
Organism: Vibrio sp. 947; assembly: GCF_033339115.1. Lineage (NCBI taxonomy): Bacteria > Pseudomonadati > Pseudomonadota > Gammaproteobacteria > Vibrionales > Vibrionaceae > Vibrio > Vibrio sp. 947. The sequence goes on along the minus strand of NZ_JAWOTX010000011.1, from coordinate 37,469 downwards.
ACAGATTCCCAACCACCTTTTGCGGTGATACCCATTGCTTTGTGATCGTAACCGTTTGAACCACCTGAAGCGAATGCGTCACCTAGCCAGAAGTTATATTCTGCAGAAACAGAGTTTGCCAAATCTGAGAAGGTTGCTGTGCCTTTATCGGCAGCCACTACTAGATATGGGTCATCTTCATCGTGACGAACAACGTTTTGTGGTGGTACTACTTCTCCTTCAATGATGTTATCTGACACATCTAGCAGTGCACGGATAAAGCGTTTGTAACAACGCTGACCTTCCGCAAAAATTTCATCACGAGTGGTGAGAGATGGCTGGCGTTTACAAACGAAGCCGCCTTTTGCACCCACTGGTACAATTACAGTGTTCTTAACCTGTTGCGCTTTTACTAAGCCAAGAATCTCCGTACGGAAGTCTTCTTGACGATCTGACCAACGCAAACCACCACGAGCCACTTTTCCACCACGAAGGTGAACACCTTCAATATCTGGTGCGTAAACAAAGATCTCGAATGCAGGTACAGGCTGCGGAATCTCAGGAATATCGCTTGGCTTCATTTTCAAAGATAACCAAGGCTTAGGCTGCTTATTCTCGTCTACTTGGTAGTAGTTGGTACGAAGCGTCGCCATGATCATTTCAATATAACGACGAATAATACGATCATCATCCAAGCTCTCTACACGATCCAACTGCTCTGTTAGCTTTTTAATTAGATCGTTTTGGCCTTTCTCGCTGCCTTTGTGTTTCGGATCAAATCGCTTGGTGAACAGCTTGACTAGACCTGTCGCTAAGTCTGGGTAGTGGCTTAGCGTGTCTTCGATGTACTGCTGACTGAATGGGAAGCCGACTTGGCGCATGTATCGTGCGTAAGCGCGAAGAATGGAAATCTCACGGCCAGATAAAGACGCACCTAATAACAATCGGTTGAAACCATCACTTTCAAGATTACCCGCCCAAATGGCAGCAAATGCTTGTTGGAAACGATCACGAGCTTCACGAAGGTCAACGGTTTTCTCGCTCTTATGCAGCATAGAGAAGTCAAGGATCCAGAAAGTCTGCCCGTTGTTTTTCTCGATCTCATATGGCGATTCGCCAATCACACGCAAACCAAGGTTTTCCAACATCGGCATTACGTCAGAAAGGTGAATTGGTTCATCGCGATGGTATAACTTTAAGCGGACAGCTTTGGAATCTGCACCCTCTTCTTGAGGTCGGTAGAACAACATGCCAAGTTTATTATCATCACTTAACGCTTCTAAGCGCTCGATATCTGCAACCGCAGAACCTGGCATCATGTCCTCTTTGTATGAGCGAGGGAACGCACTCATATATTCTTTTGAAAGAGGAAGGCCTTTACTTTCACCAAAGTTAGCAATGATGGATTCTTTTAGTCTGTCATCCCAAGAGGTAGAAACTTCCATTAGATTTTGCTCGATCTTTTTCACGTCTACGTCAATGTTGTTATTGTCTACACGAACAATGTAATGTGTTCTCGCTAGTGGGCTTTCTGAGAAGTACGTTGTAAATTCAACCTCTTGCTCGCAACCAAAGTACTGCTTAAGAATGCGTTGAGTTTGACGACGCAATTCTGTGTTGTAACGATCTTTAGTGACATAAACCATGCAACTGAAGAAACGACCAAATGGGTCTTTACGAACAAACAAACGCAGCAAGTCACGATCTTGCATTTGTACAACACCCATTCCCACCTCAAGCAGCTCTTCTTCATTAGCTTGAAGCAACTCGTCGCGTGGGTAGTTTTCTAAGATATTGTGCAATGCTTTGTATGAGTATGATCCGTGACGGTATCCACTTGCTTCAAGGATACGGTCAACTTTTTCGCGGATCAAAGGAATACTTTGTACCGCTTGGTTGTAAACGGCGGAGGTATATAAACCAGTAAAGCGATGCTCACCTATTACTTTACCGTTTTCATCAAACTTCTTAATACCGATGTAATCAGTATAAGCCGGACGGTGGATACGAGATGCTTTGTTACCTTTGGTGATGATCAGAGCGTATGGTTTTTTCGCTTCTAATCGCGCTGAATCTGATAATTCAGAGAGCTTGACGCTACGCACGCGCTTGTCATCAGCAAACAGACCTAGTCCTTTTTCTTTAGCAGGAACAAGTTCGGTATCACCATTGACCTCTTTTAAGTCATAATCTTTATAACCCATAAAGGTAAAGTTATGATCTTCTAGCCAACGAAGAAATGCGATCGTTTCATCCATACGATCAGTTTGGATAGAAACACGATCTTTATTTTTCTCAAGTTCATCAGTAACAAACTTAAGCTTATCAACCATCTGCTTCCAGTCATCAACGACTAAGCGAGTATCAGATAGAATTCTTAACAGCTCTTCTTTAAGCGCTTGCATCTCGTCTTTACTAGTAAGGCGGTCTACCTCTATGTGGAAAAGTGATTGAAGAACACCACCCTCACCGTTTACGTCTGTAACTTGGCCTTTTTTATCACGCTGAATCTGTGTTGGGTTATTCAACATTAGGTGACAAACAAGATCCAAACGTGCTAAAGCCATTTTGACTGAGTCCACTAAGAATGGACTATCTGGAACAACAATTTCTACGATTGTGTGTGTGGATTGCCAGCCTTGACGACTTACGGTCGGGTTAAATACTCGAACCGAAATCTCTTCTGGTTTTTTTTCATTGATATGGTGCCAAAGGCTAACGACAGCACCATAAAGGTCGGATTCGTTTCGCTGAATTAGATCATCATCAGCAATGTTACTGAATAAGTGTTGAGCAAGTTTAGTTACAAGCGTTTGGTGAGAAAGCTCGAGTTTGTCTTGAATCAGTTGGTAAACCTTTTCAAGCAGAACCGGCACTACATTTTCACGCGCGGTCATATTCACACTCCACATTAGAATTGTTGTTTTGTAGGGGGACTTAGTAGCTAGGTTGTTACCTTAGAAACTAAGCATAGGTAATGCATGTGCCCATTGTAAAAGCATAATTACAAATGTTTAACAACTAATCGTAGTGGTAAGAGGTGAAATGTCCGATTCTGTGACTAAGATTCCTATTTAACTCTCTGCAAATACAATACATCACAGAGTTTCTAACTTAAGAAACTTATTATTTTGGTCAGTTGTTAGTCTAAACTGGCCTCTAACGCCCAATTGACTAAGAAATGGTCTAAATCTCGCGGCGGGTAACTGCAAACGCAAACCGTTGTGTGTGACAACTTGAACAACACTTGCCGCACCAGAATAATGAGATAAAAACGTTTGATATGAAATGTTGAGATTGAAGTAGTAATAGTTCATGAAGTGAAAACTAAGTGACATAAACAAATAAGGTGGCCTTAATGACCACCCTATTGTGTTGTTTACTATTCGTCTAGTGCTTTAGTCACTTTTTCGAATAGATCTTTAGCAAGATTATCCATTGCTTTGAGCTTTTCAAGTTCTGCACGAATCATTGCTTGGCGAGCTTCATCGTATTTACGGAACTTAAGCAAAGGATCAATCATTCGAGAAGCTACTTGTGGGTTCGAATCATTTAGTTGGCGAAGAATTTCACCGGCAAACTGGTAACCTACACCGGATTTATCATGGAAACGTACAGGGTTCGCACTTAAGAACGAGCCAATTAAGCTGCGCGTACGGTTCGGATTTTTCAAACTAAATGCTTCGTGGTTCATGGTTGCTTTTACTTTTTCAAGAGCATCCTCTGCAGGATTGCTACCTTGCAGTGCAAACCACTTATCCATAACCAAACCATCGTGCTTCCATTTATCGCTGTAATCAGCCATAAGTGCTTCACGACACTCGAGCTGAGCGTTATTTGCAGCACTCATCGCAGCAATCGTATCTGTCATGTTATTTGCAGATGCGTACTGCGCGTTGACTAAATCATTACCTTTTTCCGTATGTGTAAGGTACTGAAGGCAACGGTTACGTAAAGCACGCTTGCCAATAGCAGCGTGGTCGATCGTATACTCTGTTTGCTTAAGCGTGTGATAAGTCGCACTTAGCTCATCTTCTAACTCTTTGGAAAGTGACACTGTAATGCTGTTTAGCACTTTGTCTACGGCATCGATATCAATTTGCTGGTACCAACCAGTAATCTCATTGATTGAAGGCATAGAGAAAACTTGAGCAATGAAAGCTGGCTCAAGCGTTTCATCCAACAGCACACCGCGGAAAGCATCTATCACACCTTCAGAAAGCGATACTTCTTGTCCCGCTTGAACGTTTTTCACATTCTGACGAATGTATTTAGCCAATAGCATTTGGCTAGCGTCCCATCGAGCAAAATCGTTCGTTGCGTGCTTCATCAAGAAGACTAACTCGTCATCGCTGTAATCGTATTCTAATTTGACTGGTGCCGAGAATTCACGCAACAAAGATGGCACTGGCTGTTCTTCGACATTTTCAAATACGAACGTTTGCTTATCTTGTTTAATATCCAGCACGTTATGAACAGATTCACCGTTACTCATCAATGGGATAACTTGACCTTTCGAATCATACAACTCGATATCGAACGGGATATGCAGCGCTTGTTTTTCTGCTTGGTCTTGCGTCGGCTCCGTAAATTGCTCTACCGTTAGTGCGTAAGTTTTTGCATCAGCGTTGTATTCGCTATTTACGCGCAGCGTTGGTGTACCCGATTGGCTGTACCACAGACGGAACTGTTTTAAATCAACACCGGTGGCATCTTCCATTGCAGAAACAAAATCTTCACACGTCGCGGCGGTACCATCGTGACGTTCAAAATAAAGTTTCATTCCTCTTTGGAAGCCCTCTTCGCCAAGGAGTGTATGGTACATACGAATAACTTCGCTGCCCTTTTCATACACCGTTAGCGTGTAGAAGTTATTCATCTCAATGACTTTGTCAGGACGAATCGGGTGAGACATTGGGCTTGCATCTTCCGCAAATTGAGGACCACGAATAATACGTACGTTATCAATACGGTTATCAGCACGAGAGCCTAAGTCAGAAGAGAATTCTTGGTCACGGAATACGGTTAAGCCTTCTTTTAGACTTAGTTGGAACCAGTCACGACAAGTGACACGGTTTCCAGTCCAATTGTGGAAGTACTCATGACCGATCACAGCTTCGATGCCTAAATAATCACGATCTGTCGCAGTTTGATCGTTCGCCAGCACATATTTTGAGTTAAAAATGTTCAAGCCTTTGTTTTCCATTGCACCCATGTTGAAGAAATCAACAGCAACGATCATGTAAATATCCAGATCGTATTCCAGGCCAAAGCGTTCCTCATCCCACTTCATCGAGTTGATCAAAGATGTCATCGCATGGCCTGCACGATCTAGGTTACCTTTATCAACAAAGATTTCTAAATCAACACTGCGACCTGACATCGTTGTATATTTGTCACGCAATACATCAAAGTCGCCTGCAACAAGGGCGAACAAGTAAGCTGGTTTTGGATGCGGATCCTGCCATTGAACCCAATGACGACCGTTCTCTGCATCACCTTCTGCAATTCGGTTACCATTGCTCAGCAAATATGGGTAAGCCGCTTTATCTGCGATCACTTTTGTTGTGTATTTTGCTAGAACATCCGGACGGTCTAGATAGTACGTGATACGGCGGAAGCCCTCAGCCTCACACTGAGTACAAAATGCGCCGCCTGATTTGTACAAACCTTCGAGTGCTGTATTCGCTTCAGGATCAATTTTGGTGACGATTTCAAGTTCAAACTCGGATGGAAGATCGGTCAGTACCAGCGATGACTCCTTCACCTCGTGATGAGCCCAATCCTCACCATTTACTTTTACAGCGCGTAGCTCAAGCCCTTCGCCATCGAGTTCTAGCGTTGTTGTATCGCCTTTTTGAGCAACTTTTGATACCGCCGTAACGATTGAGTCATTGTCATATAGATCAAAAGTAAGATCGATATCAGTAATCGCATGAGATGGCTCTTTATAATCTTTACGATATTTGGCCAGGGGAGCTTGAGACATGAGCATAAATCCTTGTATGTCGAACAACAAAAATACCAGACTGCATGATCAAAAATGCATTTCTGGTATCACTATATAAGCTATTTGTAGGGGTTGTGGTATCAGAATACAAGTCTTTCCATCAAAAAACGGAGCTTTTAGTGCTCTAGCTCCGTTTTTTGATTAACATTTAAACAACATTAATGACTTACCGTACGCACGCGTAATTTGGCGCATGTTAAAGGCATCATGGCGTAACTCTATTGAGTACGGCGTACATATCACCATTGGAATCTTCGATCGTTAGCTCATTCTTGTTGAGCTTATACGTGGTTCCATGCTCGCCATTTTCATACAGCAGAACCAAAAACTCATCTTCTGTGTAAAACACACCTTGTTTGATGGACTCATCCCCTTCTTCGTTCGAAACCCTAAACATGAACACGAAATCAGGTTGAAGTATCAAATCCATCTGATTAATGTTGTTGGCCACAAGACCGTCGCCAGATACGTGAGAGCTAGACCAAATACCTGCAAGTGAATTAGATAATCCTTTAGTGAACGTTACACCATTAAGATCAAGCGTATTATGGTTGTTGCGATAGGCATAAATTTGAGGCTCGTCGGTGTTTAAACCAAGAACGATGGTGTCTTCATTTGCGTTATACAGCCCTTCCCAATGATCAACGGAATAGTCTTTCTTTTGAATATCAATAGAAAAGCTGTAGTCAGAACCTAATGAGAGTTTGATCGCACGAAAGTTTTCAGCCGACTCTTCGGGGTTTGGGTTCATCAAATACCAGTCTCCGATGAGAAACGGCGTGTCAAAGTGACTTAATTCATCTTCTCTGGTGTTTTCTCCACCAAACACACTAAAGCAGCAAAAGCTAAGTAAAATAAAGAACCACTTCATATCGGCATCCTTATCGTTTTCTTTTAGCTTAGCCAGTAGTCCTCACTTTCGCGAAATTTTAGATGTAGATCACGTAAATTATTGGGGGAAAATAAGCGAATATCTTGCTCGATATCGAGACAGCGGAAGGCAAAAAGGCATAAAAAAAGAGTGAATCTGAAAGACTCACTCTTTTTATTCTAAATTGCCAGTTATTATGACTGATTTTCCTGCTTAAGTAGATCGACCATAATCGCGACAGACTCATCTAAATAAACATCAGGAGCCTCGTAGTCTTTTGGTATGTCATCCAATGTTTTGAATGCTTTTTTACCCAAAGCAACTTGACGTTCATTTATGCGTTGTAATCGAAGGGCTTCCGCTTTATCCGATTCAGCTTTACGAACTTTTTCGTTCAAAGACAAAGTATTATCGTCTTTTTCTTTACGATATTTCTCGATGTCTTCATTGATAAAGCGGAACTCCATCTCATCAGAAATACGCTTGTTATGAAGAGCAGTAAGTTTTTCAACTAAGGCGTCGTTACTTGGAAACGTTTGATATTGTGCTTTATCAATCTGATCCCAAGGTAAAGCATTGTCTTCAACACTTTCACCTGTTTCAGAAGCCTCAATTGGCGTTGGGTACGAAATATCTGGTGCAACACCACGATTTTGCGTACTTCCACCGTCAATACGATAAAATTTCTGAATCGTGTACTGAACATAACCTAGCTCTTTATCGAACAGATCATAAATATGATTCAGTGAACGATGTTGCTGAACTGTACCTTTACCGAAAGAGTTTTCACCTAAGATGATTGCACGATTATAATCTTGCATTGCCGCTGCAAAAATTTCAGATGCTGAAGCACTGTAGCGGTTAATCAATACCGTCAATGGGCCATCATAACTCACTTTTCCATCGGTATCGGCATTCACTTTGATGCGGCCATAGCTGTCACGGACTTGAACTACAGGGCCTTCTTTAATGAATAGACCTGTCAATGCCGTTGCTTCTGTTAGCGCACCACCGCCATTGTTGCGTAGATCAACGATTACGCCGTCAACGTTTTTGGTTTTCAACTCAGCTAGTAATTTATCGGTGTCTTTCGATAAGCCGACGTAGAAACTTGGTACTTCTAAAATACCAATCTTCTTACCGTCTTTTTCGATGATTTCTGACTTAACCGCACGATCTTCTAAGCGAACTTTGTCACGAACAATTGTGACAATGTAACTCTTCGCATCGTTACCTTCTGGCAAGATCTGTAGATTAACCTTTGTGCCTTTAGGGCCTTTGATTAACTGAACAACATCATCCAGACGCCAACCGATCACGTCGACAATTTCTTCACCGTCTTGTCCAACACCAGTGATTCGGTCCCCTTCACCAAGTTGCTTACTCTTTGATGCCGGACCGCCAACAACAAGTGAACGAATTACTGTGTAATCGTCTGTCATTTGCAAAACGGCGCCGATGCCTTCTAGAGAAAGGTTCATTTCCGATTGGAATTGCTCGGCATTACGTGGAGAAAGGTAGCTTGTATGAGGGTCAACCTGTCGCGCGAAGGCATTCATATACAACTGAAATGCGTCTTCATTGTTGGTCTGTGTGATGCGCTTCATCGCGTTGTTATAACGCTTCTCTAAAACTTCTTTAATCTCTGGCCACTCTTTGCCAGTCAGTTTCAGATTTAACGCGTCATATTTCACACGCTTGCGCCACAACTCGTTGAGCTCTGCTTCGTCTTTTGGCCATGCGGCCTCAGAGCGGTCTAACTCTATCTCGTCATCGGTATCAAACTTGATCTCTTCATCGAGTAGAGTTAACGCATAAGCAAAACGATCGAAACGCTTCTGCATTGAGAGGTTGTAAACATCAAAAGCAATTTGGTTGTTGCCCGATTTAAGCTGATCATCAAGCTCGACTGACCAATTTTTAAATGAATCGATGTCTGCTTGAGTGAAAATATTTCTATTGTAATCAAGCAACTCTACATAGCGTTCAAATATCGCTTTAGAGAAATCATCATTGAGGCTGAAGTGCTTATAATGAGAGCGGGTAAATCGCGAGGTGACTCGTTTGCTAGCTGTTTCATGCTGAACTTCAGGAGAAAGAACCGGCAGGTCATCTTTATGTAGTTTGGCTTCAAGAGCCTGAGCTGATGCTGCTAGCCATAAGCTAGCAGCAATCAGGGTCACTTTTGAACGGCAATTCATGCGTAGGAGTATCTCCTTTATGCGCGCAAGTGCTCCGCTTTCACAACCATTTGTAGGCCGTTAGCAAGTTGAACACGTACATCATCCTTATTGATTTCAACAATGGTCGCTGCCATGTTTCCTTTGCCCATGTTCACGTTAACTGCGTTACCTACTGTGATTTCATCAGCATTTAGAGCGCGCGTTTCTACAGGCTTAGTTGGTTTTTGTACTTTTGGTTTATTAGTACGACGAGGCTGTTGAGGCTTTTTAGCCGCAGGTTTCGCTTTCGCCTTACCCTCTTCACGAGCTTTTTGTGCTTGTTCTTTACGACGAGCCTGAACTTTCGCCTTGCTTTCTGCAAGTGTCGCTTTCGCGTGTTCAACGTGCTCTTCTTCTAGCTCACCACAAGGGTTGCCATCTAGGTCTACACGTACTGCACCTGGTTTTACACCGTGTAGGTAACGCCATGATGAAGTGTACTGTCTTAACGCTGCACGAAGCTGTGTTTTGCTTACTTTTTCGTCTTCATTTAGACGTTCCGCAAGATCTTGAAAAATACCAATTTTCAGAGGTTTTGCTTCACCTTCTAAAGTAAAGCACTTAGGGAAACATTCAGCAATATATGCAATAACTTCTTTGCTGTTTTTTAACTTTTCAGTCATGAGGGGTCCTGATTTGAGCGGATTTCCGCGAGCATTAAGAAAAAATATTCTCGTATTATAGTGACATGCCAAGGAAAAACCACACTCGAAGGCTAATTTATGCGTCGTTCGCGTGTGAATTAAGCAGCTTTTCTACTTCAACCATGAAATGAGTGAGACCTTCTTCGTCTGTTTCATTAAATCGGCCAATACTTGGACTATCAATATCAAGTACACCAACCACCTTTCCATTAATAGAAAATGGAATCACAATTTCTGAATTGCTCGCTGCATCGCACGCAATATGCCCCTCAAATTCGTGAACGTCGTATACTCTTTGTATAGTATTAGTTTGTGCAGCAGTACCGCAGACGCCTCGACCCATTGGGATACGAACACAAGCTGGTTTTCCTTGGAACGGACCAAGAATAAGCTCTTCACCTTTTGTTAGGTAAAAGCCTGCCCAGTTAAGATCGTCAAGTTCCATGAAAAGCAATGAGCTCAAGTTTGCTAGGTTCGCAATAAAGTCTGGTTCAGACTCAATTAGAGCAACAGCTTGTTTGGTTAGTCTTTGGTATTGTTCTAAGTTCATATTAACTTCCTACTTACTATAAAAGCTTCCATTCTCAATGTATGGCGCTAAAATGCAGCCCTACTTTATAATAGGACTTATTCTCAATTACAATGCTTCTGAAAAATGACACTATTAGCCGTTCTTGGTTGATAACACAAGTAAAAAAGCACAAGTCCAAGCTGATCATAGCGAACTTGATAGCGGTGCTTGCAACCTTGATTAGTGTTCCAATTCCCCTCCTCATGCCTTTGATGGTTGATGAGGTCTTATTGGACCAACCTGCAAAAGGTTTAGATGCCATGAATGCCATTCTCCCTGAAGCGTGGCACACTCCGACAGGCTATATTTTCTTCACCCTGTTCTTGGTTGTTCTTATGCGAGCTGCGAGCCAAGGATTAAATATCCTTCAAAGCCGACAATTTACGCTTGTTTCAAAAACCATCACGTTTGAGATGCGCAGTAAAATGATCGACAAACTCGGCCGTATCAGCATCCGACAATACGAAACCAAAGGTAGCGGAGGAATCAACGCACACCTTATCACTGACATTGAGACCATTGATAAATTTATTGGTTCTACGTTAGCAAAATTCGTTATCAGTTTTCTGACTGTTATTGGTACTGCTATCGTTCTACTTTGGCTCGATTGGCGACTTGGTCTGTTTATCCTGTTAGTTAACCCTATTGTCATTTACTTCTCACGTAAACTAGGCAGTATGGTTAAACATCTGAAACGGAAGGAAAATCATTCTTTTGAAATTTTCCAAAACCGTTTAGTTGAAACATTAGATGGAATCTACCAACTACGCGCGGCCAATAAAGAACGAGAATTTCTCCAGCAACTCAAAGACAGTGCGAACCAAGTTCGCGTTGATGCAGACAAGTATGCTTGGCAATCTGAAGCTGCTGGTCGCGTATCTTTCCTTCTCTTTTTGATCGGCTTTGAATTATTCAGAGCTGTAGCAATGTTAATGGTCATGTTCAGTGACCTTACTATTGGCCAAATATTTGCCGTTTTTGGTTACCTATGGTTCATGCTGTCTCCTGTTCAAGAGTTGCTTGGGATTCAGTTTTCTTGGTATAGCGCTAAAGCGGCATTAAAACGCATCAACGACTTATTAGAGTTAGAAGAAGAGCAGAGACCGGTTTCTAAGGTAAATCCTTTCAAAGAAGGTAGAGAAGTTGATGTTAAAGTAGAAAACATTAATTTCTCTTACAATAATGAAAACAAAGTCCTAGATAATCTTTCTTTACATATGCCGGCAGGAAAGAAAGTGGCGTTAGTTGGTGCAAGCGGCGGTGGTAAGTCAACCTTGATACAATTACTTATTGGGGTTTACCGTCAAAACTCCGGTAGCATTCGCTTTAATGATGAATTAACAGAAGATATTGGTTTTGAAGTAATTCGCGACAAAATTGCCGTGGTATTACAGCAACCTATACTATTTAACGACACCTTGAGGCATAATCTAACGCTTGGTGGGGATTTTGACGAAATGTCACTTTGGCGTGCGCTTGAAGTGGCTCAGCTGCAAGATGTTATTTCTCAACTGAACCACGGCTTGGATACTCAAGTTGGTCGTAATGGCATTCGTTTGTCAGGAGGTCAACGACAACGGCTGGCCATTGCTAGAATGGTGCTGAGTAATCCTCAATTTGTTATTTTAGACGAAGCCACGTCTGCGCTAGATACCGCTACTGAAGCGGCTTTACACAAAGCACTGACCGAGTTCTTACGTGGTAGAACAACATTAATCGTTGCGCACCGACTGTCCGCTGTTAAACAAGCCGATTTGATCTACGTGCTTGAAGATGGGAAAGTGACGCAAACAGGTACTCATGGTGAGTTAGTTGAGCAAGAAGGCTTATATCAAACCTTATATGGGGGCATACAGTCCCACGCTTAAATCGTTCAAGCTAGAGAGGTCGTTATGACCTCTCTGTCTAAGCACGCCATGCAACCCAATAACGTACGTTTGTGCCAAGGTTGTGAATTGCCTGTCGACATCGTCGACTTACCCCATGGCAAAAATGCACACTGCCCTCGTTGTGGTACACAATTATATCGCGGAGGTAGCCCTAGCCTCTCTGGTAATCTAGCCGTCGCGATAACCTGCATCCTACTATTTATTCCATCGCACTTTTTTAACTTTATTAGCATCCGACTCTTTGGTGTGATGATTCCGGCAACCCTACCTTCAGGGATGATCACATTGATGGAAGAAGGATTTGTTCTTCTTTCATTGCTCATTCTATTTTGTAGCTCTCTTGCGCCACTGACGGTTTGTGTTTCAGTGGTAACGGCACATATTTCTTTACATCAACGATGGTTCCGTGGGCTTCGTATCTCACTGTGGCTAATTCAACATTTGAAGCATTGGGTTATGTTGGATGTGTTCTTAGTTAGCATCGCCATTTCCTGTTTTAAACTCCAAGATTATTCCGACATTTTCGTCGGTCCAGGGTTAATTGGTCTGGTTCTTTTGCAGATATTTACCGTTTTGTTAGTTTCAAGAATCAGCGTCCGTCGTTATTGGGAAGCTTGGAAGCCAGAAAGTTTATATGCTTTTGAGCATAAAGATGTGCATTGCCATGAATGCCACTTGTCCCAACCTGAAGGTGACCATTGCCAGCGTTGTCATCACGAGTTATATCATCGCAAGCCAAACTCCATTCAGAAAACATGGGCTTACCTCATCGCAGCAACGGTCGCCATCTTCCCTGCTAACCTGATCCCTATTTCCATCTTGCTTACCAATGGTAAGCGTTTGGAGGACACTATTTTTTCAGGCGTGGCTGGTTTGGTAAAAAGCGGCATGTATGGAATCGCTGCGATCATTTTTGTTGCCAGTATCGTTGTCCCGGTGATTAAAATACTTGGGCTCGCCTACATCATGCTTTGCATCCAATTCAAACGTTCGGTGTTTAAGAGACAACGAATGATGGTTTACTTTGTTGTTAAATGGATCGGTAAATGGTCTGTGATGGATTTGTTTGTTATTTCTATCATGATGACGTTAGTCGATCGTGGTCAGATACTGGATTTCACACCAGGATATGGCGCGGTAGCATTTGGTGTTGTCGTTGTATTGACCATGCTTGCAGCAGAAAGTATTGATCCAAGGCTAATCTGGGACCAAACAAGCCCAAAACAATCAGAAAAAGAGTCAATGAATGAGTGATCAGAACAGTTCTCAAACGTCATACGTACCAGATGTAAAGCGGAGTAAAGGCATATCTCCTCTTTGGCTGTTGCCAATTTTGACCATGGTCTTAGCTGGCTGGCTTGTTGTGAAGTCGATACACGATGCAGGACAACGAGTGCAAATCTATTTTTCTGATGCCGCTGGTCTTGTCGCCGGCCGAACCACTATCCGTTACCAAGGATTAGAAGTCGGCATGGTAAGAGACATTAACCTCACCGAAGATCTCGGCAGTATTTATGTCGATGCTGATATCTATCCTGAAGCTGCAAAGTTACTGAACGATAAAACACGCTTTTGGTTAGTAAAACCAACAGCTAGCCTAACGGGAGTTTCCGGACTGGATGCGCTCGTCTCAGGTAACTACATCTCGATTCAACCCGGAGATGGTCAAGAGTTTGAGACAACATTCCATGCGTTAGACTCTGCCCCAACAGATTTACGCGTTTCTCAAGGTTTGAATATTAAGCTCAAAAGCCGTGATTTAGGTGGTGTATCGGTTGGCTCTCAAATTGTTTATAAGAAAATCCCAATCGGTGAAGTGTACAGTTACCAGCTAGATGAAGATGCAAAATCTATCACTATTCAAGCCAACATTCAGGATCAATACCGACATATCATTAACAACCGCAGTCGATTCTGGAACGTCAGTGGAATTGGTGCCAGCATCGGTTTTGAAGGTGTCGATGTAAGACTAGAAAGCATGAGTGCCTTACTAGGTGGCGCCATCGCCGTCGACTCTCCGGATGATGGTGAGCCTGTAGAAGAGAACACCGAGTTCCGTTTGTATAAAGATTTGAAAACTGCTGGTCGAGGCATCGCGGTTAAAATCGTCCTACCTGATGACAGCAAGATCAGCGGAGAAGGCGCTCCAATTATGTATCGCGGAATCGAAATTGGCCAAGTTACGGACTTGAGCCTTTCCGAAGGCCGAGAAGTGATATTGGCGTCAGCGGCAATTCAACCCGCTTTTAGTGACATGCTGACGACAGGTACTCGATTTGTCTTAGAAGAAGCAAAGGTGTCCCTTTCTGGTGTTGAAAACATTGCTAATTTAGTGCGAGGAAACTTCTTAACGATCGTACCGGGCGCGGGTGAACGCTCTCGCCGCTTTACTGCGATTCGTAAAAACGTGTTTAACCAACAGCAAGAAAAGTCTATCGCGATTCGGTTGGTGTCCGACAATTCGTTTGGCCTAGATAGCGGTGCCAATGTACTTTATAAAGGCATCGTTGTTGGTTCAATCATCAAAGTGGGCCTAGTTAAGGAAGATAAAAAATCACAACACGAAGTATTTATGGATGTATTGATTGACCATGAATACAAACATCTGATCAAATCAAACAATCGTTTTTATGTAACCGGCAGTGCATCAGCAGAGTTAACTGAATCGGGGCTCAGCGTTACCGTTCCTCCAGCAAAGCAGTTGTTAACCGGGTCAATTAGTTTTGTGAGCGAAGGCAAGCAGGATATTCAAAAAGAGTATCAACTGTTCCAAAATGAATCATTGGCTGAATTGGCGCAGTACAATCAAAGTGGCTCTAGGGCGCTAACACTATTTGCTTCTGAATTGCCGCCGATTTCCAAAGGCAGCCCTCTACTCTATCGTAATCTTCCAGTTGGTAACGTCTCCGATTTCCAACTAGTTGATGGCGGAGTACTAATTAAGGCTACTATCGAAAACCGCTTCGCTTATCTTGTAACGCCACAAACCGTTTTTTGGAATCGTTCAGGGATTGAGATAGATGCATCATTAGCTGGCGTCAGTGTGAAAGCGCACCCTTTGAAGTCGTTAATCGAAGGTGGCATCGCTTTTGACTCCGTACCAGGCGTTGAAAACAAAATCGGAGAAAACTGGAAGCTGTATTCTGATCAAAAAACCGCTCGCAAGTTTGGGCGCGTCATTGCTTTAGAAACCGACGGTTCGCAAGAGATTGCTAAAGGAATGCCGATTGAATATCAAGGTGTTAAAGTTGGTGAAATCACTCTGGTTGTACCGAATTTTCGTCGTAACATGGTTGAAGTCACTGCAAGGATCCTACCTGAATACGTAGAAAACATTGCAGTTGAAGGCTCACATTTTTGGCTAACTGAACCAGAAATTGGTTTAGGTGGCGTTAAAAACCTCGGGGCGTTGGTGTCGAAATCCATCAGTGTTGAACCAGGTAAAGGTAAAGCTAAATTTGATTTTCAATTAGAAAATAGTTCAGAACGCGTGCATGGAATCATGTTTACGTTACAAAGTGAACAAAGAGGCTCAGTACAAGTCGGTACCCCTATTCTTTACCGCCAGATGGAAGTTGGCCAAGTGACCGACGTAAGCCTAGGAGAATTTGCTGATCGCATCGTCACGACTATCAAAATACAGCCTGAATATGCTTACCTCGTTCGTCAAAACAGTGTGTTCTGGAATGTTTCAGGAGTAGATGTTTCCATCGGGCTTACCGGCGCTAACATCAAAGCGGGAACCTTTGATAGTTTAGTTCGCGGAGGAATTGCGTTTTCAACGCCAGAGCAATCGACTATTCCACCAGCGGCAAAGAGTGGGCAATCTTTCTTTTTGTATCCACAAGCTGAAGAAGGTTGGACTCAATGGCGTACAGCAATTCCGAAGCCGTAGAATAAAGCTCAATTCACGTACAATTGAAGTTTGATCATTTTAAAAGAGCAGCAATCGCTGCTCTTTTTTATTGCTCGGCCCTTGTCACTATTCGTTTCTGCTTCGCTTTCGTATATTATTTGCCACAAATTCTGCAAACGAGATCCCACATTGCATCCTAATGTTTACATCCCAGACGCGTTTCTGGAAAAAATCCAAACTATTCTTCCTGCTCACCTCAACATGGAAGACTTTATCGCGTCGTGCCAAAAGCCACTGCGCAAAAGTATTCGAGTTAATACGTTGAAGATCAGTGTTGAAGCGTTTCTAGAACGAACAGAAGCAAAAGGCTGGAAGCTTTCTCCCGTGCCTTGGTGTGACACAGGTTTTTGGATTGAAGCGGACGAGTCAGTTGTACCATTAGGCAACACAGCAGAACACATGTCTGGCTTATTCTACATTCAAGAAGCCAGTTCGATGATGCCGGTATCTGCTCTGTTTATGAATGATGAATCTTACGATGCCGTGTTAGATACCGCAGCCGCTCCAGGCTCAAAAACCACTCAAATTGCAGCTTTAATGAACAACGAAGGTGTGCTTGTGGCCAATGAATACGCCGCAAGTCGTGTAAAAGTACTGCACGCTAATGTGGAACGTTGTGGAGTACGTAACGCCGCACTAAGTAACTTCGATGGGCGCGTTTTTGGCGGTTGGCTACCAGAACAATTTGATGCGGTTTTGCTCGACGCGCCTTGCTCTGGAGAAGGCACCGTTCGCAAAGACGAAGATGCGATGAAAAACTGGACGCAAGCTTCCGTACTCGACATCGCTGACACACAGAAAGATCTTATTGAAAGCGCCTTCCATGCATTAAAGCCCGGTGGTGTGATGGTTTACTCAACATGTACGCTCAGTACAGAAGAAAACCAACAAGTTTGTCAACACTTGAAAGAAACCTTTGGGGATGCTGTAGAGTTTGAAAGCCTTGAGAACTTGTTTGAAAACGCAGAGGCAGCTCTAACTGAAGAAGGCTTTTTGCATATTTTCCCGCAGGTCTACGACTGTGAAGGGTTCTTTGTTGCAAGAATTCGCAAACAGGCTGCTGTTGAGGCGCCAGAAGTCAAAAAGCGCATGGGGAAATTCCCCTTTGCTAAAACTTCAAAAAAAGAATCGACAGAAATTGCTCAACAACTCCAAAGCGCGTTAGGTATTAAACTTCCAAATGACAGTTCTGTATGGCTTCGCGATAAAGATGTCTGGTTATTCCCTAATGCTTTAGAAGCGATGATCGGCGAATTACGCTTCTCCCGTATGGGTATAAAGATCGCGGAAGCACATAAAAATGGCTACCGTTGGCAACACCAAGTCGCGACTGCCCTGGCGACAGGTTCTGAAAGCAACGCCATTGAACTCAGTATTGAAGAAGCGCGCGAATGGTACATGGGGCGTGATGTTCGCCCACAAACCATTCCTGAGGGAATGAAAACAGGTAAAGGCGAAGTGCTTGTCACCTATCAAGGCGCAGTTATTGGCCTTGGCAAGTGGGTAAGCAACCGAATAAAGAATGGTCTCCCTCGCGAATTAGTACGAGATAAGAACTTATTTTAAAAGACGTAAAACGAACCATAAATAAATGAAAAGCCATCGTATTTGCGATGGCTTTTTAATTCGTAAGTATGAAAGCAAGTGGGCTCGCTAGCGATCCGGACACGCTGTACTAAACTAGTTGTATCAAAGTAATGCTTTGATGTGGCATTTCTCTCTATGTTCACCAACAAAATTATTGTTGGACAAGTTTAGCGCAGGCTCTGCGGAGCCGTTTCCCCTAGGCCCAAAAAAAGGAAAAGTTTGGGCCGTTTTTTTGGCTGTAGATCCGCTATACGTGAGTTTGGACTACGCTAGACGAATACCGTCTTTCTCAATGACAATTTTACCCTGCTTGTATAAGCCACCGATGGTCTTTTTATAAGTCCCTTTACTTGTGCGGAAAGCATCAAAAATCGCTTCAGGAGACGACTTGTCATTCAAAGGCAAAAATCCGCCTTTCTTCTCTAGCAGGTCAAGGATCTTACTAGAAAGATCGTCCATTTTCGCCACACCTACTTTTTGTAGAGCAAGGTCGATTTTACCATCTTCACGAATGTGCTTAATAAAGCCTTTCAGCTTTTTACCGATGTAAAGCTTACCAAAAACATCCGATGGGAAAATCATGCCCCAATGCTTACCGTTAACGATAGCTTTATAACCAAGTTGACTACGCTCTGCGATGATCAAATCAACTTGTTCGTTAACTTCATAATTCGCTGGAGTTTTATCTAACCATTTATTGAACTTAGTCGTACCAACAATGCGACCTGACGCTTTGTCGGTATAAACATACACTAAAATGGTTTGTCCGGCAGAGAAGCGAGTGCGTTGCTCACTAAAAGGAATCAGTAAGTCCTTTTCTTTGATGCCCCAATTTACAAAAGCACCTGTCGCATTCACACCCTCAATCTTCATTAAACCCCACTCACCCACTTGGGCAATTGGTCTTTCAATGGTCGCAGCAAGTTGGCTTTCTGAATCGAAGTACAGAAATACGTCTACATACTCACCAATTTCAGTACCCTCTGGTACATACTTACTAGGTAGTAGAACAGAACCGTAATCATCGCCATCCAGAAATACGCCAAAATCAGCCTTTTTAATGACTTCTAAGCTGTTAATTTGACCAATTTTAATCATTGATTTTGTCTCTTTTTAAATTTACGTGGAATTATACCTAAACTAACAAGAAAATCAGAGAGAAAAGCATAGTGCTCTGTTATGCTGTTGTCGTTCAGCTATATGCCCCAGTCACTCTTTTAGCACTCTTATACTTACCTGCTCAACGGAACGCATAAGTTAAGAATGCTTTAGCAAAGTCAGGAGCTTTCTTTGGTCACCGTCGATAAACAAGACTCAATAACATTAAAAATCAGTCATGCACTCGCAAAGAGCAAAAGTGTCGACCTAGATATTTACTTTTTTATACCTGGTGAGCTTGGTTTAAACGCCGATATCATCAGTGAATCCGAATTTTATTACACCTCAATCACACAGCAACGATCTTATTACAGTACTGAAATCCTTCTTCCGCTAGTACACAGTCGACTTGCCAAACGTGGACGCCTGTCGAATCAGCAATACCGAGTAAGTTTGAGTTTGTTCGCTTACCAATACGTTATCGCGCTAGACAAAGCGGTAGCAAGTTTAAACAAGCATGAGAACAACTCCGTAACGGAAGATGAAGTGGACGAAGTTATCGAGCTCACGCTTGAGATCTTAAAGCGCTTGCGGCGTTCTATTCCTTATGAAGAGAACTTAAAACGCTACTACGTTAACATCGATAACTATCTGTCTTGGTATACCGAGCAAAAGTTCCTGTCACTGGTGGCCCATCTACCACGTGAAGGCGACTATGGCACGATCAAAAAGCGTCTGATCACGCTATGTGAGAAAGAGCAAGCCCATCGTAAACTCAACAAATACAACTCATCAAGAGTCGTTGAAGACGTTACTCGCCTATCTAACAAAATGCGCTTGCTAAGGCGATTGATTGAACACCCTATCGTGCTTCGTGAAGAAACCATATCGATGGGTAACAACATTAAGCGCGCTATCAAAGGTATTGCAACCGGTTTAGTGATGGTTGTCGTGACCTCGACAGTGATTCTCGCTCGCGATTATCTGGGGGAAATTTCTGCCTCATTCATTATCGCGATGTCTTTTATTTACGCTTTACGAGAAATCTTTAAAGATGATTTACGCGATGCCATGTGGCGATGGATCCGTAAAGGCAAGCCAAAATGGCGTAAGAAGTATGTTGATCCAACGACGAAAAAAGTGGTTGGCAAAAAATTGGAGTGGCTCGATTATCGTACCTTAAGTAGCTTGCCGGATAAGATTCAAAGAATACGTAAAAAACGCGTCGTGCAACGTGAAGAGCAGATTCTTCATTATCACGAGAAAACCGAAATGGCGACCTCTCTTTTCTTGAGTGGTTACGAACAAACGAGAGAAACATTGAACATCAGTTTGCGCCCTATCATCCGCTTGATGGATAAAAGCTCAAACCGAGTTTACCGTTTAAATGAAGGTCAAGTAACCAAAGAGTCAGTAGAGAAACGTCATTTGCTCAATGTGATTGTCAAAGAGGACAACCACACCGATGAGCCTGTTTATTACCGCTGGAAAGTGGTCTTAAATCGCTCCAAAATCGTCTCTATCGAGAAGATTGAACTCAATTAAGCCACAACCTTTAAACAAGCGAGCCACAAACCACTAGGCAGCCTCTTTTCTTTGTTGGGCTGCTTTTTTTATCGAAAGAGTAAGCGAGAATTCAGCCATTGGCTCGTCACCATGTAAGTTAGGACACAGCGCGACAATTTTTACGTCACGATTTACTCGTTCACCCGTTGCCAAGGTGTGCTCGAGCATCTCATCAATGACATGACCATCATTGCAAACAAAGTGCACATCGGCTTCCGGGCGCTTTAAAAACTCGGCTTTCACACCTTTAAATGCTAGCGAGATCGCTTCTCCCTTTTCTTGCGCTTTACTCATAGCAAGAAAACCACCAGCAACATCAGCGCCAACGGCTAAAGCGCCGAAATACATGCTATTCAGGTGGTTCTTCGTCCTTCTGCGCAATGGGATACGAACCTCAACATGCTTGCTATCTATCGCAATGATTTTAGGGTGGCAAAGCCAAATCAGCGGCACTTTTGAAAAGCCAAACAGATTTAGATACAAATTCGCACGACGTAGAGCTGATAACATTTTGGTCTCCTTACCAATCTAGTCAGACCAGTTAATCAACGAAAGAAATAGATGTCAAAGAAATGTTAACAAAAGTCGATCTCACGAGTTATTTAACCTTCAGGAAGTGACGGTGTCACCCGTGAGGTATGAAGTTTATCGCAGTTACTTAGGTTACCTTACAGCGAGATAGATAAAATGGTTATAAATTCAAATGTATATATATTGATTTAATGATCAAGTTTTGTCATTTATACATAAGTCATTTAAATGAATACCTACACCTTTGTATACAATTCGGTATTTCCTGGCGAAGATTCCCGTGAAACGGTTTATTCCTGCCTGTAATTCCGTTATCTTTACCCCTTCGCAATAGAGAATAAAGCTATAACATGCCTATAAAAACAGATGAATTGAGAACCCAACCTTTGGGTCCAATGCCTACCCCAGCAGAGCTAGGTAGTGTACATCCTATTACGGATGACGTTGCAGACCGTATCGCTCAATCTCGTCGTCAGATTGAAAACATTTTATCGGGTGAAGACGATCGCCTTCTTGCGATTGTAGGTCCGTGTTCTGTTCACGACACTGAAGCTGCCATTGATTACGCCACTCGCCTGAGTGAAATCCAAGACAAGTACAAAGACGAACTGTTTATCGTGATGCGTACTTACTTTGAAAAGCCTCGTACAGTAGTTGGTTGGAAAGGTTTGATTACGGACCCTAACCTAGATGGTTCTTACGCACTTGAAGCTGGTCTTCATAAAGCTCGTAAACTACTACTGGATATCAACAAGCTTGGTCTTGCGACTGCTACTGAGTTTCTTGATATGATCACTGGCCAATACATCGCGGATTTGATCACTTGGGGCGCGATTGGTGCTCGCACAACGGAATCACAAATTCACCGTGAAATGGCGTCGGCACTATCTTGCCCAGTTGGTTTCAAAAATGGCACAAATGGCAACGTAAAAATTGCAATTGATGCAATTCGCGCATCGAAAGCATCGCATTACTTCTACTCGCCAGATAAGAACGGTCGAATGACGGTTTACCGCACAAGTGGCAACCCTTACGGTCATATTATTCTGCGCGGTGGAGAAAAAGGCCCTAACTTTGATGAAGCATCAGTCAAACAAGCATGTGGTGCTTTAGCTGAGTTTGGATTGCCACAACGTTTGGTTGTGGATTTCAGCCATGCAAACTGTCAGAAGCAACACAGAAAACAAATCGACGTAGCTCAAGACATTTGTAACCAAATTAAGTCAGGCAGCACTCGTATTGCGGGTATCATGGCTGAAAGCTTTATTCTTGAAGGCAATCAGCCAATGACTGACATCAATAACCTAACGTATGGTCAGTCTATTACAGATCCATGCCTAGGTTGGGAAGACACTGCTACAATGCTAGATATGCTGGCAAGCGCTGTTAAGTCCCGAAAGTCCCTATAACAAAATAATCAAGGAATCTTCATGCCATCGTTTGATATTGTTTCTGAAATCGATACGGTTGAACTACGTAACGCCGTTGATAACGCTAACCGTGAATTGTCTACTCGTTTCGATTTCCGCAACGTAAATGCGAGCTTTGAGCTAGTAGAAGAAAACGTAAAAATGTCTGCGGAAGGTGACTTCCAACTTAAGCAAATGCGCGACATTTTACGCGGCCACTTAGCGAAGCGTAACATTGACGCGAACGCAATGGATGCACAAGACCCAGACGTTACTGGTAAAAACTGGCACCAAACTCTGCTTTTCCGTCAAGGTATTGATACTCCAACGGCGAAAAAAGTAGTGAAACTTATCAAAGACGCAAAGTTAAAAGTACAAGCTTCTATTCAAGGCGACAAAGTACGTGTTACTGGTAAGAAACGCGACGACCTGCAAGCGACAATGGCAGCGATTCGTGAAGCAGAGATGGGTATCCCATTCCAGTTTAACAACTTCCGTGATTAATCAATCTGAGAAGTAAGTAAAAACGCCAGCGCATAATCCGCTGGCGTTTTTTATTGGCTTTTGTGTAACGAACTACGTATCCACTTTTAGCATTTGGCATTGCTAGATAACCAAGTCCTGCCCTTGCAGCAATACGAATTCGCTCGTTCCTTGTGGTATGAACACGCAAATTCGAAGCTTTTCAGCTTTAGCCTTGGCCAGCATATCCGAAAGCTCAGCAGCGCTCGAGAAAGCTTCTCTTTCTGCATCTCTTCGTATTAGTTCTAACACATTCGCTTCACATCGAGTTGAGTACAGAGCCAGCTCCGCTTGTTGCATATAGCGTACGGCTTTTATTGGCAACATCTCAACATCTTTCCCAACATGAACCCAAGTACAACTTCCCTTTTCATCTAAGGGTGTTGCCATGGTCGCTTGGTAAATTGCTTCTAACTCACGATTATCTCGCGCGTTTTCCACCTCGGGATTCGAGAAGAATTGCTCCCAAAACTTGCGGCGTAAATCGACACTAGGCAGCGCCTCTTTAATTGAGTTTCGCTTTGAGTTAGCAAAATCCGCCATCAACCCCATGTTTTGTGGCAGTATCGATTCAAGTTTTTCACGGATGTTTCGAATTAAAACTGGCGAAGCTCCACCACTAGAGATAGCGATTTGGATGCGGCCACGATTAATCATAGACGGCGTGATGAAATCACAATAAGGCTTATCATCCACAACGTTAACCAAGATGCCTAGCTCTTTGGCATCTTTGTACACTTGGTGATTTAGCTCAGGATTGTCTGTCGTCGCCCACACTTGAACAAAGTTTTTAGTGACAATGTCACTCGAATAGAAACGTTGTACCCAGCGCAGTTGATGCTCAGAAGCAAGCTTAGACAGAAAATCAACCAACGTCGGAGAAACGATAGTCACATCCGCCCCAGCCTTTAGCAACGCTTCCACCTTTCGGCTTGCCACCTCACCGCCACCCACGACGAGAACGGGTTTATTAATTAAATCTAAGAACAGAGGAAAATATCGCATTTCAATCCATGATTACTCTAATTAGCTGTTGTAGACCATGCTACCAAAAATGGGGCAAGCTCATCACCCTGTTTCGGTATCACAAATAATTTTTGTTTGAATTTTTACTGAACTTCACCTTGCTCAGCTAATGACAGTTTTAATAACAACTTTTTATTCTTTTGTATTGTTCACTCTTCTATTGATTGTTCTGATGCACCAAATTGTCCATGAATTGCACTATTTACAAACAATTAACATTTAGTCATTCTAAATCTCAAGGCACTTTGTAAGTTCTCTCAAAACTTCATTTAAATTATATATTTGAGAATTAACAGATCCTTTCCTACGCTTATAACTGGTTGATCTATCGAATGCCGTTTCTTCGAAAATCAATCACGTAGGACGATAACTCTAACGAATTGGACACGTTATTTCAGGTCACTCCTGATTAAACATGGATCATACAGGAAGGATACAAATGGCAAATAAACTCACAGTTCTTGCTTCCGTCGTAGCGGCTTCTACTGCGATGATGGCAACATCAGCTCAAGCAGCAGACACTACTCTGGACAAAGTCACAAAACAAGGCTTTCTTACTTGTGGCGTAAGTACCGGTCTACCTGGTTTCTCTAACCCTAACTCAAAAGGCGAATGGGAAGGTATCGACGTAGAATATTGCCAAGCACTGGCTGCAGCTGTTCTTGGGGATAAAACGAAAGTTAAATATGTACCCCTAACCGCAAAAGAACGTTTCACTGCGCTTCAATCTGGTGAGATTGATGTGCTTTCCCGTAACACGACCTGGACTCTCCACCGCGACACTGCACTGGGCCTAAACTTCGTAGGTGTGAACTACTACGACGGTCAAGGTTTTATGGTGAAGAAGGAGCTTGGTATATCAAGTGCTAAAGAGCTTGATGGTGCGTCGGTATGTGTTCAATCAGGTACAACAACCGAGCTAAACCTTGCAGATTATTTCCGCAACCAAGGCATGGCGTACAAACCAGTGGTATTCGACACAGCGGCGCAAACTTCGAAAGGTTTTGATGCGGGACGCTGTGACGTATTAACAACTGACCAATCTGGCCTTTATGCACTACGTTTGAATTTGAAAGATCCGTCCTCTGCGGCCGTTCTTCCAGAAATCATCTCTAAAGAGCCACTAGGTCCAGTCGTTCGTCAAGGCGATGATCAATGGTTTAACATCGCTAAGTGGACATTGTCTGCGATGATTAACGCTGAAGAATACGGTATTAGTTCGAAGAATGCGGATGAAATGCTGAAGTCAACAGATCCAAACATCAAGCGTATCCTTGGTGTTGATGGCCCTAAAGGCAAAGGGTTGGGTATCCGCGACGATTGGGGCTACCAGGTTATCAAACAAGTTGGTAACTATGGTGAAAGCTTCGAACGTACAGTCGGTACTGGTTCGCCGTTAGAAATCTCTCGTGGCGTTAATGCGCTATGGAATGCAGGCGGCTTTATGTACGCGCCACCAATCCGATAGAAAGAGTTAATCAGGGCGGTTCATGCCGCCCTTTTTCTTGATTATATCTCACTGTATGAGTAAGGATCGCTCATTGGATGGCGAAAAGCGCTCGCTTGGTGGAACGGCTTTAAAGGTTCGTAAGTCACCAGACATGGGAGCGTTATTCTTTAGCCAGCAAGGACGAAACTTCTTTATACAGGCCGATATCTATAACTAAGGTTTGAGGTTATCGCTGTATGAAACCGACACAAGATGCATCGCCAAGTACGATGTCCAAACCAAGCGGAAGCAAGAGCCTGATTTATAATCCTGCCTTTCGTTCTGCTATTTTCCAGATCATTGCCATTGCTGCACTGGTATTTTTCTTTTACACGATTGTAAACAACGCTCTCAATAACTTAGATGCTCGTGGTATTGCAACGGGCTTCGGTTTTCTGAATCAAGAAGCCGGATTTGGTATTGGGTTAACATTAATTGAATACGATGAAACGTACTCTTACGGTAGAACATTTATCATCGGCCTTCTTAATACGGCGTTAGTCTCCGTATTAGGTATTATTCTGGCTACTGTGATTGGCTTTACCATGGGGGTTGCCCGCCTTTCTTCTAACTGGTTAGTTAGTCGTTTAGCGGCAGTTTATATCGAAACTTTCCGAAATATCCCCCTTCTTCTGCAAATATTCTTCTGGTATTTCGCTGTTCTTCAAGCATTACCCTCACCACGCCAAAGCTTAAGTCTTGGTGAAGCTATTTTCTTGAACGTTCGTGGCTTATATTTCCCTGCACCGACTATGGAACCTGGCAGTAGCTACGTTATTGCCGCGTTAATCTTCGGGGTAATCGCAAGCTTATTAATTAATGTATGGGCGAATAATAAGCAACGTCTCACTGGGCAACAAACCCCAATGGGAAGAATAGTTTTGGGTTTAGTTGTTGGCCTTCCATTGGTTGTGTACTTCCTTGCTGGTATGCCAATTTCACTGAATTATCCTGAACTAAAAGGGTTTAACTTCCGAGGTGGTATTAGCATTATTCCTGAATTGGCCGCGCTACTTTTGGCATTGAGTGTTTATACAGCTTCTTTCATTGCTGAGATTGTGCGCTCTGGTATTAATGCGGTTAGCCATGGTCAAACCGAAGCAGCGATGTCGCTAGGCTTACCACGCTCGAAAACTTTAAAGCTTGTTGTCATTCCTCAAGCGTTACGAATTATTATTCCACCTTTAACCAGTCAATATCTCAACCTCACCAAAAACTCATCGTTAGCGATGGCGATTGGTTACCCAGATCTTGTCTCTGTGTTTGCTGGTACTACCCTGAACCAAACGGGACAAGCGATTGAGATCATTGCGATGACGATGGGCGTGTACTTGACATTAAGTCTGATTACGTCTGCATTAATGAACTTGTATAACCGTAAAGTCGCGCTGGTGGAGAGATAATATGAGTACTCATCAATTTCAACCGGATCTCCCACCACCCGCCAATACTGTAGGCTTCGTTGGTTGGATGCGGAAAAATCTATTTAATGGCCCTATCAATTCCATTGTTACTGTCATTCTTGCGTATATTGTCGTAACTGCAATATGGTATATCGTGGATTGGGCGTTTATTAACGCAGACTGGATTGGCTCAACGCGTGACGACTGTAGCCGAGATGGTGCTTGCTGGGTATTTATCAGCGTGCGCTGGGAGCAGTTCATGTATGGTTTTTATCCAGAGTCCGAACTATGGCGCCCTCGCCTTTTCTATATCACATTAGCCATATTTACCGTTTTACTCGCGTATGAGAAGACACCGAAACGGATGTGGATTTGGCTTTTCTTCGTAAACATCTATCCATTCATCATCGCTGGGCTGTTATACGGGGGTGTCTTTGGACTAGAAGTGGTCGATACACACAAATGGGGTGGATTACTCGTTACGCTCATTATTGCGTTAGTTGGTATCGTAGTTTCACTGCCAATTGGTGTGGTGCTTGCGCTTGGTAGACGTTCAGAGATGCCGATCATTCGCAGCATTTGTACCGTCTACATTGAAGTTTGGCGTGGCGTTCCGCTTATTACGGTTTTGTTCATGGCTTCGGTTATGCTTCCATTGTTTATGTCTGAAGGTTCAGAGACAGATAAACTGATTCGCGCCCTTATCGGTGTGGTTATGTTTGCCTCCGCTTACATGGCAGAAGTGGTACGCGGTGGTCTACAAGCCATTCCGAAAGGTCAATATGAAGCCGCTGATGCGCTTGGGTTAAGTTACTGGAAAAAGACTGGGCTTATTATCTTGCCACAGGCGCTAAAGATTACTATTCCTTCTATCGTGAACACCTTTATCGGTTTGTTTAAAGACACCAGTTTAGTACTCATCATTGGCATGTTTGACGTACTCGGTATAGGACAAGCAGCAAATACCGACCCTGAATGGTTAGGTTTTGCTACTGAAAGTTATGTATTTGTCGCGTTAGTGTTTTGGGTATTTTGTTTTGGCATGTCACGCTATTCGATATGGCTTGAAAACAAACTTCATACCGGTCACAAACGATAACTCATCAAGATCAAGGACGTATTATGACGCAACAACAAGATTACATGATCCAATTGAAGGACATGAATAAATGGTATGGTGAGTTTCACGTACTAAAAAATATTAACCTCGACGTTAAGCGCGGCGAGAAAATCGTTATCTGTGGCCCATCTGGGTCGGGAAAATCAACGATGATTCGCTGTATTAACCGCCTTGAAGAACACCAAGCAGGCAGCATTTACGTCTCTGGTACGGAATTAACTGAAGACTTAAAGAACATTGAAGCAGTACGCCGAGAAGTGGGCATGTGCTTTCAACACTTTAATCTCTTCCCTCATTTAACCGTACTGGAAAACTGTACGCTCGCGCCTATCTGGGTGAAGAAGATGCCAAAAGATGAGGCAGAAGCAGTTGCGATGAAATATCTGGAACGTGTAAAAATTCCAGACCAAGCGGAGAAGTATCCCGGTCAGCTGTCTGGTGGCCAGCAACAACGTGTGGCGATTGCTCGCTCTTTGTGTATGAACCCTAAAGTCATGCTTTTTGATGAGCCAACATCTGCACTCGACCCGGAAATGGTTCGCGAAGTACTGGATGTAATGGTCGAACTCGCCGAGGAAGGCATGACTATGCTATGTGTGACACATGAAATGGGCTTTGCTAAAGAGGTTGCCGATCGCGTGATATTCATGGACGCAGGAGAGATCATCGAAGAAAACAACCCGGTCGACTTCTTTGAGAATCCTCAATCGGATAGGACCCAAAACTTCCTAGCGCAAATCTTACACCACTAAGATTTAGCCGAATCGACATAAAAAAGCACTGGTTTCTATGAAGCCAGTGCTTTTTGTTACTAAATTCAAAAATCCGTGTGAGAATCAACATAGCTATGCTAGGCAGTAATATTGTGTTACAAGTTGCCAAATACATAACATCTTATTTCCATTATCATTTTATCTAGGATATGCATGAAAAGGGCTTGATTTTTTGAACTTTCAGCCCCATAAATGTACCAATAGTAAACTCCCTTATTGAGGATAATTATGAACAGTCCAATGTTTACTCGTTCAACAAGTGTTCCTAATACACTAGAAACTAACAAAGTACTGAAA
Organism: Vibrio sp. 947; assembly: GCF_033339115.1. NCBI lineage: Bacteria > Pseudomonadati > Pseudomonadota > Gammaproteobacteria > Vibrionales > Vibrionaceae > Vibrio > Vibrio sp. 947. Next base: position 8,546 of record NZ_JAWOTX010000011.1, on the reverse strand, counting down.
AACACTTACTTCCTACTGTCGATGACACTGATGACCAGTGCTATCGCAGCAGTCGCGACTATGGCAATGCAAATTTCACCAATCATGGCAATTGTGATGCAGCTTGCAGCGATTGGTATTTTGTTCTTTGTTATGCCAAAGGCAATCAACTCATCATCTGGTATCGTTTGGACATTCGTTTTCACGACTCTAATGGGTGGTGCTTTAGGTCCAATGCTTAACTACTACGCATCAATTCCAAACGGTCCTACTATCATTGCTCAAGCTCTAGGTTTGACTGGTATGGTGTTCCTTGGCCTATCGGCTTACACCATTTCAAGCAAGAAAGATTTCTCTTTCATGCGCAACTTCCTGATGGCGGGTTTGATCATTGTGATCGTTGCAGCGCTGATTAACATCTTCGTTGCTTCAACAATGGCTCACCTAGTAATCAGCAGTGTTTCTGCACTCGTGTTCTCTGGTTTCATCCTATTCGATACAAGTCGTATCGTTCGTGGCGAAGAGACAAACTACATCAGTGCAACAATTTCGATGTACCTAAACATCCTTAACTTGTTCACTAGTCTACTAAGCATTCTAGGTATTATGAACGACGATTAATCGTTTCTCGTTAAGTAGAATAAAAAAGCCCGAAGGTAATTCCTTCGGGCTTTTTCTTTGTGTGCAATTCAGTGTATTACGCCTGCTCTACTGACAACTCGATAACTTCGTCAGCTTCTGGATTTTCTCTAAAGCGTCTCACTTTGATCGTTTCCTCTCCTAACATGATTTGCTTGGCGATTCGGTGCATACCGTCAAAAACACGATAGTCACTGGTTAAGATTACCGGATACGACAAATCAGCATTGTTGATTCGTTGGCAATGTTTTGCAATTTCACGGCAGGTTGGCTGTGGCCCTTCATGACTAAACCAAGTCACTTCATTTGGGCCTTTGATATCATCAATCGAAATTTCTTCTACAGGTAAGGATTCTGCAAGTTGCCAAATACGCTCGATGGACCAAGTGGATTTTACATTGTCATTAATCTCAATGTAACGTTGTTTCGACATGACTAACTCCTTGTCATCATTGTTGTTTCTAACCTGAATACAGGCTTTCATTAATCCAATGAGAATATCGGTCTATGAAAACAAACACAACGTTGTCAGCTATTCATTCACCCATAAAATCCCATAATCAGACAAGTAGCCAAGAAAAAACCAAAACAAAAATGAATAAGCCTGGATATCCATGCAATTTCGTTGGTACTCACCCCGTAAAATTTCTAACAAACTGAATAGTTTCCTATTTATTTGAATAAAAGAGCATTTATATCAAAGTGCCTAGCTCAGTCAAAAACACTCACCATTTTGTACGCTTTTGCTTCGCTCGGCACTACTTCGAGATTCTTTTGTTGAGAACATTCTCGGCTGTCGCTAATCTATAAACATCCATGTTTACTTAACGGATAAAACGTTATGTTCGTTTACAACGGCAAAGAAATTGAAACGGATGCTCAAGGCTACTTATTGGATCATACTCAATGGGAAGAAGGTATGATTGAGCTTTTAGCAAAAGAAGAAGACATCGAGCTTACGGATGCTCATTTGGAAGTTGTGCATTTTGTGCGAGACTTTTATGAAGAGTTTAATACCTCCCCTGCAGTGCGTATGCTTGTGAAAGCGATGGAAAAAGCGCACGGCCCGGAAAAAGGTAACAGTAAGTATCTATTCAAGCTGTTTAAAAAGGGGCCAGCCAAACAAGCAACCAAATTAGCCGGCCTACCAAAGCCAGCTAAATGCTTGTAGATTCATAAAATTTTAAAACCGCGTAACGGCTTATACGACGCAGGCTCCTGCATCACATGCTCTACTGTTGCCGTTCGCGGTCCTTCTTGTAACCATTCCGAAAACGCAACTATTTGCGCGTCTGTTCCACACGCCATCACTTCAACATCACCATTGTTTAGGTTCTTCGCATAACCTGTTAACCCTAGCTTCAATCCTTGATGGGAAGTATGGTAACGAAAGCCCACGCCTTGAACATGACCTTTTACTATAAATCTCTCACACTTTACGTTCATCTTTGTACCGCTTCTTTTTACTGAGTGATATATTCTTTTCGTCTATTCACCCCACTAAGGATAGTGGGTTTTTGCACGGTTATTATAATTATGAAAGAAATTCCATTCCGCTGGATTGATAAGTATCTCATTCACTTAAAGATTCAAGAAAAGTTCTATTTGCTCTTCGTTCTCCCTCTTCTTGCTTTAGTCATTCTCACTCTCGTCCTTAATAGCGCGGCTAATACACTGATCTCAAGTATGTACCAAGAAGAGCTCATGCTTATGAAAGGTCTGATAGAGGCAGGCAACCTTTCTCAATCTCAAGTAGCAAGCCTCATAGCGGGTTCAGAAACCGTTTCTATTGGCTCTGGTTCGCAATCCGTGTCTGTTTTAAATGGTGCGTACAGTTTGGTTGCGAACCATGAACTTTCTTTATGGACTGCCCTATCAACGACTCAAGTGAGCATCATCTGTGTGAGCTTGTTTATTCTCGCTCTTGGCGTTTACTACATCATGACGTTTATTGGCGGCGCGATGTTCACGATGAACAAAGCATTAAACACCCTTGCGGGTGGCGACTTAACTGCGAGAATGAACTTCTTCCCTGTTCGCGACGAGTTTAGTGAAATTGCTATTACGATAGACAAAGTTGCAGAACGAGAGCAACAAATGGTGCTGTCGATTCAAGAGTCTGTGGCGTTAATGCAACAAATTAGCTCAGACCTGAATCAATCGATTCATCACAGTTCAGATATTTCAGCGACTCAGCAGGAACACCTCAACTCTCTTGCGAGTGCAACTGAACAGATGGCATCAACGATTCGAGAAGTCGCGACACTAGCTCACGATTCAAGCACGCAAACCGATGATGCGCGAAACGTGGCTCAGTCTGGACAAGTGAAAGTTGAGAATACGCTTCACTCGATTTCGAACCTTTCTAATGAGATTCAATCTGCGTCTCAAGCCGTTGCCGAGTTAGATGCCAATGCAGCACAAATTGATGAAGTCGTGACAACCATCAATGGGATCTCCGAGCAAACCAACCTACTTGCTCTGAACGCGGCTATTGAAGCTGCACGTGCTGGAGAACAAGGTCGTGGATTTGCGGTCGTTGCGGATGAGGTTCGCGCTCTTGCGGGACGCACTCAGCAAGCGACAGTGGAAATCCAAACGATGATTGAATCGTTACAGCGTAACAGTCAGTCACTTACTAAGCTGATGGAAGTGACAGTTAATAACGCAAATGAGGGACAAAACCTCATGACGGAAGTGAATCACGAAATCGGCTCTTTGGCAGATAAAAATCAAACTATCTCCGACAGTAGCATTCAAATTGCAACAGCAGCTGAAGAGCAAGGTGTAGTCGCGGACAATATCGCCTCAAGCGTTGAAGAAATTCGAGTTCAAGCAGATAACGTGTGCAATATGATAAGCACGACTTCACAAAACGTTGATCAACTGCGTAAGCAAAGCGACACAATGGAAGCACTACTTACTGGACTTAAAGCATAGCAACGGAATCTATTACAGCAAATTCAATAAAAGGGTCACTTTAGTGACCTTTTTTGTATTTAAAAGTCACTACAATGTACTGGATTGCCGAGGGATATTGCTTTTACCATTTACATCCCGGACAATACGCCCCTTTCAAAATTCAACAAGAGCTAATGAAATGACAGCTGCTATCTATTTGGTTAAAGGTCGTGAGAAATCGGTCAAGCGCAAGCACCCTTGGATCTTCTCTCGAGGCATCAACAAAGTTGAGGGCGAACCTGCTCTTGGCGAAACGGTTGATGTATTCACTCACGACGGTAAATGGCTAGCTAAGGCGGCATATTCGCCAGCTTCACAAATTCGTGCTCGTATTTGGAGTTTTGATAAAGAAGAAATCGACACCGCGTTTTTCGTTAAACGACTTAAAGACGCACAACTTCTTCGTGAAGACATTATCAAACGTGATGGCCTTACGGGTTATCGCCTTATCGCAGCAGAGTCTGACGGCTTACCTGGCGTTACGATCGACCGTTACCAAAATTTCTTTGTGTGCCAACTTCTCAGTGCTGGCGCAGAACACAATAAGCAGGCTATTGTTGACGCTCTGGTTGAGTGCTTCCCTGATTGTAATGTGTACGAGCGCTCTGACGTGGCCGTTCGTAAAAAAGAAGGTTTAAAAGAGAGCACGGGCGTTTTGCATGGCGAAGAGCCACCTAAATCGGTCGTCATCGAAGAAAATGGCGTAAAGATTAGTGTAGATATCGTTGGCGGACACAAAACAGGTTTCTACCTAGATCAACGTGATAGTCGCCAGCAAGCGATGAAATATATGAAAGGCAAAGAAGTTCTTAACTGCTTCTCTTACACAGGTGGCTTCGGACTTTACGCTCTAAAAGGTGATGCAAAGCGTGTGATTAACGCTGACGTGTCGCAACCTGCTTTAGATACCGCAAAATTCAACGCAGAGCTAAACGATTTTGATATTTCGAAGAAGCGTGCCGTGTTCCTAAATGCAGACGTGTTTAAGCTGCTTCGTGAGTATCGTGATCAAGGAACTCAGTTCGATGTGGTTATTATGGACCCACCGAAGTTCGCAGAGAGCAAAGCACAACTAAACGGTGCATGTCGTGGTTACAAAGACATCAACATGCTAGCAATGCAAATTCTAAAACCGGGCGGCACTCTACTGACCTACTCGTGCTCTGGCTTGATGGATCAAGTTCTGTTCCAGAAAATCATCGCTGATGCAGCCGTAGACGCTAACCGCCAAGTAAAGTTTGTGGAGCGTTTTGAGCAAGCCGCTGACCACCCAACCGATACAGCATATCCAGAAGGCTTCTACTTAAAAGGTTTTGCATGTAAAGTGCTTTAGGCTACGAATAAGTAAGACAAAGCAGAAGAAAAGGGCCTACTGGCCCTTTTCATTATGGCTCTAAGTTAACCTTAGTTAGTGCGGATAACACATCTCTCTCAAAGTCCGCATTTCCCACGATTAAATCACTAAACTCTGTCGCCCCGTTTTCTATTACGATAGTTTGAATTGAGTTTCCATCGTTATGGGTTATTTCTAGAGATAAGTCATCGCCATCAATGTTCAAGTCAATACTATTAAGAAGTTCTTCTATCGTATTGTGCCCTGCATCTTCAACGACTTCACTCAGATCTAAGGTGTCCAAATCTCTCTCAAAACCTCTAATTAGATCTGTTCCTGTATCCAAGGAGTCGTTGACCCATTTAAAGACATCTGCCTCGTTATCATTACCGATCAAGATGTCATGACTTACGTCTACTTCAGCTTCAATAATATTTGCAGAGCCATTACTTGAAGCATTTACTCCTCCGTTTTCATCAATAACGAATTGCAGGGTATTCTCACTTTGATCGCCATCGTTATCCGTCAATACATAATCGAAGTCTAACGTTTCAACTGTATCACCCACTGCACCATAAAATGCATACGCACCATCGTTTAGGTCGATTTCCAGAGTATGTTTGCTGTCGATATAGATAGTAAGCTGCATCGTTGTGTCGTCAAATGCATGCGAAATACCATCGTTATTGTCAGTTACTATTAGGTCTGTACCATCAAACGAATAAGTGACACCGTCATGTTCTATTTCGCTAATATAACCACCATCTGCACCAATACCTGTATCTGGAGAAGTGGTATACATCAAGTTCCCCCCAACAGGTTGAATCACTGACTGCAACATAACCGGAGGTAATTGAGTTACGTCAGGAACCACAACACCATCAAGGTCTTGATTCAAAAAGCCATCATATGCTACGCGATCTAATTGCTCCGGCATAAGATTAACGCCCATACCATACGCTAGGGCTGTTATCTGATTATCAGGATCGGTTAGGTGATCAATCCAACTCTGCTCGCGAGCGTCGTTTATAAATGATGACGCAGGGTTTGGCTGACCATCTGACAAGAAGTAACTAACATTCGACGCACTGGTTAACTTACCTACATCATCCCATGACTGTTTTGCTTCATTTAGCGCGTTGTTATAGTTAGTCGCGCCACCCGCAGTTAGCGTCTCAATATACGCTTTGGCCTCCTCGACCGTCAGCCACGTCGCAGCACCTATAGCGTAAGTGGATGCTGTACTGCTATAAGTAATAATTTGAACTCGCGTTTGACCGATAGACTCATATTGATTCAATAACTGAGTTGCCGAATCTTTCATTATCTGCAAGCGATTATCCGTTCGCATAGAACCCGAGACATCCATTATGAGCTGAACGTTGGCACTTTCTTTAGTTTCTGCAACTACATCGTGAATAATAGATGCAGAATCTGGTGAGTCATCTTCCACAATAACGTTGACCGTTGTGGAGTTAGTAAGGCCACGAGCATTCGAGACAAGCACAGGCACCTCAATATTTAAGGTGTCTTCTCCAGATGGGTTGGAGTGATCAATCGGACCAAGAAGCTCCGTAGATACCACTCCAGTATCATTGACTGATATTTTGATAACCTCTTCACCGTTCGCTGAACCGATAAGCATTTGGTCGTTATTTGATAACGTCCACGTTACAGAGATCCCGTTACTAGTAAGAGCTGTAGATGGTTCACTGAGCGTAACAGAATCAACGGTTTGACCCAGCGTCAATTGTTCTACATCAGAACTCGAGTCAGTTGTGTCATCAAAGCCGTTTAGAGCAGAGTCATCAGCAATGGCGTTGCTTAAGCCTTCCTCAGAAACGTTTAGTGTTACACCTTCTACGATTGGTGGGGCGTAAGGGTTGACAGAAAAGTACCCCGTTTTACTGTCGCCATCATTATCAGTAATAGTGTAGTTAAAATCGATATCCCCATCGCCATAAGGTGAGGTCAAAGGCAAGTATTGGAAGAACTCCCATTTTCCAGTGCTAGGTGTAAGTTGAACTTCGAATGCAAGCTCTCCATCAGCCTCTGCAATCAGTCTATTAGAGTTTTGTGGATCGACGTATATCAACACGTCTTTACCATCTAGAGTCTCTAAACCAGCCTCACCTCCATTTAAGACTATAGAACCAGGGCCATCAGCTCCATATACAGCACCGAGGTTCCCATCCGCACTAGCAATTGGCACGCCAGAGTACGCACCTGTAAAGGTTATTGATTTAACGGTAAAGTCACTGTTGTCTTCAGTATCCGGGCCATTGCCATTACTGGTCGCCTCGAGGATGATTTTATCAAAGCCTCCCTGTTGAACATTGAAATTTGCCGCGTAATCACCACTGCTTGCGTCAGAGCTGAACGATTGCTGAGCAATTAATACACCATCTCTATAAAAAGATGCGATTCCTTTCTCAAGTTCACCACCAAACATTTTCTCAAATTCTATTTCTGCTCCGTAAGCAACTTTATTGCCTAAGTCTATGATTAACTGCTCTGATACACCCTCATTACCCGCGAATCGATAATCGACTTCGTTTTCTAATTGGAAGCCGTTGTTACCAGAACTTTTAACGCCAATCCCTTCTGATGATTGATTGATTTCAGCTGTTCCCAGCATCACAGATTCGTCAGACACAAAACCGTTTGCAGTCACAACAACGTCCCCAAATGTTCGACTGGTTGCATCTGCCTCACTTCCTGCAAAATCTATGCGCCCTGTCAGAACGTTAGGTGCACCAGTAAGCGACACATCGACGGGTTGAACAACAACAGGCACGTATGGGCAATCATCTTCAACGGCCACATTTAAGCTTTGAGATGTTGTTGTTTGTCCATCACTTACAGAAATCTGTAAATCAAAGTTGATGATGTCTTCCACATCATTAACAGGATGATCAAGTGGCTCAAACAGAGTAATAGTATAGTCCCAAGAGCCTTGACCTGAAGCTGAAGGCTCGCTCAGCACAACAGTAGCAACAACGCTCAGGTGAGCAGTTTTCGCAGTCAGCGTTTGAGTACTGTTGTCCCACGTCCACGATATAGGCTCCCCTCCTGATGTTAGGTTGTTAGGACCTGCCAATACCACTGAAACATTCGCCGTGTCTGGATCGGCAACTGTGAATGTTCCTGAGAAACTTGCGGAGTTAGTAGTGTCTGAAGGTGATCCTGTATTATCAGGGATACCATTAGCTAAACCTTCTTCCGAAACAACTGCATTCACAACATTTGAAATAGAAGGAGGAGCATCATTATCAATAATCGTTGCCGTACCGGTATCGCTGCCTTGCACTGCACCAATGCCGGTTACTGTCACGCTGAAATCTTCAGGGCCTTCATAAACAGCGTCATCAATGGAAGCGATACGCACATCAAACTCAGTTTGCCCTGCTGGCACGGTCACCACACCATCGTTTGGCACTGTCACCCAACCACTTCCGGTGTTGTATTCCAAGGTACCTAAGTCACCGGCTTCGGTGTCACCCAAGTTCAGGCCTAGTTCGACTTGAACTGTAGACTCGGCGGCGTTCGACAACGTTACTTTGAAGTTCGCTGTGTCACCCTCATTAATGGTGCCAGCATCTGAAATAGTCACGCTTGGACGGTCATCATCTGG
>NZ_JAWOTX010000010.1:156075-210533 GCF_033339115.1 Vibrio sp. 947 | reverse complement strand
TCAGTATTATTTTCATGGTGCGTAGCATGATCCTGATTTCATTGAAAATCAAGCATCTTCAATGATCACGGGTATAAGTGCATATTTATAGGCTGGACCTTAAGCATCAAGTTTTTTCATAGATGCCATCTAAGGTCCTGTCTTTCTTCGATTTTCTCTGTGGTGATTTTCGAGCGTTCCTTGGTATATACCTCAGCGCCCAAACCAGCTTCTCATCTATTTCCAACCAAGATTGATGCAGATAAGCCTCCAGTATCGGTAGCAACCAGACATCAACATTCTTCTCGGCTTTATACAATGAGACTTATGGCAAGCATTGGCATGCCAAGCTTCGACCGACTCGCCAAATTTCGTCGTATGTCGGAACTTTTTGTCCGAGTCGGATTCTGTTCTCCCAAAATAGATCCCAAACTTCAGCGCAGTCGAACCCTGAATACTGACTCATGGTTTAGTCTTTACTTCAACACTGCACAAAATGACGATGTGCCCGTTCCTATCACATAATCATCCAGTTCTAACGAAGTAGCTGACTCGATGGGGAATTTCTCCAACAAAAATCCTCGCGAACTGACAGCCCGATCTTCGTATCTAGTATCAAATTCCAACTCAAACTTCTGAATATCATCAGTTTAATATACATCAGATTACTTATTTTGGAATTTGGATTGTCTATGCGAAAGTACAGCCCATAGTCAGTGCAAGCGATGAGCTCAATTACTGACCAACAGTGATCTTTCCATTTGACAGCTCATCTAATGGCTCGTAGGGCTCGAGTTCGAACTCCGCTCTTAATAAGACGATTTTATCGTAATAGGCTTTTACCAGTTCCTGATCCACCTGAAGCTTTTCAAACTCTATCGTTTTTTCCCTGTAGTCAGGCGATGTTTTCTCAGGCAAATATTCAAGGTAGTAACGGTCACAGTCTTTCATGTCGCTATAACTTTCTAAGTCCACCGCTGACATACAAGCAGCAAAAACATTTTGTGCTTCGCGGTCGGCTACACCTTGAATTGCTGATGTACCCGTTTTTTTCAGATAGCTTTGGTATAGCTTAGCTCCAAAGAATCCCCCAGTAGGAATGGTAATTGCTCCAATTAGTACCCACGTAATTTTCTCTTTAAAAATGTCTAACACTCATTTTCCCTTTTTGATTTTTGATTTTTGATTTTTGATTTTTGATAAAATGTCATTACTTGCAGTAATTCTCATAAATTCAATTTAAAGATGGGGTCAATATTTGAATATTCAATAACTCATTCTAAATATAGGGTTTTCGTGCTTTCTAAAGATAGGCCACGTTGCTCTGTATCCATTTCTTGAACAATCATCTGAGACACTATGTCAGCTTCCTGTGTTAAGATTTCTTGTTCAGTGACACATAATTACGCTCTAACACTTGCAGTAGGAAACACTCAGTGTGGCTCGGTAAGCCATCATTCTCACCATTTCAAAGCTACTTCTAACTCATTTGCGCTCTTCAATATTCATGTACGTTTTTCCTTCACATTACTAAGTTAAAAAATGACTGGTTTATGAACAGAGAGTAATTGCAGTGTTTTCTGTCTGGTTAATTTTTTGCGAAAAGTCTCTCGACCTGATAAATCGTGGCCGACAAGATGAAAAACATGTTTTGCTAAGTCGATACCGATAATATGTGTGTTAAGCATGATGGTCACCTTTTCCCTTTCCTCAATACTATCGAGTTTAGTGGATAGGAGGGGCGTACCATCCAATTAATGAGTCAGAAGAGATGCCACTGACTTGTGATTACTGTTGCGCGACTTATTAGGAGGAAGATTGCCCTTTGGTTATGTTTACAAATTGTAAACTGGTACGCATACATATACTATATTCTGTATGTGCTCATCTAAAGGGTGAATGGATTGTGGATATTAAGTCGCTTAAAGAATTATCTATTGAGATTAACTCGAAAATGCCGTGGTTGGCTGGGATTAGATCTGAACAACAATATCATGAATTGATAGAGTTAATGGATGAACTGGTAACGGATTACGATGCCAACAAAACGCTGATTGATTTATTGTTTCCTGTTATTGAACGCTACGAAGATAAGTCGGCGTTATTTCAAAAATTTAATGACCACATAGACTCGCTAGATAAAGGCAGAGCTATGTTGTCAGTAATAATTGATCAATATGGTTTAAAACTGAGCGATTTGCCGGAGATTGGCGGTAAATCCTTAGTGTCGCTAATTTTAAAAGGTGAAAGAAAATTGACAGTTAGTCATATACAAGCATTGTCTAGGCGTTTTGACATCCCCAAGTACATGTTTATCTAATGTTCTTGTTCTAGAGCAGTTTTACTGTAGCTAAACACATTTCGAGAAAAAAGTGTTTTCAGTACATTTATGCAAGAGACCCTTGTACAAGTTTGTCCCAATAGCTTGTTACACACTTTGCTAAATTAGAAAATAGAGGATTACCATAGGGGCTCTTAGGCAAAGTGGTGACCGGAGGTATTTGACCACTAAGAATTCTATGAATAATCCCCATCTTTAATTTTATTCAGTGTCATTAAAACTAATTTCAAATCGCCTTTTTGAACAACTTCTACTGGGGTTAAGCCTCCTAAAGCAGGAATGTGTGATGCTAACCACTTAATCCCCAACTCTTCTGAGCAAAAAACATCTCTGAGTTCAGATTTTAGATAGAAAAATTTCGTAAGAACTTTTTCTATCTCATCAGCTTGCATATCATCAACCAACAATTCTATTGGAAACTGTTTTTACTCACAATCCACTTCTCGCTAAAAGTGGTACTAGATATTTATAGCACAACACGTTGCTCAACTATACATCTGGTTTACTCTGAAGTCAGCGATGGGGCTGCTGAGGAAGAAGCTTCACAGAACAACGCTTCATACGACTTCAGGTCGCACGGGTATAAACGCTTTTGAAAAGGCAGTTTACCGATGAGATCTCAGCCATTTTAGTATGAGACTTTATTACTCTCCCACAGTAACGTTACCAATTCGACAACTTTCTTGAAAAATAGCCGGAATGGGTGTCCAGGGATTCCCGGAATCGGTGGCTGATTGCTCCGAAATACGTAGCAGTGGATTCACATTGTTGCTCCATCGTTTTATTAATATTTGCGGCAAAAATTAAACTTTATGCTTTTCTAACCATGACAAAAGTAAAAAATAAAATATATACAAGTAGATGTGATGAATATTTACTCAGCTCGTTGTTAGCGGTCATTGTTTCTTCATCAGGACTAATAAGCTCAAGCCTGACCGAACCATGGCCTGTTCGCCCCGTTGTTGTCCCCGCTTCTCCCACGATGGTCTTTATTCCTGCGTAGGCTGCTTTCCATTCTTTCTGTAATCGACTAGATCGCATGTACAGAGTCACCACCCGCCAATGCGCTTTGGGGATCGCAAAGGAAAACGCATCAATAAAACTCGAAAGTAGTTCAGGTTGATTAAAGGTCACACCCGATTGACTGGCGGTACAATGAGTTAAGAAGTATTGCATCTGTTCGGTGAACTGTTGTTGATGATGCTTGTAGTGATTACGCAGCTTAGCATTGAATTTACGCACATACTCTTTTTCTTTGTTGGTTTTCAATCTCCCAGGTACCAGACTATGTTGCCGAATAGTAGAGAACAGACGGCTTTGCCCCACGTTATTCCCCGTGGGGTTGGCTGATAGGGATTTTAGGTATTCCGCGTTATCAACCCACTGCTCAACAATGCTTGATGAGATACGATATTCAAGCGCCAATCTATCAACCGATTGACCACTGGCAATAGCATCAAGTACTTGATAGCACAACTCAATTGAAAAACTCTCCGCTTTGTGATCCAAGAGACTTGGATAGCATTGCTCATTTTGGTCAGGTGACGCTGATACCAGCTGAACATTGAGCTTTTTGTATAGCGGGGCTGCCGCGTGAGCCAACAACACTTGTTCATTGTTACGCTTGCGCATTTTCCAGTAGCGGTCGTGAGATAGCAAACCGCACTGGGTTGCTTCGTGCAGCGATAGTGATCGTAGATAATCGGCTTTATGGGGTGAAGCGAGTAAATCACTGAAATGAAAATAATGGCTGAACGTCATCTCCGGATCTTCGTGGCCAGCAAAGGCTGCAATTTCCCAATATCCCTTTAATGAGGTTCCTTTAAATAGCAACTGTTGGATATCGGCACTTTGCTTTTGATCATATGGGTATGCATAGGGCAAAATTTCATATGCATTTTCAAGCTCTAACATCAGTTGTAAGCGGCTTAAACATGAGTGTCTCAAGTGGTGGAACACCCAATGCTCCTGCCCCGATGCGATCTTCAGAAAGCTTCCCACGTAATTCGACACCGCTTTAAGATTAAAGGGGGCATTGGGATCCTCTCCAAGAGTGAAAAGTGGGGAAGACTGAGATTTTGATAAGGTTCTTTTTTGTCGTAAGTATTGATTAAAAATTTCTTTCTCTTGCTCCAGTAAAAGAGGAAGCACAGGCACTCTACGCAAACTGCTCGCGGTTTTGTTATTGGCGAATTGGTTCGGACGCACTTCTACCCAAATCTGATCACAATGGCTAATATTGCCCATTTGCAATTTGTATAACTCAGCAATTCTTAACCCACACCGATAGGACATAATGCAGATACACTGCAACGCTAATCGATCGAGCACATTGATATCGTCAAGTGTTTGAATATGCTTGATCAGCGCACCAAAAACGTGTTCATCAATAAAACCTGCACGTGTGTGCTTTTGAGTACTGTCGCAGTGAAAGAAATCGTCACTGAGTCTTGGAAGGTTTAGGAATGAAAAGGTGTAACGATGAAAATCTTTTAACCGAGCCGCAAAGTTCTTGCGTGACTTTGGACTCTTATGCCGATTAATTTGTTCTTCATAGATTTCTTCTAAAGCTCCCTCGTTCAACGTATTGTCTATGGTGAATTCAGTATTCATAAACACCCAATCTTTGATAAGCGTTGTCCGGTAACTATTGACGGTTGAGGACGTGCAAGTCTCAAGCTTGAACCTAAGCCAATTGACAAAGCAGGCTTGCCAATCAGACATAGAATAGGAGTCAACCAGTACAGACAAGTCTTCAGCAAGTTTTTGCGCGCTGATTTTCTGTCCTTGCGTTGTCTTAAACGGTATCGACACCAATTCATAGAATTCCGAATCTTTAATACGGGGAGCGTTTGTTATTTTTGTTGATGTTTCCCTGCCTTTCGGTAAGGAAATAGGATCATTAAAATCATAGAATGAAGATGACTGAGGCATATTGAGAGTAGGCGACAGTACTTGCTTTAAGTTGGACAGTGGAAGTGAATAAGATCGCGTTCGCCCCATTCGGAACTCAATAAGTGCTTGGCTGATTGTGACATTGTAATGACGTTCATACCAACTCGCCGCCGCTCGACAAAATGTTGCCAAATTTGATGGTAACTTATCTACCTGACTGAAATGGCTAGTGAGTATTGCGTATATTCCTCGCGCTGTTTCTGGCGCAGACCATTCCGAAAGATCCGTCGTTTGCCAAAGGTTGAGTTGGGCCAGTGTATGTAGTGACAGGTAGCAGTGATATTGAGTGACACGTTCACCATCAATTTCTGCGTTGGTATTAAGGTTCTCATTGTCCAGAAGCAGAGTTAGGTAGGTGTAACAACTGACCCTTTGCAGAGACAGAGGCTGCTGGCTGATAATTGCATGATGAAAAGCATTGACCACATCAATACTCATTTGACCTGACTCAAAGATCAACGAGAGCATCAAGCTTTGGTAGCGAAGTGAAGCATCCTGTAGATCGACATTAAGGTGCGTATCCCTCCATGTCGCATATTGGTCATATATAGCCCAGGAAGATACTAACCATTTTTTATCACGTGTTTGGGTTGGTGGACGATTGGTGATAATCGTTGATGGTGGAGAGTATGGCCAGCCATGCTTTTTTTTGTTGGCATTAACACGATACTCACCATATTTAAATCCTTGTCGGAAGTCTTTCTGCGGGCCGAACACGTTTAATAGTGACTGTTCAAACTGCTCCCAACCTTGAATAAACACCTCTTCACTGATTATGCTTTCTGGAGAAGGAAACGCCTCGTCAAATAGCTTGTCCGCTTTTTGCTTTACCTTTTCGATATGCTCAAGGCGACTTTTTTCTCTCCGTAATTCACCGGTCAGGAATGTCATACTTCCTCCTCGCCTAACAGCATACAAAGGTGCGATTGCAAGTCGTTGGAGATGGTTGTGAGCTGGTGCCGATTGAGTTGGCTGAACTGGCTAAAAGGCAGTATTTCTGCGTATTGATGCCCCAGCCATGCGGCGATCAGTTCATCATGAACACCGATTGAATACAGATATGATCGTAGGTAGTGTCGTGTCCAGTTGGGAGGAAGCGGAAGAATACTGTCGATGTGCTCCGCATAAGACGACGGGGTGGTTTCTTCTACCCCATTTCTGCCAATATAAAAACAAAACGCTCGCTCACCACCACGGGCTTCCATATAAGCCTGAGCGAGTTTAGGTTTAAAACGACTGTGATACAGCTCGGCTTCTTCACAAAACTGGAGATATTGCTTTAACTTTGTAAGCGCAATGGGCGGCAGAATAACCACTCGACCACCAGAACTTTTTCCACGCTCTTTGTCCGCTATTCGATATTCACCTGTAGATATATGAATATCGTTCAATGATCCGAACCAATCGTTCACGGGGCGGTATCCACTGGCAAGACCTAAAATGATCTGAAGCTCTAAAACGCGCATATTGTGGTAAGTGGCACTAAAGCAGTCTTCTTTATCATTGTCCATTGAGCTGAAAAAATCGGTTAGTTTTTCGAACAACCACTGCAGATATTCAGTTTGCAGAAAAAACGGGGAACCAAGCACACCTTGTGACGTGAACTTCTCCAAATCAACTAAATAGTTTGACTGGCTGAGCTCTGACAGGTAATCACAATACTGATAGTAACACTTCAAAAATTCGTTAGTGTTAATGGCGGTATAATACCGGGCGGGTTCATTTTGCGGATCGTGCGCACTGATGAGCTCCGCAATACAAACATCAGTTTTTTGCGCAATCATGGTTTGCTTCATAAAGTTCGCTAACGATGATGAAGTAACCGATAAGTGATACTTTTTCTTTATATTCGATAATACCGTTTTGACGTCCAAACCAGTAGAGGCATAAAAATTGAAATTATTGAGTGAAGAGACGAGGTTAAATGGCAGTGGGAGCACATAACTGACTTCAAAGTCCTTGGCTAGAAACCTTAATTGTTTGTCCAGCTTCTTAGCGGAAGGCAAATTGAAGCGGCGCTTAATACCAATGATATGGCGAGAACCATCAGAACGAGCACTTTTCCATTGGTTTATCTCATCCAAAGTGTTGCCAGTATAAATCATCAGCAACATGACCGTTGCTGCCGCCACCTGCTTGTAATCACTATTGTCACGTAAAATAGAGATACACTCACTCATGACACAGCGAATATCATATTCACTTACTTGGTTAATACTACACGTCAGCGACATCTTATTTTTTACAATCCGGCTATTAATCGCTCGGGCTCGCATCGCATTTTGATACTTATCCCGCTGCACAAAGTTTTTCGATGAAATTAGTGATAAAGAACGCTCTGGCTGCCCTTGATCCTCACTTTGCCAACCGGAGCCATTTATTTTTGAAGACAGTTCAATCACGGTTGCGTGATGCTCGTTTTCACTCTCATCAAATGGTTGCGCTTTTGAGATTGTCAGATTACGGCCTTGTTTGAATTCACGCGCACCGATCTTACGGTTAATCCCTACTCTGTTATTGTAACTATC
Organism: Vibrio sp. 947; assembly: GCF_033339115.1. Taxonomy (NCBI): domain Bacteria; kingdom Pseudomonadati; phylum Pseudomonadota; class Gammaproteobacteria; order Vibrionales; family Vibrionaceae; genus Vibrio; species Vibrio sp. 947. Next base: position 202,730 of record NZ_JAWOTX010000010.1, on the reverse strand, counting down.
TCGAAAGGGATTACGATAATAGCCAAGTCGCCTAACTTGCTGTTTATCAATGTTGGTATCTGATTCGATTTGCTGATCAAAATACTCAATCAATGATTGAAAATCATGCTGTTCCGGTGCTGGTAAAAGAGGAACCAGTCGTTGACGATTTCCGGTCGCATACTGTCTGATCTCATTGCATAACCTCTTTATTTTATCACGGTGGTCGCCAGGTACAGCTATGCTTAACTTCATAACGACAATCAATGTTAGAGCTTTATAGAAATCAAACTTGTTTTGATCATACGAGAGAAGCGTGAGGGTTGACGAAATAAATGCTGCGATATCAAGTTTGCTGATTAGCTTGCGATTATGCAGAGTTTGATGAATGGTTGAGAGTGATACTGTGCTATGCACTTTTCGAAAGTGTTTGGCTTGGGAAATTAACCACTGGATTTCAATAAATTCTTCTCGGAAAGAGTGTGGTAATATATCAATCAACCTTAGCACTTCGGTCGCAATGGTACTCTGATTTTCAGGTGACCCATAAAATAATTCGTCGATTAAACTGCGACGATTTTGTTCACTTTTTTCGCCGTTGTTATTCATTCCCAAAACGCTCCTTCATTTGTTCAAATAACGCAGGTTTAGCTTGAAATTTTTGCGGCGGTTTGGGGTTGTACTTCGATTGTTTTTTTAATCCAGACACGCTCATATTGGTTAACTCAGCGAATTGTTTTTGAGTAAGGTGATCAGTCCCAAAGTAATCACTTAACAAATGAGATGGCGTGTGAATATTGATATGTTGTCGCATGATTTCGAGCGACTGATTTTCTACAGATGAGAGTAAAACTCGTAGCACACTTCTCCAAGCTAAATCCGAAATCTGCCTGGATTGAAGATCACTTTCAATCAAGATCACGGCATCATCAAGATTAAAATGTTGCAACGAAAAACTGAAAAATTCGAAGCCAGAAATCAGTTCAAGTTGGTCTGGTTTTGATAAAACAGCGCGGTAAATTTGATCACATTGAATCGCATTAATTGCTTCCAAACCTACCTGAACTTTATCGAACTTAAACACCATTGAATGAAAAAAATTGAAGGCATCGAGAGCCTCTGGGTGAACTCGAGTGGATAAGTTTTTCTTCTTAGATTTTGCTAATAACGTTGCCACTTCATACCTAATATCTAAAATAAAGGTACCAAAAGTGTCTTGTTCACAACTATGAATTGGTACCATAGTTAACTTTAATATGGCATTAAATGGTGTAAATGTAAATTGAAAAATCCGACTCAAGACATTATTTAATAAGGCTTTTATTGTTAAACCACGATATATTTTTCACTAGTGTTACATCCTTCCAAGCTGATGATGCGGGTTCGATTCCCGCTGCCCGCTCCAATCTCTTTATCTCAATTTACTCATAAAAATCCGATGGCGGAGCGAACAAACGGCGGCAGCGTTGTTTCCATGATAAGTTTGGTCGAGTTACGTCATAAAACATGTCTTTCCATTCTGCAAACGTCACGCGGATGGGATTAAAGCTGTTTACAGGTTTAGAAACCCCATACCGAACCGTTTCCACCTCTGGTTCAAACGTTCCGAACATTCGATCCCAAATAATTAATACACCCGCATAATTTTTGTCGATGTACTGACGGTTCACACCATGATGAACGCGATGGTGAGACGGCGTGTTAAATACCCACTCTAGTGGCCCGAGCGAACGAATTGATTGGGTGTGAACAAAAAACTGTAAGCCCAGATTAAACAACACAACGAAGACAACCCATTTTGGCTCAAAACCAATAATCACCAAGGGCAACCAAAAAATCCACATCCCCGCTAGCGGATACATTAAACTTTGACGAAAGGCGGTACTGAAGTTCATTCTTTCCGAACTGTGATGAACAACGTGCGCGGCCCACATCCAACGAATACGATGGCTAGCCCGATGAAACCAGTAATAGAAAAAATCTTGCAGGACAACAAGTAAAAGAAAAGCTGAGACGCTCATTTCGATATCAAACAAACGCCAATCAAACCACCACAAATACAACTGAGCAATCAGTAAACCCGTGAGTATGTCTGTCGCTTGGTGTAAGCCCGCAAGAACAAAATTACACGCTACTTCAGGGAAGTAATACGTCGCGCTTTCAGGCAAGCGTCCTCTTCTTTGTCCGAACCAATATTCGGCAAGCATGCAGAAAAAGAAAACTGGAGCCAGAATCATCAGAAGTAATTCTGGGCGGTCCATCAACTGCGTCCAATCCATTGTGTTTCTACCATTTTGCATAGTGATCTTCAGTAAGACCCATAACTTCTTCTAACTGATGTTTGATGCCATTTCCATCGATAATATAGCCAGAGAAATAACCGATGTACTGACGAAAGTTACTTTTGAGAAGCCAAAAATTTTTCTTCTCTGAGCGTCGATTCAAAGGCGTGAACTGTAAGTTAACTCGTTTATCTTCAGACGTAATATGCCACTTTTGCCCTTCATCACTTCGTGAAAACTGAAACTGCACAGGTTGCAAAAAGTGACGCTGACCATTAATCCACAATACATTTTCGCAATAGCCAGTTTCATTAACGCCAGCTGCCAAGTTCAACCCCAGACGCCTGTCATCCTCAAAGCAATTGATACTCGCCCAGCGCCAACTTGTTTCTCGCCGCATGTACCCAGCGGAAAAATCGTAACCAGCAGCCACCTCTGAAAGATCTTGCTCTTTTCCTAATATGAACAAGTTACCGTCTACTGCTAACGCATTGTGCTTCTGAGTATATGTCCAACCCGCATATCCTGTTGGCGTACACAACATTAATGGCAAACTCATATTTTCTGGACGTAAATAGAGATCCGCATTGACTGACTCTGTCACAAAGTGGACGTGCCAAATACCATCCTTAATAGAAAACTGAACTCTTTTGTTAGCAAGATGGGCAAGACTGCACCAACTGGAAGGCTGAGTTTGATAACCTATATTAAAAGGTTTCAACCATTGTTGCTCAATCAACTTATTCTTTTTAATATCAAACAGGTAGCAAAAGCCGGATGCTAAATACCGTATATCAGCAATCGCTACTCCAATGACGTAATTAGGTGTGACCAAATTGACGAACTGAAACTGCTTATAATCGCGGTAACGGCGCCACTTAGATACCGGCTTATCCATCTCATCGAGGTAGGTAAATTTATCTAGCTGTAACGATGTTGGAATTCCATCAAGGTGGCCAAACGCTGGTAGGCCATTCTGCTGAATAAACGAGTTCAGAACCTTAAGCTCATCCATATAGTTGTCTTTTCACAAGTTATCACACACACAAACTTTAACATGACGTTAACATAAACAATTTGCGTAACTGCACAACAACATCGACTAAAGTGATTTCTGCTTGTTATATGTGAAACTGATCACTCAACCACCCGCTTACTTAGCTAGCCCTACCTATCTCAACCAACACAGCCTGGGTTAGAAGCTGCACATTCTCATCCGCAGGAAAGACCACTACAACCATTGAATCTTGGTCAAAATCACTATTTAATGGAAATACATTCATATAGACTGATTGCTTATTCACATCAAGGAAGAAATCTATGTCATACATACACGATACTATTGTTGCGTTGCAACACAGTAGCCCTGCGCAAAAAGAATTTTACCAAGCGGTAGAAGAAGTATTAACTTCTCTCGCGCCGGTAATAGAAGGCAATAATAAATATAAGGAACAAGCGATTATCCAGAGGATCGTCGAGCCAGAACGTCAAATCATGTTTCGAGTTCCTTGGGTTGATGATGCTGGAAATGTACAAGTAAACAAAGGTTATCGAGTTGAATTCAACTCTGCTTTGGGGCCGTACAAAGGAGGATTGAGATTCCATCACTCAGTCAATGCGAGCATCATAAAATTTCTCGGCTTTGAGCAAATTTTTAAAAACGCACTGACTGGCCTTCCTATCGGTGGCGGCAAAGGCGGTTCAAACTTCGATCCTAAAGGAAAATCCGACGGCGAGATCATGCGATTTTGCCAATCATTTATGAACGAGTTGTACCGTCACATCGGTCCTACCACCGATGTGCCCGCAGGCGATATCGGTGTCGGGGCGCGCGAAATTGGCTATATGTTTGGTCAATACAAACGATTGACGGGCCGCTACGAAGGTGTGCTTACAGGCAAGAGTCTGCTTTGGGGTGGCTCACTCGCCAGAAAAGAAGCGACAGGATATGGCGCCGTCTATTTTGCAGAGTGCATGCTCAACGACCGCAACGATTCATTGAAAGGGAAAACTTGTCTCGTTTCTGGTGCTGGCAACGTGGCTATCTACGCCATTGAAAAACTGTACCATATGGGAGCAACGCCAGTTACATGCAGCGACTCTCGAGGTACGATCTATCATGAGCACGGTATTGATCTTAAGCTCCTAAAACAACTGAAAGAAGTGAAAAGAGCAAGCTTAGAAGAATATTTAGAAACTTACCCTGAAGCAGAATACACACCAGAGGGCGACTATCCTAATGAAGGACATGCTGTTTGGCGATATCAGGCTGATGCTGCCTTCCCTTGTGCGACTCAAAATGAATTAACGTCAGACGACGCACTGGCTCTTATCGAAAACGGATGTATTTTGATTAGTGAAGGGGCGAACATGCCAACCACCCGTGATGCTGCCAATATTATCGTGGACTCGGACATAGCTTATGGGCCTGCAAAAGCAGCCAATGCAGGCGGCGTTGCAACCAGTCAACTTGAAATGGCGCAAAACGCCAGCATGCAAAACTGGACGTTTGAACAAGTGGATAGTCAGTTGCAAACCATCATGAAAAATATTTTCATCAATGCAAACGAAACCAGTAAAGAGTTTGGCCAACCTGGAAATTTAGTTTTAGGCGCCAACATTGCAGGCTTTAGAAAAGTCGCTGATGCAATGATTGAGCAAGGTGTCGTCTAGATGAACGAGCCAGCAGGATGACTGCTGGCTTAATATAACTCCGCAATAGGCCGCGCTTTTTGATAAAGAGCTCCACTTAATTCGCAATAAGCGTTGTCACTTCTGTTTTAACGGAGTTGGCGATAAAGCAATTCTCATGGGCCATGTGGTGCAGTTTTTCTAATTGAGATGGTGTCGGTTGTTTTTCACCTGAAAATGTTATCTTAGGGTTTAACGTTACCTTTGATACCCACTCTTTTCCGTTTTCGCCTTTTTCAAGCTCCCCTACCGCTTCATCGAAGTAACTGTCCACAACATAACGTCGCTTTGCTGCAATAGACAGGAAAACGAGCATATGACAACTAGAAAGTGCCGCGACAAACGCTTCTTCTGGATCAACATTTTCTTCTACGGATAGTGGTAATGGTACTACGTGGGGAGATGGAGATGCTGGGACTTGCAACCCTCCATCAAATTGCCAAATGTGTGCCCTACTATACTTATTATCACTAAACTCTTCGCCAGCTTTACGATGCCATTTGATTAAAGCGGAATGCTTACTCATTCTAACTCCCTGATTTTCCGACGACGAATCAACACTATCCGTCCTTGCCACAGTAAACCACAACAAAATGAGTTAAGGAAAGCATCGCACTCACAGGGACTATAAAATCTGTTGAGGATCGGCATTGTTCTTCTGGATATCATCCAAAAGTCTATGAGACTGATGGATGTTGACCTGTAACCGATTGATCAGCATCTGCAACTGCTCAATCTCGGGACTTTGGTTGGCTTTAAGTTGAGTTTCCAGGGCCTCCGTTTGGCTCGCCAAAATAGGTAAACTTAGGTTCAGTGCCATCCCTTTCGTTTTGTGCAACGTCAGCTCTAATGAAGCAAAGTCTTCAGCCATAAAGTATTCAATAAGCTCATCAACAGATGTCTCAAAATCGACAATAATGCTTTTTAGCAGCTCGTCGAGCGCTTCTGGCTCATCTCGTAAAGAAGCAAACATGCCTGAGTGGGAGAGTTCTTCCTCTGTTAACCTTAAGTTCTCAATTGGCTTACGTTGCAACTGAAGCACATTGCTGTCATTCGTTAGTGGCGGATTCCGTTTCGGTTCGAGTCTGGCTGCAAACTGTTTGAGAGCGTCTGAAAAGCTCTCATGCTGTAGCGGTTTTGTAAGCACATGGTCTGCTCCTGCTTCAATAAAGCTATCGTGAGCTTCACGAAATACGTCTGCCGTGTACGCAAAGAGTAATGTCTTGATACCTAACTCTTGTCGGATAACGCGTGTCGCCTCAACACCATTCATCTCGGGCATGTGGTTGTCCATCAAGATCAGGTCGTACTCGTTCTCTTTCGCCTTTTTAACCGCGATTAATCCATTTTCTGCAACATCCACTTCATGCCCAAGCTTTTCGCAAAACCCTTTTGCCACAATGGCATTCACACGGTTATCATCAGCAAGTAGTATCTTTAAATGGTGTGATTTTGCGCGAGGTTTCGGTGCTTCTTGCTGCTTTTTCGGAGCAGATTCTACCCAAGGAATCGGCAACTCAACGATAAATTGACTTCCAACGCCTTCTATACTCTTCAGAGTAATATGGCCACCCATCAAATCGGTTAGTTTTTTGACGATGGCTAACCCAAGCCCTGTTCCGCCGAACCTTCGAGTCGTTGATGAGTCTGCTTGCTCAAACGAGTTAAAAATATGCTCGTGCTTGTCTGGCGCAATACCAATACCGGTGTCGCTCACGCACATGACCAACAACTGATTCGATTCATCTAACTCGGTTCTAACCAGCACATGCCCTTCATTGGTAAACTTCACCGCGTTACCGGCGAGATTAAATAAGATCTGTCGTAAACGCGCACAATCCCCAGTAAATTCAGTATATTCAGAAACCTCGTTTTCCAAGATTAGCTCGATATTTTTTTCATCAACAAGTGGTTTTATTGCGCTACACACCGGAGAAAGCACTTGATCGAGCTTAAACTTAGCTTGCTCAAATTCCAGTTTGTTTTCTTCAACTTTAGAAAAATCCAAAATATCGTTGAGGATAGTCATCAGATGCTGGCCAGAGTCAAGAATAACCCTAATGTGCTCTTTCGTCGTCGGCTCTTTGGTCTCTTCTGCAATCATTTGAGAAAGCCCTAGTACGCCATTCATCGGCGTTCTTAGTTCGTGACTCATTGCAGCAAGAAAATTTGATTTCGCTTTTGCCGCTCGCTCGGCTTTGTTTCTCGCCTCTTCAATTTCAAGATTCAACTGTTTTAAGTTATGCATTCGGTGATGTGACTGATAAACAAACGCGCTAACTAGAAACATCACCGCGATAAATACAAACAACCACGTAAAACGCGCCTCACTTTGAGCAATATTGAGTAACCGATGCTCTGAGCTTTCGACAAACTCAATATAAGTGTGATCAAGCAGTTCATTCGTCAGCAATTCAATTCTTTTATCACTCGTTTGAAGCCGTTTAAGGAAGTTCGCTTCTTTTTCACTCTCAACTTCAGTTTGTGTTAGAAGCAACTGGTTGAGAAATTCAAAATAACGACTGCCACCCAATGATTGACCGCTCTCGGTAGAAACCTCTTGCTGATATAAATTGAACAACATGAGTAATGCATACCGATTTTCTACCTGAACACCAATTAACATATCAAGCTTCAACGTTGTTTGAAGCACTCGCTCCTTAAACTGTTCAAGCGTATCCCTAACTTTTATACGATTGGGTGTCACGGGAAACCAAACTGATGCCTTTGATGATTCCAACAGTGCCTGTGCTGCGATTTCTATCTCTACTAAAGATGTTGTTAACTCATAGTTTTTCCTATCTTCAACGGCATATCGGTTCACGATAACATCACGCTCTTCAATCAACTCATGTCCGATATTCATTAGCCCTGCATGAAATTCTTGAGCGTTTTTTGAATTCATATACGACATATACGCCAGTGTGCAGCACGTCAGTATCCCAATAAAAAAGCAAAAGTTGATCAGTTTGAATTTATTCATTTTCCAACACCTCTAAAATTATGGGTCTAGGTGCTGTCAACGACTGCAAGAATGCTTCAATGTCCGCGACATTCTCATCGTTCATCGTTATACCGAGCTGGGTTTTAGCCATGATTTGTATCGCGTCGGATAACTTATCGACTTGCCCATTATGAAAATAAGGACTCGTTAGCGCGACATTGCGTAAACTGGCTACTCTAAAATAGAATCGCTCTTCATCTTCTATCGTAACGAGTTGCCTGCCCGAGTCCTCTACTACTGGCTTATCCTTGAAATAGGCGAACCTTTGGATCATCGCTCCGCCGATATTTTTGCCCTGATGACACTGCACACAACCTGAAGTCTGAAATGTTTTCCAACCTCTGATTTGCTGTTCACTCAGTACATGCGTGTAACCCAATAAGTAAGCATCGAATGGTGCGCCAGGCGTCTGCAGCCCTTCAACAAACTCCACAATAGCGGACTTGATATTATGAACGTTAATCGGCAATTCACCGTCACGATTAAATAGAGCTTGATAATGTTCACTCTCTTTTACATATTGCTCTATTGTTTGCCAGTTTGAGTCCATTTCCATTGGATTATGGATTGGACCATCAATCTGAGCCATCAAGGTGTTTTCCGTACCATCCCATAAAAAACGATAATTTAACGCTGCATTAAACACTGTTATAGAATTTCTAATTCCATCACCTTTCACCCCCGTAGAGACAGGTGTATTTTCAGCGCCATTGGTTTGCAGATTGTGGCATGTCGCACAGCTGACATTACCATTTGACGATAATTGAGGATCGCGGAAGAGATGCCAGCCAATTCTCGCTAGCTTAATATCCACATTAGGATCACCCTGTATGGGCTGAACTAGGGAGATATCACCTAACATCTTCGCGTTTCTTGCGGTTGTTGTTTGGCTCAAAATGAGTGTTACAACAGCTAGTGCGATTGCGCTGAATTGCCTCATCAACTACATACCTTAAACTTGTCATTGATATGAATTTAGTTGCATTTTGGCGTTTTTTCCACCGACAGGAAGTTGAAAAAACGAGTTAAGTATTGCTTTGTTTAAGGCTTTGGTTGAAGAGGGAGTAATAAGGCGAATAGGAAGAAACCTATCGCCTTATGAGTAGCTAACGTATTGAAATCTGAGTTTAGTGTAGAAAAGCCAAAAACCGTTGAAACCAAGTCACCTCTCCATAGGAGATCAGATCGAAAATAGTAAAGAAAACGGCACAGATAACGGCCAACTTAATCAAACGCTGAACAATAAACATAAACATCACAATTACCAATAATTTGCTTTAGTTTACTATCTCACACAGCGTTTATATATAAAAAAGTAGTCTCCTAATTAGCCTCGGCAACTTATTCATTAGAACCTATACTCAAGCATCTCTAAGTTATTTGGATATACTTGAATTAGGATTTCAAAAAGTCCCTGTGACCACACAAGGAGGACTGCATGAAACGACTATGGATATGGTTCTTACCTTTACTCTTGATTGCCAGTCAAGCACTGGCGAATACCGTTTGGATTGTTCCTGTCAAAGGCGCTATAGGGCCTGCTACTAGCGACTATTTATCTCGTGAAATAGAAGAAGCTCAACTAAACGGTGTCAGTTTAGTGATCTTAGAGATGGACACACCAGGCGGCTTAGATAGCGCAATGCGAGATATTATTCACGCGATTACCACCTCCTCGACTCCCATTGCGACTTGGGTCGGCCCATCTGGTTCTAGAGCCGCCAGTGCCGGAACATACATCTTGCTCGCTAGTCACGTAGCCGCCATGGCTGAAGCGACAAACCTCGGAGCTGCAACGCCCGTCGCGTTAGGTGGTGCGCCTCAACCTCCTTCATCGGATGATGGCAAAGATCAAAACGCGGAAGAAACGCCAGAAGGAACCAACGAAAGCTCAGAAAAAGTTCCCGCTAAAACCGCAATGGAGAAAAAGGTAATTAACGACGCCAAAGCCTACATTAAAGGCTTAGCAAAACTTCATGGACGAAATGCAGAATGGGCAGAGAAAGCAGTAAGCGAGGCGGCGAGCTTGGATGCAACAGAAGCATTAGAATTAAACGTGATCGATTACATCGCCAATTCGCCAGAGGACTTAGTCAAAGCCATAGATGGGCAAACTGTTAAAGTAAACAATCGCACTGTGACATTGTCACTTGAAAATCCAACATGGGTTGAAAGAACGCCAGATTGGCGAGCAGAAATGTTAGCCGTTATCACCAATCCAAACGTTGCCTACATTCTAATGCTCATCGGCATCTACGGTTTACTTCTTGAATTTTACAACCCAGGAATTGGCTTACCCGGTGTGCTAGGTGGGATTTGTCTGCTTCTTGCCATGTACGCACTACAAATGATGCCTGTCAACTACGCAGGTCTTGGTCTGCTGTTACTCGGTATTGCACTAATGATAGCGGAAGCATTCAGTCCGAGCTTTGGTATTTTGGGGTTAGGCGGCGTTGTCGCCTTTGTACTCGGTTCGATATTTCTCATGGACAGTGAGTTACCAGGGTTCCAGATCGCCCTTCCTTTGATTTTTGGTATTGCCATATTTTCCGTAGCTCTAATCGTGCTGACCGTCGGCCTGCTGCTCAAAATTCGCCGCCGGCGTGTAACGACGGGTTTAGAGACTTACCCTGGGAAGGTCGCTGTGGTAAGCGATGACTTTATCGATGGCGAAGGACGCGTTCAACTCAACGGTGCGTTATGGCGAGCTAAAGCCAAAGACCATCAACAATTCAAACAAGGTGATCACGTCACCATTGTTAATGTTAAAGGGCTGACCTTAACTGTGATGCCTGATGACCGCCAAAATAAATAGGAGGCGCTTTATGATGCTCTATACCGTTGCGGTGATCGTGGTGCTGCTGTTCGCACTAGCGACCCAAATGTTCAAGGTTTTGAGAGAATACGAACGTGGGGTTGTGTTCTTTCTTGGTCGATTTCAAGAAGTCAAAGGACCTGGTTTGATCATCCTTATCCCATTTATTCAGCAAATGGTGAGGGTTGATTTACGTACTGTCGTTTTGGATGTGCCGACACAAGATTTAATTACCAAAGATAACGTTTCTGTGCGCGTCAACGCGGTCGTTTATTTTCGCGTAGTCGATCCTCAAATGGCGATTAACAATATTGAAAGCTACAGCGATGCTACCAGCCAGCTAGCACAAACCACGCTGCGCTCGGTATTGGGTCAGCATGAACTCGATGAATTGCTATCAGAGCGAGAACGCCTCAATAAGGATTTACAATCCATTCTCGATCAACAGACTGATGACTGGGGAATCAAGATTGCTACGGTTGAAGTCAAACATGTTGATTTAAATGACAGCATGGTCAGAGCCCTAGCCCGTCAGGCAGAAGCAGAACGTAACCGTAGGGCGAAGATCATTCACGCTACTGGTGAGTTAGAGGCTTCAAATAAATTAAAAGAAGCAGCGCAAATGCTCAACGAAGCACCGAATGCACTGCAATTACGTTACATGCAGACACTCACTGAAATCACTACAGACAAAACATCCACTATTATTTTTCCAATGCCGATCAATCTTGTCGAAGCTGTCAGTGATATCGCCGAAGCGGTGAAAAAGAATAAAGAGACACAAGATAAGTAAGATTTTGCCCCTAGGAAGTAACGACCGCTCACGTTACTTCCTTATTTGGTACTCGCTTTAAGGATGTGCCCATCTTCTTTATCACATTCTTGTTTCATTACTTCTAAGCCCGTTTTAAAGCATGTTCGCCAAGCGGTTTCAACATCGGCATCGTACCCAGAATCACACTGTCGAACCGTTTCTAACAAACTCTCAAGCCAAACATCAAAATCCTGCGGCTCTATACCAATTTCGGCACTTGCATGCTTTTTCCCATACTTTTCCACCATTTTGTGCGCTTCGGTCGAGGTATCTGCCATCATAAAAAACACGATAGACCCTCTAAGCATTCTCACTTGTTGGTGCATGTCTATACCGTCAAACTTCTGTCTAAAGTTGGCGCTTTTCGACCATAAATTTTTGTAGAACAAGTCGAAAAACTCCTGATCTGAAGTACAACGTTCATAGCTATCATTAAAAACTTCAATCACGTTCATGTTGCTTTCCCCTACGCCTCAATATGAGTTTAATTTAATATCAAATAAAAGCTTCCAAATAAGGACTTTTAAGTTTCAAATCGATCAACTCACATCGATTTTCAACAAAAAGTAAAAAGTGATTTAAATAAACACCCTCTTATCAATGAAAAAATATCCATTATCATGAACCCATATTCGAGGTACGCATGGTTGTCGATGCTAGTGCATCCTCATCTGTCATCACATAAAGAGGATATAAACGTGTCCCATCAAATCATTACCGATCTAAATAACCGTTACACTGCAAAAAAATATGATGAAACCAAGCGCGTTTCTCAAGAAGACATGGCGATAATCAAAGAAGCACTGCGTTTGTCGGCGTCTTCTATCAACTCACAACCATGGAAATTCATCGTTATTGAAAGTGATGAAGCGAAGCAACGTTTCCACAATACGTTTGCAAATATGCACCAGTTTAACCAACCACACGCGAAAGCCGCATCACATACGATTCTGTTTGCTTACGATCCTAAATTTACTAAAGAGAAATTTGCGAAACGTGTGGATGCAGAAGTAACATCTGGCCACTTGCCAGCGGAGATGTACAACAACTTTATGGGTGCTTACGCTTTTGCAGATGCAAATACGGACGAAAATGGCTTCAACGGAAACTGGACAAAAGCACAAGTCTATTTGGCACTAGGCAACCTACTACACACATTGGCACGACTAGGCATTGATTCAACACCGATGGAAGGTGTCGATCCGGCTCTGATTGGAGAAGAGTTTAAAGAAGAGCTCGAGGGCCATATTTGTGAAGTTGCACTGGCGATTGGCTACCATAAAGATGGGGAAGATTATAATCATGGTCTTCCAAAAGCGCGCCTTGCAATGGATGATGTAATTACGACTCTATAGTCGACCATTGTCTTAGCTTAGCGACTTAAATCATTGTTTAAACAAAAAAAGCCGCATTAATGTGCGGCTCTTTTTTACTTGGTTCTGCGTCAACTTTACGCAACTTGCTCTGACTTAAAATTACCAAGCAATGCATCGTAAAGCTCATTGTCGCTTAACACACCAACCAGCTTATTATCTTCAACCATAAGCAGAGGCTGATTGCTACGCTGTTTAAGTTCAATCGCTTCTCGCATACTGATTTCTGGGCTAACCTGAACCAGAGAGTTTTCATTAACTTCGTCAAGGTTCGAAGAGTCGCTCTTCCATTGAATCAACGATTTATCTTTATCCGCTAAACTTAACCCCTTGCTCTCTTGTATCACCCAAATATCTTTATCAGGGCAAATCAGAACACGCGTATCTTCGCGAACCAAATCGTCACGCATTAAGGAACGTCCCTTCAGCACATTTAATGGATTAGTGTGAGCAACAAAGTCCGCCACATAATCGTTTTCTGGAGCAAGAATGATCTGTTCTGGCTTGCCATGTTGAATCAGCTTTCCTGATTCCATAATGGCGATGTTGTTGCCGATTTTAAGCGCCTCATCCAAGTCGTGACTCACAAAAAGAATGGTTTTGTTTAGCTTTTCTTGAAGCAGAATCAATTCATCTTGAAGCTGAGCACGAATCAATGGGTCAAGCGCTGAAAACGGCTCATCCATTAACAAGATATCTGTGTCCATCGCGAACGCTCGCGCTAAGCCAACACGCTGCTGCATACCACCAGAGAGCTCGTGCGGGAATTTCGTTTCCCACTCAGACAAACCGACCATTTCGAGCTGTTCACGCGCTTTTTTACGGCGCTCAGCTTTACCAATGCCTTGCATCTCTAGACCAAACGCTACATTGTCTAACACCGTTAACCATGGCATCAATGCAAACTTCTGAAACACCATGGACACGCGGTGCGTACGAAGGTGGCGCAGCTTCTGTTCGTCACAGTTAGAGAGCTCAACCATATCGTCGCCATCTTTGATTTTCAGAGAGCCACGAGAAATATCGTTCAATCCGTTAACCGTTCGCAGCAAACTTGATTTACCCGAGCCCGAAAGCCCCATCAAGACACAGATCTCACCCTGTTTCACGTTCAGCGAAACATTATCAACCCCAACCACTTGGCCAGTTTCATCAATGATTTCTTGTCGAGACTTCCCTTGATCTAGTAGTGCTAGCGCCTGTGCTTGTTGCTGACCAAAAACGACATCAAGATTTTTAATAGTAATAGCGTCCATGATTATGCCTCCTTCTGGTTTGGTGCTTTACACAAGCGATCAAGAATGATGGCAACGAGTACAATCGCTAAACCCGCTTCAAAACCTTGTGAAATGTTTACCGTATTCAGTGCACGTACGACTGGCTTACCAAGCCCATCAGCACCAACAAGCGCCGCAATGACAACCATAGACAAAGACAACATAATACATTGCGTAACGCCAGCCATAATACTTGGCAATGCCGCAGGTAACTCCACCTTAAACAGTAGCTTCATGCGGCTGGCACCAAATGCTTTACCCGCTTCAAGTAGCTCCTCCGGCACTTTAATAATGCCGAGGTACGTCAATCGAATTGGCGCAGCGATAGCGAAAATGATGGTCGAGATTAGACCAGGGACAATACCTAAGCCAAACAGAACCAAGGTTGGAATTAGGTAAACGAATGTCGGTACGGTCTGCATCAAATCGAGTATTGGCCGCAACAAGGTGTATAACCAAGGACGGTGCGCCGCCATAATGCCCAACGGCACGCCAATTAATACGGAAATCGTTGTCGCTGCAAACACAAGGACAAAGGTTTCCAGCATTTCTTGCCAGTAACCAAGGTTGAGAATTGCGAGTAAGGCCAACACGATAAATACGACAAGAGGAATGCTGCGATGTAAGAACCAAGCAATTGCCGCCGTCATAATGATTGGCGCTGCAGGTGGCATCCATTTAAAAATGTCCACCACGAAAAGAATGATCGTTTCAAGTGTAATAGAGATTGCATCGAAAAAACCCGATGCATTGATGGTTAACCAATCGACGCCAGTTTCCATCCATTGGCCCAACGGTAGTTTGTTGTCCGTAATAAAATTCAAAATAAAACCTTTGTGTTAATGAAGCGGGCAAAACTCTGCCCACTTTCTTTTAAAAAAACGAGCTCAAATACTGCTTATTAAGCGTTTGTTTTTAAGTAGTTTGTAATAGCTGTTAGCGCATCTTGGCCATCTACCGTTTTCACGCCCTCTAGCCACGCTTCAATTTGCTCTTGGTTTGCATTCAACCATGCTTGCGCTGCTTTTGATGGCTTCTGTTTCTGGTTAAGAATCGCTTCCATCAGTTCATTTTCCATTTCTAGGTTAAACTCTAGATTTTTCACTAGCTGACCTACATTTGGACACTCAGCGAGGTAATTTTTACGTACGTTTGTGTAGACGTTCGCGCCGCCGTAGTTAGGACCGAAGAAGTCATCGCCACCCGCTAGATATTCCATTTCAACGTTACTATTCATTGGGTGCGGCGCCCAACCTAGGTACACAATCCATTGATTGCGGCGTGCGGCACGTGATACTTGAGACACCATGCCAGCTTCACTGGATTCAACTAGGCTGAAATCTTTTAGGCCGAATGCGTTGCTATCAATCATTGACTGAATTAAGCGGTTGCCATCGTTTCCTGGTTCAATGCCGTAAATGCGGTCTTTAAATTTGTCGGCATGTTTTACTAGGTCAGCGAAGTTGGTTACGCCTGCGTCATAAACGTATTTTGGAACCGCTAGCGTGTACTTTGCGCCAACGAGGTTCGCGCGTACGGTTTCAACAGTACCTGCATCACGGTATTTCGCGATATCACCTTCCATCGTTGGCATCCAGTTACCTAGGAAAATGTCGATATCGCCATTAGCCATAGAGGAGTAAGTTACAGGCACAGACAGAAGATCGGTCTTCGTTTTGTACCCCAACCCTTTAAGTAACTCTGATGTAACGGCAGTGGTCGCTGTGATGTCAGTCCAACCTACATCTGCGAAACGAACCGTTTCACATTGGTTGGCGTAAGCGCCTGTTGCTAAAGTACTTAGTGCAATTGTTGAGAAGATTTTTGTCATCTTAGACATGTTGAATTCCTTGTAATGATTACTGACTTTTTCATTTTATGAGATCGAATCGAGATCTCTTTTTGGCGGATGCATTCGTTGCATCTCTTGCCAGTCCGGTGCAATCCAAACTGGTACGTTGTTCGACGTTTCTAGGGCGTTATCCAAAATCATATCCGCGGCGCGTTCTGCCACCATAATCGTTGGCGCATTTAAATTACCGTTCGGAATGGTTGGGAAAATAGAAGAGTCCACCACACGCAAGCCTTGAATACCGCGTACTTGGCATCGCTCATTTAAGACGGCTAATGGGTCATTATCTGCGCCCATTTTGCAGGTACAAGATGGATGGTAAGCACTCTCGACGTTTTGCTTCACCCATTCATCAATCTGTTCATCCGTTGTGATGTTCAGACCGGGTTGGATCTCATCCCCACGAAACTCATCCATGGCTGGCTGATTGAGGATCTCGCGAGTAAGGCGAATACAATCACGCCAATCCTGCTTATCTTGTTCAGTGGAAATGTAGTTAAACTCAATCTTCGGCTTATCATTCGGATTCGCAGAGACAACTTCAACCGACCCGCGACTTTCTGGCTTGTTAGGTCCAACGTGCACTTGGAAACCATGACCATCAAAAGCAGCTTGCCCGTCATAGCGCATTGCCGCTGGCAAGAAGTGATATTGAATATTTGGCCACTTTAGTCCTTCACGAGAGCGGATAAACGCACACGATTCAAAGTGGTTAGTAGCCCCTAGGCCTTTGCGAGTTAATATCCACTCAGTGCCAATCAAGCCCTTGCTCACCAAGCCTAATTTGCTGTTGAGCGTGATAGGTTGCTTACAATGATATTGGAAGTACACTTCTAAGTGATCTTGCAGGTTTTTACCTACCCCTTCCAACGAGTGTTTCACCTCAATGCCCGCTTTTTCTAATACTGCCTTAGGGCCAATGCCTGAAAGCTGCAACAGCTGAACGGAGCCAACCGAACCCGCACTCGAAATCACTTCATTATTCGCAAAACATTGCTGAATTGAACCTGACTTTTCAAATTCAACGCCTACCGCTTTCTTACCTTCTGCACCAGTTTCTTCTAATAAAACTCGATGAACCGTCACCCTCTTCATTAGGGTGAAGTTTTTGCGTTTTTTAGCGCGGCTTAAGTATGCATTAGAGGTCGAAGCGCGTACGCCTTTGTCGACGGTCATATGCATTGGGCCAAAGCCCTCTTGCTGATAACCGTTGTAATCTTTTGTTTCTGGGTAGCCAGCTTCTTTGCCTGCATCAATAAAAGCTTGGTACAGTGGATTGAGCTTCATATCGTTGCCGTTACATGTGCCGACTGGACCGTGATCGCCCCGATATTCATCAGCACCACCAATCCAAGACTCTGCTTTACGGAAATAAGGCAAACACGACTGATAATTCCAGCCTTTCGCGCCTTCCTCTTCCCACTGGTCAAAGTCACAAGCGTGTCCGCGAACGTAAACCATGCCGTTGATAGATGAGCTACCGCCCAGAACTTTTCCGCGAGGACAATGAAGTTGGCGACCATCCAACCCTTGCTCTTCAACCGTCTCAAACTGCCACGCGTATTTTTCAGTGTTCATCGGGTAAGAAAGCGCTGTTGGCATTTGGATAAAAATACTTTTATCCGACCCACCCGCTTCGAGTAATAGGACCGAATTTTGACCACTTTCACTTAAGCGATCCGCTAACACACAGCCGGCCGAACCCGCACCGACGATGATGTAATCGTAGTGTTGTTGCATTTTTAATCTCCTAGGAGTTAATACTAATCACCCTAGATAAGTGAACGAAATTAGCGTAGGAAAAATGCTTGAGAACAAGGCGGAAATTTTGATAAGTAGTTAACCTACAATCAAAATTGACAACATAGTTATCGAGCATTTTAACAAGCTAAAGTGGTCAGTTATCTACTATGAGTAGTATCATTTGTAAGGGCTTTCGAAGTCGCTTAGCTGAACCAGAACACTCTTCGTTTGTGTGTAATGTTTAAGGGTTTCGACTCCGTTTTCACGGCCAACACCTGATTGCTTGTAGCCGCCAACTGGCATTTCCGCAGGTGAGTCACCCCATGTGTTCACCCAACAAATACCCGCTTGAATTTGATGGATCACACGGTGCGCACGAGATAGGTTTTGAGTAAATACACCTGCCGCTAAGCCATAATCGGTGCCATTTGCACGCGCAATCACTTCCGACTCATCGCGGAATTTCAGAACTGACATTACCGGGCCAAAGATTTCTTGTTGAACGTGGCTCATGTCATCATCGCAATCGACAAATACGGTTGGAGCAACAAAGTTACCATTGGCTAGGCCATTGTCTGTTACTTTGTAGCCGCCAGTCAGTAACGTCGCGCCACTCGCTTTCGCGGCTTCAATCGCTCCTAAAACTTTCGATTCATGATCTTTAGAGATTAGCGCGCCAATCTGCGTGTTCTCATCAAGCGGATCGCCGACGACTAACAGCTCGGTTCGGGCTTTAAGTTGTGTGATAAAGTCGTCATAAATACCTTCATGGACAAATACGCGTGTACCGTGCGTACAAACTTCACCTTGGGTGTAGAAGTTCGCCACCATGGCCGCAGAAACGGCATCGTTTAACTTCGCATCATCAAAAATAATCAGTGGAGACTTACCACCAAGCTCCATCGTTACTTGTTTTAGTGTCTTAGCGCTGTCACTCATTACGACTTTACCGGTGCCTGACTCACCCGTGAATGACACTTTTGCGATATCAGGATGCGCCGTTAGCATCTGTCCTACTCGGTAATCCCCTTGCACGACATTAAATACGCCATCTGGCATGCCCGCTTCTGAATAAATTTCGGCGAGCTTAAGCGCCGTTAATGGTGTTTCTTCTGATGGCTTGAAGATCATTGCGTTGCCCGCAGCCAGTGCTGGCGCCGATTTCCACATCGCAATTTGAATTGGATAATTCCAAGCGCCAATACCCGCGCAAATGCCCAATGGCTCACGACGTGTATAGAAAAACTGATCGTCGCTGAGTGGCTGCTGTTCACCTTGTAGACTTGGAGCAAGGCCAGCGTAGTACTCAAGAACATCGGCACCTGTTGTGACATCAACCGCGATAGCTTCTTGAGTGGGCTTACCAGTATCTGCCACTTCCAATGCAGCCAGCTCGTCATTACGCTCACGTAAAATGGCAACGGCTTTGTGTAAAATACGGCTGCGCTCAATCGCAGTCATCGCCGACCATGCAGCAAAACCTTTTTTTGCCGATTCAATCGCTGCTTGAAGATCGTCTTGGTTCGCTTGTTTAATGTTGGCCAATGGCTCACCATTCGCCGGATTGTAAGTGGTGAAGTGTTCATCTGAACACCCGTCGTACATCGCACCATTGATATAGTGTGCTTTCATTTCCATTTTGAAGACCTGTAACTTTTATATTTTTTCAGAATAAAACGTAAGTTGTTTTTCGAGATAATCGTTGATGATGATTCTCGCTCTTTCTGCATCAATGCCTTGCGGGTTGAGCGTTCCGCGCAGCCAAATTCCATCAATAAGTGATGCAATACCATGAGCAACCAATTCAGCCTGCTCTGCATTTAATAATGCTTTGAGTTCTTTTCTTAGGTGGGACAATAGACGTCGTTCGTTGACACGCTGTAAACGCTTGAGCTGCTCGTCATGCATTGAGTACGACCAAAACGCCAGCCAAGTCTTAGCAACTTGGTTTTCTGCCTGATAGCCGACAAAGTTACCGTCAATGATTGCATTAATTCTTTGGTGATGAGCATCACTTGGCAGCTCACGTAACTTCTGTGTGATAGTGGACGAAAGCTGACGCAAGATTTCTCGCATCGTTTCCTCCAGCAATCCGTGCTTACCACCGAAATAGTGGTTGATAATCCCCGTTGATACACCGGCTTCTTTGCTGATTAACGAAATACTCGCCGCGTGTAAACCGACTCTATCAATCACTGACATTGTCGCTTTCACAAGCTGCGGTTTTCTGATTTCAGGCATCCCCACCTTTGGCATTTTGCGTCCCTGTTATTTTTAATTGAACGGTTAGTTAAATATAAAATGCCTGAAAATTAATTCGAACTCAAATTATTTTTAAAGAAAAATGTTAGTAAAAAAGGATGAAAAGTTGAGGGTGTACGAAAAATTGCTCGGCAAGAACTTGTCGGGATAACTAGATTTCAGTTTAAGAACAAACAAATAAGGTAAATAAAATCAAATAATTAACTATTAATCTATTTTTAAAGCGATTATGGACGAGTTGATTTTTGAACAACAAAAATCTGTGCCACAAAAAATTTATATCGACCACTAATCATTTCACCTGTACACGGTTTATTTGTACAAAGATTAGACACACTAGTTTGTTATAGTTTTGTAGACACAAGTGGCATTCGCACTTTGAAGGTGAAGAAGGCAAAGAGAGAGGTTATATTGAACGCCATGAATATGCGATTCGATATCCTTAAGCCATTTTTAAGTAATATCGCCAAGTGACTTTAAGATGTTAGATTCAGCGTTTTATATTCGAAGCAAGGATCTCAAAGTCACTTGGCTATCAAAGTAAATGGGAGGGATAAGTTCAGATTCATCGTGCGATGAGCCTGAACTCTTGATTTCTGTTACGCTAGCGAGCGACCTTTCACGCAGTTGCGTCCGTTCGCTTTCGCTTGATAAAGCAATTTATCGGCCTGATCGCAAAGTGATTTAAAACTCATCTCATTATCTTCAGTGGTAACGACTCCAAAACTACAGGTCACTCTCACTTCTCCTTTCTGTTCCGTAACAAAGCCATGTAGGGATAAAGCGCTACGTAAACGTTCTGCAGTAATAAGGGCGTTTTCATGGTCTGTATTGGGCATAACAACAACAAACTCTTCACCACCAAAACGAGCAACAATGTCGTTCTCACGTACAGTTTCCTCCAACACTTTGGCAACGCCCGTTAGTACGGTATCTCCAAACACATGCCCATAGGTATCATTTACCTGCTTGAAATAATCCACATCGATTAACGCTAAAGTTACTGGCCCCGATTGTGGTTTATTTGGCACCATTTTCTGTTTATCGAGTTTGCTATCTACCCATTTATTTAAAGCTAGATAACCGTACTTAACTTGCTCGACTTGCTCAAAAACAAAGTGTTGTATCTTTTCTTGCTTAGATTGAGGTACCGGTTTCTCTTTTCGCTCACGCCTCACTTCTACTGGCTTAGTGAACCAGTCCTCTAAAAAACGGCGATTGAACAACCCTGTCAATGTGTCTGTCTTTGCGAGGCGACGCATTCTCAAACGCGAGCGATTGACGACGAGAAATACTACCGCCATCAAAAATAGAACACCGATGAGCTCAAGTAGCGCTTCACCCAATAAGTAAAAAGTACGACGGTTATTTTCTAGCTCCATACGCTGCAAAACATTGTTCCAGTTGAGATCTTCGTTCTCATATTCAAGTCGTTCCAACTCAAATAACGTCTGCTGGCGCTCAAGATTTTCAACTTCTCTTTGATTGCTAAATTGGATAAATTTATCGTGATAGTTACCGTAAGTTTCGAATGCTAGTTTAAAGTCATTGCTTCCCGCATAGGCCATAGCGGCGACTTTTAGTAGCTCCATTTGCTGTTGCTTGACGTATCGACTCTCTATAATCTCCGGCAGCATTGGCGCGATCATCGCTAAAAGTATTTCAAATTGCTGCTGCTCTAACATATATTCGGCTTGTAACAACTTAAATGTTGCCAAATACGCGCTAGACGTTTCTCTGTACTGTAAATTCTCCGCCAGCTTCAAGTGGTTAACCATCTTCTTTTCTTGATTCGTCTCACGATATAAAGCTGCAAGTTCAAGGTTAACTCGAAATCTAAAGCGTCCATCACCGATAATTTGAGCCAGCTTTAACGCTCGCTGATATGACGCTATCGCCTCTTCGTATTGGAACTGTGCTTTATGAAGTTTCGCTATCGTCAAAACGCTCAACAACTCATTGAACGACATACGCCTATCCCTAAAATAGCGATATGCTTGTTCCAAAAGCGCCTCAGATCGGTCGTAACCCTGAATTTTGACAAGTACGTCACCTAGCTCTAGTGCTGCACGTTCGACCAGCCCGTGAACACCTGAAGATTCAGCCGCATCCATGGACGACATAAGTGCAGCATAAGATTTTTTAAACTCACCTTGCTCATCGTAATAGCGTCCTTTTAGCAACAGGATTTCTGATTCAAGTTGCTTATCACCATTCTCACGCGATGTTTCCAACAAGCTATCCAACGCAGAAAGCGCGGTATCGATATCGCTCTTTCCAACCATAGTTCGCATCTGAATCAACTTAAACAGGAGATACTCATGGCTCTGTGGACGCACAAGCTCCAATCCTTTTTGAACGACACTCTGACTCTCTTCTACGCGCCCTAGCAGCTCTAAAACCGTGGCCTTGGCAAGCCAGTAACGCACCAACAGCGCTGTTGGTTGGTTTTGTAGCAAAGACTCTTCTTCTAACGCTTCAATCAAAGCTAAAGAACTCTGAGGTAATGCGTAAATTTGATTTTCGATGCCTTCTAACGACTGTAAAAACTTACCTTCCTGTTCCACCTTTTCTGTGGAGGCCTGAACAGAAAAACACAGACACCCCAATAATAGCGGCATCGTCCTAAGCGAATGAAATAGTGACATTATTGCTCTTCCCTAATGGGTAGTTACTTCAGTGTAATTGAGAATTCTGATTATTTATTATTAAGACAACTGAAGGTTATTCAGTCAGCCTCATATTCCCATGTATTTTGCGCTGAATAATAAATCACCATCTTTAGATGCCGAAATAGTTTTCGGTCACAATACAACCAATGAGAGTGTTTTTTACACACCAAGAATAATGATCTCGTTAGTGAGACAAAAGATCGTCTTAGTTGTGAGTTGATACATTTACATGACAAGCAATATAGAACTAACCATTCACATTAGAAATAGAATCAATTTTTATACCGTTCGATGAGATAGCAGTCGACCATGCATCCAATACATTTTTCAGATAGAAGCAATAAAAGAAAGAAGAAAGTGGAAGGAAGCGGACAATCAAACTCGCTCCCCTTTTTTTATGTTGCAGAGGGGGTTACATTCGCATTCCGCCATCGACTTCGAACACTCGTCCGGTCACGAATTCGTTGGTTAACACGTATTTTATGGTCGATGCAATTTCATCCGCCAAACCTAAACGTCCAACCGGAATCATTCCGATTAAACGTTCCATCGCTTCAGGTTTTATTTGGTCTGTCATGGCAGTTTTGATGACACCCGGAGCAATGGCCACTGAGCGAATTCCGAAACGCCCTAACTCTTTCGCCCACACCGTTGCCATGGTGGCTACCGCCGCTTTAGATGCTGAATAGTTGGTTTGACCAATATTCCCGGCACGCGCAACGCTGGATATGTTGATCAGAACCCCTTTGCTATCGGTGTTCAGCATTACCTTGCTCGCTTCACGGCCACACAGGAAAGTGCCTGTTACATTCACATCTAGAACAGACTGAAATTGTTCCAGCGACATCGTGTTAACCTGACCATCTTTGACTTTAATGAACATACCATCACGCATAATACCTGCGTTATTGATAACGCCATTGAGCTGCTTGAAATCTGCCTCAATTTGCTCAAAAGCAGTGCACACCTGCTGTTCGTCAGTCACGTTCGTCACATAAAAACGAGCGGTAACGCCGAGAGATTCACATTCCGCTTTCGTTTCAGCCAGTTGCTCTGAATTGAGGTCGATAAGCGCAAGATGAACGCCATTTTCCGCCAGTGACAGTGCCATTTGTTTACCCAGCCCCTGCCCTGCCCCCGTGATCGCAATGACCTTATTTGCTAACTCCATAAGCGCTCCTTAGGCCTGATTTTGCTTTTGGTAGAACTCAAACAAGCTTGAAAAATCTTTTTGCCCGTTGCCCTGACCGTTGTGAAAATTAAACAGATTACGAGCCAAGCTGCCCATTGGCGTTGATGTTTGACAGGCAACCGCCGCTTCCATCGCAAGACCCAGATCTTTAGCCATTAACTGGCTCATAAAGCCGCCTTGATAACCATTGCTTGCAGGCGTATTTTCCATCACTCCTGGACAAGGGTTATAAAGCTCTAGCGCCCAGTTACGTCCTGAACTTTGCAACATGATGTCGGAAAGCACTTTGGGATCGAGTCCGTTTTCCATCCCTAAATTGAGTGCTTCACAGGTGCCGCTCATCAAAATGCCCAACATCATGTTATTGCAGATCTTCGCCACCTGACCAGCTCCAGCATCGCCTGCATGGAAGATGTTTTTACCCATGTGGCTAAGCACCGCTTTGGCTTGAACAAAGTTCTCTTGTGAGCCGCCAACAATGAAAGTTAACGTACCTGCTGCTGCGCCCGCAACGCCACCAGATACTGGTGCATCAACAAAACTGATACCAAGTTGCGATGCTTTTTCGCCAACCAAACGAGCAATCGCCGGATCGATGGTGGAAGAATCAATCAGCAAGGTACCTGATTCGACGCTATCTAAGATGCCATCTTGACCAAGATAAACGCTTTGAACGTGTTGGCTCGCTGGCAGCATAGTGACAACCACGTCAACACCTTGTACTGCCTGCTGAACGGAATCGGCACTTGAAGCGCCCAATGCGGTCAACTCCTCAACTGCGTTTGGGTTCAAATCAAATACTTCGACGTTCAAGCCCGCTTTGAGTAGATTCTTAGCCATAGGCGCACCCATGTTACCAAGGCCAATAAATGCAATTTTGTCCATATCGTATTTCTTCCTTGTACTAAAGTGCCGCTATAGCTACCGACGATGCGGTCAGTGGGTATTCTGCTGAGTCAATTGGCGAGAAGAAGCGCTCCAAAACTTGTGGCGTTACGTCAGAAACCGTGCGATGTTGCCAAGTCGGTTGATTGGTTTTATCAATAATCAGCGCACGAACCCCTTCTCTAAAATCACCTTCTAAGCCACAACGTAGTGTTAGGTTAAATTCCATATCAAAACACGCTTTCAAAGAGAGGTTTTGATACTGCGTTAACTGCTGATAAGTGATACTGAGCGACAGCGGACTGCCATAGTTCAGTGACTTCTGCGCATTGACGAACCACTTGTTATCAACGTTAGCACGGCTGATTGCATCAACAATTGACGCTAAGTCACCCGAACATAACTGCTCAATCAATTCCGCATAGGGCATCAACATCCCTTCGGTTGGCTCATCAACTTGTACCGAACGCAGCATAGTGGCGATTTTTTCATTAATGTTTGCTTCATCTTGCCAACTTACCGATGCCAGCAGATCCAGCAGCACTTGCTTGTTTTCTGGCTGTGTAATCCATTGGCTTAACCCCAACGCTTTCATATCTGTTGCGTTAATTTGACAAGCCGTCAAACTTAAGAACAGTGCCAAATGTTTTGACAACTGGTTTAGGAAGTACGTCGCGCCTACATCTGGGTAAAGTCCAATTTTAATCTCTGGCATTGCAAAGCGGGTGGTGGTTTCTGCTACGCGATGACTTGCGCCCATAAACAGGCCAACTCCCCCGCCCATCAAATAACCATGTCCCCACGCGATGATCGGTTTTGGATAAGTATGAATAAGATGATCACAGCGATATTCGAGGTCAAAGAAGGTTTCCATCGCTGAAAACGCAGAATCAAAATCTTGCTCTTTGTTTTCAAGTGCACGGTAGATCGCTTGAATATCGCCACCAGCACAAAACGCTTTTTCACCTTGAGCATGCAAGAATACCGCGACGACGCTGTCGTCCGTTTGCCATTCACTAAGCTGTTTGTACAACTTCTCAATCATCACGTAACTCAACGCGTTGAGAGCAGCTGGATTATCAAGCTCCAGCACACCAATAACAGAGCCATCAGCGCACTTAAGTTTTGAAACATTTACTGTACCTGTCATTTGGCCTCCGCTAGCTGTTTGTCCATTGTGGCTTGCGCTTTTGCAAAAACGCATTCACACCCTCAGTCTGATCTTGTGTATTGAACAGCTGTAAAAACAGTTCACGCTCCAAAACCAATCCAGCCGCATGAGTTTGGCTGCGTCGACCTTGAATGAGCGTTTTGCACGCAGACACAGATTTCGGTGATTGACCTGCAACACGCTGTGCTAGCTCCATAGCCGCTTCGAGTGCTTGACCTTTCGCCACCACCTCTTCGACTAACCCAATTTTTTCCGCTCGCTCGGCCGTCACACGCTCGCCACACAGGATCATACGCTTCGCCCAACCTTCACCTACCAACGCGGTCAGGTTTTGCGTCCCACCCGCACACGGCAACAAACCTACTGATGCTTCAGGAAGTGCCATTTGTACTTGTTCTTCTGCGATACGAATGTCACACGCCATCGCCACTTCCAGACCGCCGCCCATCGCATAGCCATTAATCGCTGCGATAGAAACCCCATCGAATGCAGAAAGCGCTTCAAACGCTTCACCAAATGCGAACGCCATGTCTGCTGCTTGTGATTTATCACCCGATGCAAAGTTATTAAGATCTGCTCCAGCAGAAAAGAATTTCTCGCCTTCGCCTGTTAAAACCAACGCATAAATAGAGCGATCATTGCTAAGTTCAATCGCCAACTCTTTTAGCTGATTCAAAGACTCAAGCGTCCAAGTGTTCGCTGGCGGATTACTAATCGTGAGCTTGGCAATATGCGCTTCGCGCTCTAGTTTGATTTGTGCCGTCATAATCTTTCAGTCCTTTTTAATTTCTTTAGGTAAGGCTGTGTCTCGCTGACTAAAGCAGCTCAACGCCTTCCGTTAGTAATCGTCTTGCGACGATCAGACGCATGATTTCGTTGGTACCTTCAAGGATTTGGTGAACACGAACGTCTCGGAAATGGCGCTCGACTGGATATTCTTTGATGTAGCCATAGCCACCGTGAATTTGCAGTGCCTGGTCACAGACCTTAAAGCCCACATCAGTAGCAAAGCGTTTTGCCATGGCACAGTACGCACTTTTTTCTGCGTGCTGGGCATCGAGTTTAGCGGCAGCGAGTCGCACCATTTGACGCGCAGCGACCAGCTCAGTCGCCATATCAGCAAGCTTGAACTGCAACGCTTGAAATTGCGCCAGTGAACGGCCGAACTGTTTGCGTTCGTTCATGTATTGCTTGGCTTCGTTCAGTGCTTGTTGCGCAGTACCGACGGAACACGTGGCGATATTGATTCGACCGCCATCCAGACCAAGCATGGCGAACTTAAAGCCTTCTCCCTCTTCACCCAACAGATAGTCAGCCGGAATGCGGACATTTTCGAAGGTAATCATGCGAGTTGGCTGGCAGTTCCAACCCATTTTGGCTTCTTTTTTACCGTAGCTAATGCCTTCGCAATCAGCAGGAACAACGAATGCAGAAACGCCACTCGCTCCTTCACCACAGGAACGCGCCATCACGACGAGAACATCTGTATCACCCGCACCCGAGATAAACACTTTTGCGCCATTGAGGACAAACTCATCACCATCACGCACTGCGCTAGTCGTTAGAGAAGCGGCGTCAGAGCCGGCATTAGGTTCGGTTAAACAGTAGGAAGCGAGCTTTTCACCCGAAATTAGATCCGCGCTAAACTGCTGCGCCACTTCGGCTTTGGCAAAGCTGGTGATCATCCACGTCGCCATGTTGTGAATGGTCATAAACGCAGTAGTCGCGGTACAACCCATAGCCAACTGCTCGAAAATGATCGCCGCATCCAAACGAGATAACCCCAAGCCACCGTGCTCTGGTGGCGTGTAGATACTCAAAAAGCCCAGCTCACCCGCCTGACGCAGTACATCTTTAGGGAAGTGATGGTTTTCATCCCACTCGGCCGCGTGCGGCGCTAACATTTGGTCTGCAAACTGCTTTGCTACTTCGGCAAACGCGAGTTGATCTTCGTTTAATTCAAAATCCATCTTGAAGTCCTAAGGTCTAATTCGTTGCATTTGTATCCGAGCCAAGCCCTCTAAAAGGATGAAGGGCTTGGCTAGAGGTGTCGCTAATCCAGTAATTAGCTAAGTTGAATAGTCATGTTTGGACCGCTTGGAATGTCATCTTCAAACCAACGCGCGGTGACAGTTTTCGTCTCGGTGTAGAAGCGAACCGCTTGTTTACCGTAAGCATGCAGGTCGCCGTAGAAGCTGCCTTTCCACCCAGTAAACGAAAAGAACGGCAATGGCACCGGAATCGGTACGTTGATTCCTACGTTACCTACTTCGATATTGTGTTGATACTTTCTCGCGGCAGCGCCGTTCGCCGTGAAAATAGACGTACCATTACCAAAGCGGTTTGCATTTACCAGTTCAATCGCTTCATCTAGGTCATCCACTTCCATAGTTAACAGTACAGGCCCGAAAATTTCTTCCTGATAAATCGACATGTCTGTGGTCACGTTGGTAAACAGTGTTGGCCCCACCCAGTTACCGTTCG
Organism: Vibrio sp. 947; assembly: GCF_033339115.1. Classification (NCBI taxonomy): domain Bacteria; kingdom Pseudomonadati; phylum Pseudomonadota; class Gammaproteobacteria; order Vibrionales; family Vibrionaceae; genus Vibrio; species Vibrio sp. 947. The sequence continues at coordinate 174,234 of NZ_JAWOTX010000010.1, read as the reverse complement.
GGAAGCCAGGTACTTGGCAGTCTGTCCCGTCCAGAACACAATTCGCGCCTGACGCTTTGCCTTCATTAATCAGATTCACCACTCGCTGCTTCGCTTGAGGGCTAATCAGTGGACCATAACCGGCGGTTTCATCATCCCACGCGCCAGGCTGAACCTGAGCTAACGCCTCTTTAAGCTCTGGAATCCATTCTTTGGTTTCGCCGACAAATACGGCAACCGAAATCGCCATACAGCGTTGGCCTGCAGCACCAACTGACGCGCCAACTAGGTTATTGATGACTTGCTGTTTGTTTGCATCCGGCATGATGACCATGTGGTTCTTAGCACCTGCAAATGACTGCACGCGTTTCAGGTTGTCTGTACCTGTTTTGTAGATGTACTCACCAACGGGCACAGAGCCAACAAAAGAGATCGCACGAACAACTGGATCAGTCAGAATGCGGTCGACTTGCTCTTTGGTACCGTGAACAACTTGCAATACGCCTTTTGGTGCGCCAGCTTGTTCAAACAGCTCCGCCAGTTTCATTGCCGTTAGTGGCACTTGCTCTGACGGCTTCAAAATAAAGGTGTTGCCACAAGCGATCGCCATCGGGAACATCCACAATGGGATCATCGCAGGGAAGTTAAACGGTGTGATGCCAGCACAAACACCGAGCGGTTGAATGTAAGAGTAACCATCAATATTGGTCGCGACGTTTTCCACCGTTTCGCCCATCATTGAGCTACAAATGTTTGCAGCTTGCTCTACCACTTCAATTCCGCGCCAAATGTCACCCTTTGCATCCGCGAGGGTTTTGCCTGTCTCACTTGAAAGCAGTATCGCCAACTCATCGTGTTGCTCTTTTAACAGATGTTGGTAGCGCAACATCAATCTAGCACGCTCCGGCGCTGCAACTTCTTTCCAGCGTTTGAACGTTTCTGTTGCGCTGGCAATCGCCGCATTCATTTCCGATTCCGTGGCACAAGGTACTTGTGCAATCACTTCGTTGGTTGCCGGGTTGGTTACATCTAGCCATTGTTTTGAATCGGAGATGGCAAATTCACCACCGATATACTGCTTTACTTGTTCTGTCATGATGACATCCTTGTATTTTTCAGCTTGTTACTGACTACTGTTATGTAAGTGAAACTTTGTTGAGAGTGATTTAGCAGATTTCAATCGCGATAGCGGTAGCTTCGCCGCCGCCAATACAAAGCGATGCAACGCCACGCTTACCACCAGTTTGTTTTAGCGCATGAATCAAAGTGACAAGGATTCGATTGCCACTTGCGCCTATTGGATGCCCCAGCGCACAAGCCCCTCCGCGAGGGTTCATTTTGCTCTCGTCCAGTTCGAGTGCTTTCACCGCGTATTGAGTCACGACAGCAAAAGCTTCATTGATTTCCCAAAGGTCCACGTCTGATTTGTCCCAGCCCGTTTTTTCCAGCAGCGATTCAATCGCGAAGACTGGTGCGATGGTGAACTCATCAGGCTGTCTTGCATGCGTGCTGTACGCGACAATTTTGGCTAGAGGCTGAAGGTTTTCCTGACGACCAAACTCACTATCGACTAAGATCATTGCCGACGCACCATCCGAAATGGAACTAGAGTTTGCTGCGGTTACGCCGCCATCTTTGGCAAACGCAGGGCGTAAGGTAGGAATTTTAGTGACGTCGAGTTTGCTCGGTTGCTCATCATCTACAACCAAGGTTTCGCCGCGCCGACTTTTTACGTTAACAGGCACGATCTCTTCTTTGAACAAACCTTGCTCGATTGCTTGCTGCGCACGAGTCACCGACTGCTGCGCCCAGGCATCCATACTTTCACGGCTGAACTGATACTTTTGCGCCGTCTGTTCTGCAAAGACACCCATCAGCTCGCCTTGGTAGGCATCCTGCAACCCGTCATAAAACATGTGATCAAGCACTTGCTCGTGACCTAAACGGAAACCATCACGCGCTTTCTTTAATAGATAAGGAGAAGACGACATGTTTTCCATGCCACCAGCGATGACAGCATGCGCATTACCAGATTGAATAAGGTCATATGCCAGCATCACGGTTTTCATACCCGATCCACAAACTTTGTTCAGTGTCGTACAACCAATCGATTGTGGCATTTCAGCTTTAAGGCTTGCTTGTCTTGCCGGCGCTTGCCCCACACCGGCGGGTAAAACGCACCCCATCAACACTTCGTCTATTTTGTGCACATCGAGTTGGCTTTCGGCTAGCGCCCCTTGAATGGCTTTCGCACCGAGTTCCGTGACATCTGTTGAAGCTAATGCACCTTGAAAAGAGCCGATAGGCGTTCGCTTAGCGGCAACAATCCATGTTTCATTTTTCATTCCATTAACCTTTTGTTGACGTTTACGTCATAACTATACTAACATTTACGTTAACGTCAAGTTTGAGGTTATTGTTTGTTCGAGTGATTCTTTGATTTCGAGTAAATGCGAGTGATATCAAGGCTCAAGAGTGAATGTTGTTTGTTTACTTTAACGTTAACGAATTGTATATTCATGTAAATGTTATACGAAAGTCGTAAGGTTAAGGAATGAACACATTTAAGATCAGCGAGCTCGCGAAAGAGTTCGACATTACTACTCGAAGCATTCGCTTCTACGAAGATTTAGGTCTCCTAACTCCAGAACGTAAAGGCAACACTCGAATCTACAATGGTCGTGATCGAATTAGACTAAAACTGATTTTGCGAGGTAAGCGATTGGGCTTTTCTCTTGCAGATATCAAAGAGTTATTTGAACTCTACGATACCGATCAAAGTACTGAGCAGTTGAACTATATGATTCGGTTGATCGAAGAGAAGAAGGCAGCATTGCAACAGCAAGCAAACGACATTCAAGCGGTAATGATGGAGTTAAATGCTGCGCAGTTGCGATGCCAAAACACACTGAGATCCATGAAAGGCGAAAAAGTCACCTAACACCTCAACTCTGGGATGTAGGTGACGTAAAGGCAAGGACACGCAATGAAATCTACCTACTCTTCCCTGAACTTTGTTTATGACGAAAATACCGATTTGCTTCGCGAGCAAATCAATAGTTTTGCTGCAAGAGAAATTGCGCCGCTAGCGCAATCTATCGACCAAACTAACGACTTTCCAAACCATCTTTGGTCCAAATTAGGTGACATGGGTCTTTTAGGTGTGACCACCAGCGAACAGTTTGGTGGTGCAGGCATGGGCTATCTCGCCCACGTTATCGCTATGGAAGAAATCAGCCGAGCATCCGCTTCGGTTGCGTTAAGTTACGGCGCTCACTCCAACCTTTGCGTCAACCAAATCCACCGTAACGGCACACAAGCGCAAAAAGAGAAATACCTACCTAAGCTCATCTCCGGTGAACATATCGGCGCCCTTGCAATGAGTGAACCCGGCGCCGGCTCTGATGTGGTCTCTATGCAGCTTAAAGCCGAACGTAAAGGCGATATTTTCCTGCTAAACGGCAACAAAATGTGGATCACAAACGGCCCTGATGCACACACCTATGTTGTCTACGCAAAAACCGACCCAAGCCAGCACTCCAAAGGCATCACGGCATTTATTGTGGAACGCGGATTCCCTGGATTTACTCAAGCACAAAAACTCGACAAGTTGGGTATGCGCGGCTCGAATACGTGTGAGCTGGTCTTCCAAAACTGCGAAGTCCCTGCGGAAAATATTCTCGGCGAAGAAAACCAAGGCGTGAAAGTATTGATGAGCGGCCTCGACTACGAACGTGTGGTGCTTGCAGGCGGCCCACTTGGCATCATGCAGGCGTGTATGGATATCGTTGTGCCTTACATTCACGACCGTAAACAGTTCGGTAAATCCATCGGTGAATTCCAGCTAGTTCAAGCAAAAATCGCGGATATGTACACACAAATGAATGCCGCTAAAGCGTATGTTTACGCCGTCGCTGCCGCTTGTGATCGCGGTGAAACCACACGTAAAGATTCTGCTGGCGCGATCCTCTACAGCGCAGAGCTGGCAACCAAGATGGCACTGGATGCGATTCAACTACTTGGCGGTAACGGCTACATCAACGAGTTTGATACGGGCCGTTTGTTGCGAGATGCCAAGCTGTATGAAATCGGTGCGGGCACTTCAGAAATTCGCCGCATGCTTATTGGTCGCGAATTGTTTAACGAAAGCGCCTAATCATCATACCTAGGCGGTTCGAACTCGAAACAACTTCCTTATTCAATCTAAATCTTATTCAACCTAAATAAAGACGGGTGGTGACACCCGTCTACCGAATGGAGATCGGCTATTTATGGCTTGTTTGACGACCAATATTAATACCCATTCAGAGCAGTATCAGGAAAACTACCGCTCTATGGCGTCACTTGTAGATCAACTTTATACCGTGACTGCCCAAATAGAAGATGGTGGCGGTGAGAAAGCCCGCGAGCATCAGCAGAAGAAAGGCAAACTTCCGGTACGTGAGCGCATTCTTGCCCTACTCGACCCTGGTTCGTCCTTTCTAGAAATTGGTCAATTTGCTGGCTGGGATGTGTATCCAGATTACGTTCCATGTGCTGGAGTGGTTGCCGGTGTGGGTGTAATTGACGGCACCGAGTGTATGATCGTTGCCAACGACGTGACGGTAAAAGGCGGCAGTTACTACCCACTCACCGTGAAAAAGCACTTAAGAGCACAAGAAATTGCAGAAAAATGCCAACTGCCGTGTGTTTACTTAGTCGACTCTGGCGGCGCTAACCTACCCCGCCAAGATGAGGTATTCCCAGATAAAGACCATTTTGGCCGTATTTTCTACAACCAAGCCCGTATGTCGGCCAAAGGCATTCCACAAATTGCGGTGGTCATGGGGCTATGTACCGCTGGCGGCGCTTATGTTCCTGCCATGTGCGACGTATCCATCATAGTCAAAGAACAAGGCACGATTTTTTTGGCAGGTCCACCTCTTGTAAAAGCAGCGACAGGTGAAGAAGTCAGCGCGGAAGATCTTGGTGGCGCAGACGTTCACTGTCGCACCTCTGGCGTGGCGGACTATTACGCAGAAAATGATCACCACGCGTTAGAGTTGGCAAGACAAGCGGTTTCTCAAATTAACCACTTGAAACCCGTCCAACTCAAGCAAAAAACGCCACTGGAGCCGCGTTTTCCTGCCCAAGAGCTGTACGGCATCGTCGGAACCGATCTCAAAAAGCCGTTTGATGTTAAAGAGGTCATTGCCCGAATTGTTGATGATTCCCAGTTCGATGAATTTAAAGCCTTGTTCGGCGAAACCTTGGTCTGTGGCTTTGCCCATATTCACGGTATGCCGATTGGCATTGTCGCTAACAACGGCATTCTATTTTCGGAATCAGCACAAAAAGGCGCGCATTTTATTGAGCTATGCGCACAACGCAAAATTCCTCTGCTCTTCTTACAGAACATCACGGGCTTTATGGTCGGTCAGAAGTACGAAGCCGAAGGCATCGCCAAACATGGTGCGAAAATGGTAACTGCTGTTGCGTGTGCAGACGTGCCGAAGTTTACCGTGGTTATTGGTGGCTCGTATGGCGCAGGGAACTACGGCATGTGTGGCCGCGCTTATGATCCAACCATGATGTGGATGTGGCCAAACGCGCGCATCTCCGTCATGGGTGGAGAGCAAGCGGCTGGCGTGATGGCGCAAGTGACCCGCGATATCAAAACTCGCAAAGGTGAAAGCTGGAGCGTAGAGGAAGAAGAAGCGTTCAAACGTCCAATTGCGGAGCAATATCAGACTCAAAGCCATGCATACTACGCCAGTGCACGCCTGTGGGACGACGGCATTATTGACCCGGCGAAAACCCGTGATGTTGTCGGCATTGCTCTGTCTGCTGCGCTTAATGCGCCCATACCAGACAGTAAATTTGGCATCTTCCGTATGTAGTCGGATGCAAGGCAAACCTTAACTCCTCGCGAATACCGATGTTTAACAAGTAATGGTTAGCGAGCATTGAAATACAGACTGAAATGTCAGACAAAGGAAGTCACATGACCGGACTACTGCTTGAAAAAGACAGCAATGGCGTTGCCTGGTTGAGCCTGAATCGACCAGAAAAACACAACGCGTTTAATGATGAATTAATTGCTTCACTTATCGAAACCTTGGAACGACTTGAGCGAGACGACTCTCTACGCGCGTTAGTATTAACGGCACAAGGGAAACACTTTTCTGCGGGTGCAGACCTTGGCTGGATGCAGTCAATGGCCACCAAAACCGAGAGTGAAAACCTGCAAGACGCACAGCAATTGGCGATGCTCCTGCATAAACTGGATACCTTTAGCAAACCAACCATTGCTATGGTGCACGGCGCAGCATTTGGTGGCGCACTTGGGCTTATCTGCTGCTGCGATATCGCTATCGGCACACCTGAAAGCCGCTTCTGTTTGAGTGAAGTGAAACTCGGCTTATTGCCCGCGACCATCGGACCCTACGTAATTCGAGCGATTGGACAACGCCAAAGCCGACGCTACTTTTTGACTGCGGAAATGATCGATGCCGAAACCGCTCTATCGATGAGTATTCTTCATCAGATAGACGCTCAACCACGTGAAGCCGTCAATCGCACCATTGATCACCTGCTCAACAACGGTCCACAAGCCATGCAGGCAGCAAAAACGCTCTGCTTACGTTGTGACAATCAACCTATCGAGCATTCATTAATTGAATACACCAGCCAAGCTATTGCAACCGCCCGCGTGTCCGCAGAAGGACAAGAAGGACTAGCTGCATTTTTTGAAAAGCGCGCCGCCAATTGGAGGAATCATGTTTAAAAGAATACTGATCGCAAACCGCGGTGAAATTGCCTGCCGAATCATTAAAACCGCAAAAGCCATGGCTATCGAGACGGTTGCCGTCTATTCCGAAGCGGATCGCAGCAGCTTACATGTTAAACAAGCGGATTTCGCTGAATTCATTGGCCCCGCTCCGGCGAGTGAATCGTATCTCGATATCGATGCGATTATCGGTGCTGCGAAAAAATGGCAAGCCGATGCTATCCACCCTGGGTATGGTTTTCTTTCCGAGAACCCGAAACTGGCGAAAACGTGCAGCGAAAATGGCATCGCCTTTATTGGCCCTTCCACCAGCGCAATTGAGGCAATGGGTTCTAAATCTCAAGCCAAGGCAATCATGTCAGAGGCGAACGTGCCCTTGGTTCCCGGCTATCACGGCACAGACAACAGCGTAGAGCACTTATTAGCGGAAGCTGAAAAAATCGGTTACCCAGTGATGCTTAAAGCAACCCAAGGGGGCGGCGGTAAAGGCATGCGAGTGGTCAATAGCGCAGCCGAAATGCCTCTGGCCATCGACGGTGCGCAGCGTGAAGCACTTTCAAGCTTTGGCGATAAGCAGCTTCTAATCGAAAAATGTATATTGCAGCCTCGCCACGTTGAAGTTCAGGTATTTGCTGACCAACATGGCAACTGTGTCTATCTTTCTGATCGCGATTGCTCCATTCAACGCCGTCACCAAAAAGTAGTCGAAGAAGCACCAGCTCCCGGTCTTAGTGATGAACTGCGTAAACAAATGGGTGAAGCTGCGGTTCAGGCCGCTCAAGCGATCGACTATGTTGGCGCGGGCACGGTGGAGTTCTTGCTCGATAGCCGCGGTGAGTTTTACTTCATGGAAATGAATACTCGTCTGCAAGTTGAACACCCTGTTACTGAATTGATCACCGGCGTTGATTTGGTGGAGTGGCAATTAAAAGTCGCAGCTGGCGAGCATTTACCTATTTCGCAATCTGAAATCACCCACAACGGTCATTCAATTGAGCTGCGAATTTACGCAGAAGATACAGACAATGACTTTATGCCGTCGACTGGCCGCATTGATTACTTAAAAGAACCCGTATCAGACAGTAGTGTGCGCCTAGCGTGCGTACGCGTTGATAGTGGTGTTACCCAAGGCGATAGCATCAGCGAATATTACGATCCAATGATCAGCAAACTGATCGTCTGGGGGCAAACTCGTGATATCGCTCTAAAGCAGATTAAGCAGGCGTTAACTCAATATCACGTACGTGGAGTAACGACAAACATTGGTTATCTGCACAGTATTATTTCGCAGCCAGCCTTTGCCGAGATTGAGCTCGATACAGGTTTCATCGTCACACATCAACAAGGCATAAATGAGCAGCAAGACGTGTCGGATTCAATCTGGCTTACATTGGCGGCGGTTGCTCGCTGGAATGATCTCATTTCAAAATCAGACAGCTCAACGTTACCCGCGCCAACCAGACGAGGTTTTAGACTGTCAGTTGACAACGTTTACCGATTTAACTTCACGGATGCCAATGCCAACCATCAGGTACGTTTGCAACAATCATCGCAAGATACAGGAACTCACTTCACTGTCCGATGTGGTGAGGAGCTGCATCAGGTCATCCTGCTTGAAAGTGACAACCAGTTTATCGTCGATATTGATAATGTGCGTTACACCTTTAATGCACTTAGCAACGAACAAAAGACAACACTATTTTATCTTGGTCAGCAGCGCACGTTCGCTCATCAACCTAACTTTGACTCTGCAAAAGATGTAGATGATGAACTAAGTCCAACCGCACCACTCAACGGCATAATTTCAGCAGTTATGGTGGCTAAAGGTGACGAAGTGGCGGCGGGCGATCCGCTTTTGGTACTCGAAGCAATGAAAATGGAATACACCATCACGGCTCCGGTAGCAGCAAAAGTCGACGAATTGTTTTATCAGCACGGGGACCAAGTACAGCACGGTTCCATCCTGCTGAATTTGTCTTTGATATCGGATAACGTCAGTGAAGATAAGGAGCGCGAATATGCTACCAGCGAAGGTTAATATCGTCGAAGTCGGCGCTCGTGATGGTCTGCAAAATGAAACGGCAGTGACGCTGGTTGATAAAATCCGTTTGATTAACCAACTAAGCAGCAGTGGCTTAAAGCATATTGAGGCTGGATCTTTCGTCTCTCCAAGGTGGGTGCCTCAAATGGCCGATTCCGATCAGGTGTTTGCTGGTATCTCAAAAAAGCCTGAAGTGGTTTATAGCGCGCTCACACCAAATCTCGCAGGGTTAGAACGTGCGCTGGAAAGCGGTGTAAAGCGAATTGCGGTGTTTGGCTCCGCTTCAGAAACGTTCAGCCAGAAGAACATCAACTGCAGCATTACCGAAAGTCTCGCTCGATTTGAACCCGTTATCGAATTGGCGAACCAGCACAACATTCCTGTACGCGGGTACTTGTCTTGTACCATGGTGTGTCCATATGAGGGAGTAATCAAGCCAGAGCAAACTACCAAGGTCGCCAATACGTTGTTTGATATGGGATGTTATGAGATTTCGCTCGGTGATACTGTCGGTAAAGCAACGCCTAATCGCGTTATCGCCATGCTGGATTCGTTGTTAACGCTACTGCCAAAAGACGCGCTCGCAGTACATTTTCATGACACTTATGGACAAGCATTAGCCAATATCTACCAAGCCTTGTTAATGGGCATCAACACCATTGATAGCGCAGTAGCGGGGCTCGGCGGCTGCCCTTACGCGAAAGGAGCCAGTGGCAATGTTGCAACGGAAGATGTACTTTATCTGTGTGAGCAACTTGGGATTGAAACAGGCGTTGACCTTGGCGTCATCAATGAAGCGGGTTGGCAAATTTGCCGTGCGTTAGGAAAGTCTCCTGCTTCTAGGGTCGCATTAGCTCTGGGCGATCCGTATAGCTTGTAAATCATCAACAACCAATCAGGTAATGTATTTCAACGGGCATGCAGACGTACGTGCCCGTTTTTTGTTGTTACTCATAAAAACCTTAACGCTCAACGGTCTTCATCACATTAATTAGTATCTGATTTCAGCTACAATTTAGTTTCAAACCGAACATATAAAACAGGATCAGGTAAATGCTCATAACATTTCGTTGTCGAAGCCACTCAAACGTCACAATGTTTGGTGATATTGCATTAGATATGCTCAAAATGATGGGTCACAGCGGCACGGTGTCGGGATCAATTTCCGCTCAAGATGTTCCTGACGCGCTATCAAGATTAACTTCTGCTCTATCTGCGAAAAATGCAGCTGAAGAAAACCTCCCTACTGATGTAGACGAAGAGGAAGAACAAGCAGAGCCCGCGGTAAGCCTAGGACGCAGAGCGTTTCCACTGATTGAGTTGCTAAAATCAGCAATCAAAGAAGAATGCGAAGTCATGTGGGACAACCAATAACGCCTTCAAACTGGTTTCTAGCGAGGTGAATCCGTGTTGTGACCGCCTCGCTATGGTTACTCGACACCAAGATAAGAACACCAATACCGCTTATCGCCCTATCCGTTTCTCTCCCTAGACAACTTGATTTGCCCATCAATGTGCACATCTCGTTGTGGAAACGCGATTTCAATGCCGTGCTTTTCGAAAGCTTCGTAGATTTCAAAACGCATGGCACTTGCGACCGAGCGAATACCGCCCTCAACCGTTGAGTTAATCCAAAAATAAGATTCGAAGATCAAAGCATTGTCACCAAAGTCTTGAAAAAACACATCTGGCGCTGGCGAACTCAGAACTTGCGCTTGCTGCGAAGTCACTTCCGCCATTAAGGCAGCAACCTGTTTGACATCGCTCCCATACGCGACGCCGACGACGACCGAGCCACGAACTAATCTGTCGCATAACGTCCAGTTGATCACCACGTTCTCAATCAACTGACTGTTGGGTATGAGCATATGAACACCATCGGTTCGTCTGATTCTCGTTGAACGTGTATTTATTTGCTCGACAGTGCCTTTGGCGCCCTCAACCTCTAAAAAGTCCCCAATTCGAATTGGCTTTTCACCAATCAAAATCCAGCCACTTATGAAGTTGTTAATGATGTTTTGCGCACCAAAACCGAAGCCGATAGCGATGGCACCAGACAGAAAGGCAAACGCGGTAATTGGCACATTGATCATCGAAAGTGTGGTCATAAAAATAATGGCGAGAGCGATGACAAATAATATCCGTTTAACCAAATGAATCACGTTTGGGTCTTTCCCCGATGAGGACATTCTTGACGTAACGGTTTTGATCAAAATTTTTGATAACCATAAAGCGACAATCACCCATGTCGGCACCATCAATATCGCCCATAACGTGATAGGTTGTTCGTTAAAGGTAAACAGCGTTGTTTCTAAAAATGAAATGACCCGTTCGAACATAAAGTGCTCACTCTTGATTCATCGTTGCCAGCAAGCCAGAGCGCATAAGTCTTAAATTTTTAGGTCAATCGATAGCGCAAGCGGCTCAACTAAGTTCTTCTTATTAACTATATTGTAATCTACGTAAAACGCTTCGAGTGGTTTCCCACTTTGGCTTCAACCGATTAAGCCATTTAGGGAGCACGTCTTTGTGAACTAAACGAGCCAATCAACCAACTGGATACGCAAGGCAAATCAGTGATAACTTTCTGATTTTTAAGCGTCAAATTTTCACTTCGAATCACTCTCACTTATTATTATGCACCTTATTGCAATCTATATTGATGGAATGATTGTTATGTCAGAACTGACTCGGATGCGCTCTGGAGAAACCTATAATTGTCTGGATGAAGAACTAAAGCTAATGCGCGCCAAAACTGCGCAGCTTGTCTTCCAGTTTAACCACGAACCAAACCCAGATATCCGTAGACAGCTATTGGCGGAAATGGGCGTCCAATTAAAAAATAGCGCCTGTATAGAGCCACCGCTACAACTTACCTACGGTTGTCACTTGTCCATCGGAGAAAACACCTACATCAACTGGGATGCCATTATTCTGGACAATGGACAGGTTGAGGTTGGCGCGAACGTCATGATTGGGCCTAGAGTGCAAATTTACACAGCCGCTCATTCACTCGATACGCAAAGACGCTTAGCCGGAGATGAGATCGCCAAACCGGTAAAAATCGGCAATAACGTTTGGATTGGTGGGGGCGCTATCATACTGCCAGGCGTGACTATTGGTGATGAGGCCGTCGTCGGCGCTGGCTCTGTCGTAACCAAAGACGTTGCGCCGGGCGATCGAGTTGTTGGAAATCCGGCGCGCTCCATTAAACCAAAAAACTGAAGAAAGTCGCTATTTCGCCAAATGATCGCGAATAATATTAGCGAGCAGATTGAGAGCATGAACATATTTGTCATTGAGCTCAAAAGAAGCGTTAAGACGAATACAGTGATCGTATTGTTCTGTCAGGCTGAACATCTTTCCCGGTGCGATGCTGATATTACCCTTTAGTGCTTCTCGATATATCGGCAAGGCATCAATATGCTTGGGGAGCTCTAACCAAATAAAGTACCCACCGCTTTGGCTTAACACTTTGACTGCTTCAGGTAACAGCTCACTAAGCAGAACCGTCATCTTACTTTTACGTTCAAACAGCTTTTTCCGTAACTGCTTCAAATGCGATTCATAATTGCGGCTTGTTAAATAGTGCACCAATGTCATTTGCACTGGTGCACTCGTCGCTAATGTACTCATTAACTGTAACTTTTGTACCTCTAGCGCCCGCTTTCCCGCCGCAACCCAACCAATACGTAGCCCTGCGATTAATGATTTTGAAAACGAGGAGCACAACATGGTATTACCCGTGTCATCAAACATTCTTAGTGGGTAAACCGAGTCATTCTCGGCATGCAGTTCGCTGTACACATCATCTTCAATTACTGGCACGTTATATCGCTGTGTCAGTTCAATCAGCTTTTGTTTTTTCTCGTTGGAGAGCGTAAAACCCAGAGGATTCTGGAAGTTCGACATCAGCCAGCACGCTTTCACATCATGCGTTTGCAGCGCTCGTTCCAATGAGTCTAGGTCAATGCCCGTGACTGGGTCTGTTCTTACTGAGAGCGCTTTCAAACCTAACCGCTCTAAGGATTGCAAAGCGCCATAGAATGCAGGCGACTCCACAACCACCCAATCTCCCGGTCTTGTACAAGCTTGCAAACTGAGCGTTAACGCCTCCAGCGCGCCTGCCGTAATGACAATTTCATCGGGTGAAATTTCAATGCCTTTCGCAGCATAACGCTTCGCGATGATGGTGCGTAATTGCTCGTTTCCCGGCGGTAAGTTATCAAAGGTGGTGGAAATCGGCATATTGCGAGCGGCTGCGCTCATCGCCCGATTCACGTGATAGCGTGGATACAAACTTGGGTCTGGATAGGCAAAGCCAAAATTGATCATGGATGGATTTTTGCTCGCCTGCAGAACATCAAAGATAAACTCATTGATGTCTACCTGCTCTGTCCACGAAACTGCTGCTGGCGCTTGGGGTTCATTTGAACTCTTAATATTGGGCGCGACTCGATAACCAGAGCGCGGCTGTGACGTCACCCAGCCTTGAGATTCCAGAATTTGATACGCGTGCAACACCGTCATCAAGCTCAAACCCGAGTGTTCAGATTGGCGACGCAGCGAAGGCAGCTTGTCACCCGGATGCCATATCCCCGATTTTATCTGCCTTTTAAGCTGTTCCACTAACTCTTGATACTTTGCCAAACGCAAATCCCCTTCCATAAAGCCGAATTCAAAATAATAACACTTTAATATTTAATCTGTTATAGGTTTATAGTCACTGTCTGTACCTACTTCCCTCATTCCGCTCCTTTTAAAATAGCTCTCTCATAAAACTTAAAAGATCAAAGGAAGTTTAATGTTTGGCCTCGACGCATTTATGCTTGCACGGATACAGTTCGCCTTTACGGTATCCTTTCATATTATTTTCCCCGCTATCACCATAGGTTTGGCCACCTATCTCGCCGTGCTGGAAGGCTTATGGCTAAAAACACGTAATCCCGATTACCAAAAGCTCTATCACTTCTGGTCGAAAATTTTTGCGGTTAACTTTGGAATGGGTGTTGTATCTGGTCTTGTCATGGCCTATCAATTCGGCACCAACTGGAGTGGTTTCTCCGACTTCGCTGGTTCTATCACAGGCCCATTACTGACTTATGAAGTGTTAACGGCTTTCTTTCTCGAAGCCGGATTTCTTGGCGTAATGCTGTTTGGGTGGCGTCGCGTCGGCGAAAAGCTGCACTTTTTTGCAACCTCGATGGTGGCGTTAGGAACGATCATTTCGACGTTCTGGATTCTCGCCTCCAACAGTTGGATGCAAACGCCACAAGGCTATGAAATTGTCGACGGACGTGTGGTGCCAACCGACTGGTTTGCTATCGTTTTCAATCCTTCATTTCCTTATCGTTTGGCGCACATGAGCGTCGCGGCTTTCGTCAGTTCAGCACTCTTTGTAGGCGCGTCAGCCGCTTGGCATTTATTGAGAGGCAATCAATCGACTGCGGTAAAAACCATGTTTTCGATGTCGCTCGGGATCTTAGTGTTCCTTGCGCCACTCCAAGCCGTGATTGGCGATGTGCACGGGCTAAACACTCTGGAACACCAGCCCGCCAAAATCGCTGCCATCGAAGGACATTGGGATAACAGCGATGGCAAACCAACCCCATTGATATTGTTCGGCATGCCAAACATGGAACAAGAACGCACAGACTATGCCTTAGAAATTCCTGTTTTAGGAAGTTTGATCCTACGCCACAGTTTAACTGAGCCAATCCCGGCGCTGAAAGACTTCCCGAAAGAGGAACGACCGAACTCACCTATCGTCTTTTGGTCATTTCGAATCATGGTCGGGCTAGGACTTCTGATGATTTTTCAGAGCTTCTACAGCATATGGTTACGAAAAAAGAACACGCTTTATACTTCGCGTTGGTTCCTCAAGTTTTCATTGTTTATGGGGCCATCTGGTCTTATCGCAATACTCGCTGGCTGGTTTACGACAGAGGTTGGTCGGCAACCTTGGGTCGTGTATGGCGTACAAAAAACGCGTGATGCGGTTTCTGCACACGGAGACCTACAAATGAGCATCAGCCTGCTGTGTTTCCTTGTTGTATACAGCTTGGTATTTGGTTTTGGTTATTACTACATGATCCACCAAATCAAGAAAGGCCCCGATGCAATCGAACACGATGAGCACGACATGACGACCGTTTCAGGTCGCATTTAGAATTTGTCACAAAGTGAAGGTAGAAAATATGCATTTTGATTTATCCGTGATTTGGTTCGCGATCATCGTTTTTGCCACTTTGATGTACATCATCATGGACGGCTTCGATTTGGGTATTGGAGTACTGATGCCCTTCATCAAGGATGAAAAGCAAAAAGACGTCATGGTCAACAGTGTCGCACCTGTTTGGGACGGTAACGAAACTTGGATTGTACTTGGAGGCGCATCTCTATTTGGCGCTTTTCCGATGGCTTACGCTGTGATTATTGAAGCGCTAACCATCCCTTTAACGTTGATGTTGATTGCTTTGATCTTTCGTGGCGTCGCGTTTGAGTTTCGCTTTAAAGCATTGGAAAGCCACTTAAAGTTCTGGGATCGCTCTTTTATGGTCGGCTCGATTTTAACCACGTTTTTCCAAGGCATCGTTGTTGGCGCGGTAATTCAAGGCTTTGCGGTGGAAAACCGCGTCTTCGTAGGTAGCCAACTCGACTGGCTCAGCCCTTTTCCCATCTTTTGTGGTTTGGGTTTAGTCGCAACGTACGCGCTGCTTGGTAGCACATGGCTCATCATGAAGACGGAAGGTGAACTGCAAAACACGATGTACCGCTTCACTAACAAAACACTACTGGCAATGATCTCCGCATTAGTCATTGTGAGCGCTTGGACTCCACTTGCTTACCCTGCCATTGCGGAAAGATGGTTTTCTCTGCCTAATTTGTTCTACTTACTGCCCGTACCTGTCATTACTGGGCTGGTATGTTTGAAGATTGCCGACTCCGTTAAAAAGCGTAAAGAGCGCAGCCCTTTCGTGATGGCATTGGTGATCGTGATTCTCGGGTTCGCTGGGCTTGGCATCAGTATCTGGCCAAATATCATTCCTCCTAGCATATCAATATGGGAAGCAGCGGCTCCTGCAAGCAGTCAGCGCTTTATGCTCGTTGGAGCAGTGATCATCATCCCGATCATTCTGGCTTACACCTTTTGGAGTTACTACGTCTTCTCCGGAAAAGTAAAAGAAGGCGAAGCGTACCATTAACGAGTTGATAAGGAGTGAGTATGAAAATCAAAAATTGGTGCCGCCAATGGGCTTGGATGGTTGGAATTTGGGTCGTTAGCGTCGCTGCATTAGGGTTAGTGTCTATGTTATTTCGCGTCATGATGACCGCTGCCGGGTTAAAATCTTAGCTCGGCACTTTTAAGTCAATAAAAAATGGATGCCTCTAGATCTTGTGTAAGAGCTAGAGGCGTTTGCATTCAAGTCCGACTTTTCACGTGTGCAGACAATACGATCGTAGATTCTAAACCGCGAGCCACTTCAAAATAACCACCAGCACGAGATAGCTGACGAGCCGTCAATTTTTCTTTGCCTAGCTTTTCAAACCAATAAGGCGCCAATGAGCACTGAGCCGAACCTGTGGCAAGATCTTCTGAAATACCGATTTTAGGTGCAAAGTAACGCAGCACATAGCCACTATCAGAACTTTGAGCCGTCACGATGACCGCATGAAACTCATCAATTTTAATCAGCTCATCAAAGTTAGGTTGATAGAGAACAACATCATCTTCGGACTCGAGAACAACAACCAAATCACGCGTTGTAAAAGCATCTACGGGGCGATTGGAAAAACCTGAAATATCCAAGGGGATGGCATGAGGCTTGGCTTGCCAACTTGGCATCACGATCCTGTACATTCCAAAAAGTTCAGTAACGGTAATATGGCCATACTGGCTTTTTAGAATGATCTCATTCTGATGATAGTTGGAAATGATTGCAGCGCCTGCGCCCAAACTTCCGTGTCCGCATAGGTTGATCTCTCCTTCTAGGCTAAACCAGCGAATGTGGTAGTCAGTGCCAGACCGAACCACAAATGATGTGACAGGTTGAGCGACCTGATGAGTGATTTGAAGTAATTCAGAATCACTCAGCCAGTGATTTAGTTCGACAACGCCACATGGGTTACCTTGAGCTAACTCATCACAAAATACATCATATATTTGTGCTTTAATCATCCATCATCCTTACTGTTTGGCGTCTTGTTGACGGGTGAGCGACTCAATACTGATACCACTGCATACCGCCTTAATCACTAAAACCAACGCACAGTAAAAATGCTATGCGTTGCGAACCCCTCTTGAACAATTTGTTCGCTTAAATTCTGTAGCACCAAGCCACACTCGCCCAAAACATAATGTTCAAAGCCCAGATCATCACACTTTGAACAGGAAGCATGTGGAAAACTAACTGTGGACATGCCCTAAGCTCTCTCAGAGAGAACAGCATTTGAGGCTGAAAGTCCCAACTGGTTGCTAAACGCAGACCTCTTTTAAACCAAGGGTGATTCGCCAAATATTCAGCGTAAGATGAATAAATTGTCCACAAACCCAAAAGACCAAACAGCTCAATTATTGAGATTACTTCCAAACTAAAGGGCAATAATGAAGGTCCTCCAATAAGCAAAATAGCCGCAAATATCCATTTTCTATTTCTCATTACACATCCTTGTTAATGATTTAATCTAACTGCGTATATAAAAGATTCGAGAAAAGCTTGTCAGTTCCTAAGCTTTGAGGCATCAGGCCTGACAAGCATATGTATTAGCTATTTCTGATCGTCAAATTCATTAACGGTTTTTAGCCAAATAGCAAATTGGTTCAAGGATGTCTCATGACGTCTCTTAATATTTAACTCATCGCAAATAACATCTATTGGCGCTTCTGAGTTCTTCTGAATCGCAAACTTAGCAAGCCCCAAAGCCTCCTCATACGACAGCTCATTCCACTTTCGTTCATAACCGAATGCCTCTACACCCCGCCACTCAATCAAATCGACCATATTACTCGGCGAAACCCAGAGTGTTGGAGAGTACCCATCGCTCTCTTTGATACCAGCGAAAGTATCAAGTATTTTTCTCATATACTCGAGTTGCTTTTTGCTTGTACGTGTTAAGCCATGTAGGTTGGCTATTTCGAGGGTAAGTGCATGCAGTGTAATACCAGGGCGTTCGATAAGGATATCTGTAGCAAGTTGAGTGAGCCTATCAACGTATTCAGGTTTAAAATAATTTGCGGCATCCAATGTAATCGATGAAGCGTTCTCGATTTCATCAAATTCTTTACCAGAGCTCCCCGTTTGTTCAAGACAAAAACCTGTGCCTGAGTTTAAAGTTGAAGGACCTTTCGCTAACACTACTTTTCCCTCTG
>NZ_JAWOTX010000010.1:0-155975 GCF_033339115.1 Vibrio sp. 947 | reverse complement strand
CTTCTGCTTCTGCTTCTGCTTCTGCTTCTGCTTCTGCTTCTGCTTCTGCTTCTGCTTCTGCTTCTGCTTCTGCTTCTGCTTCTAGCAGTATGTCTCGCTCCCTTTCCACTTCAAGTATTTCTCTAAGTTTTGAGTCAATGTTTTCAATTGCATATTCAGGATCAATAAAGTAATCCGTCGACCATAACCTAACAATATTCCATCCTAGGCCTTCC
The DNA here is from genome assembly GCF_033339115.1 of Vibrio sp. 947. Taxonomy (NCBI): domain Bacteria; kingdom Pseudomonadati; phylum Pseudomonadota; class Gammaproteobacteria; order Vibrionales; family Vibrionaceae; genus Vibrio; species Vibrio sp. 947. The sequence goes on along the minus strand of NZ_JAWOTX010000010.1, from coordinate 155,760 downwards.
AAAACTATCTGTCTTACCCGATCTCTATCTCGGGCTGCAGGAGAAGAGTGGTACGTAGCCCCATCACACTCAACACCAGCTATGTACTTGCCAGGCTTGTCTGGATGAAGTACTCCGAGATCAACTCTAAACTTACTTACTCCTACTTGTGTTTGTATTTTCCAACCTTTAATTCTTAAAGCTTGAGCTACCGCTTCTTCAAAATCACTATCAAATTGATCGACTCCATGCTCTGCAGAAGCAATCTCAGATAAAGCAATTGGCCCCTTTTCTGCAAATTCAAGGAAGTGTTTTAAGTGCTCAACGGCAACCGAGTTCGTTCTGCTTAAATCAATCATTGAAGAGTCAAAACTACTAAAGACAACAACCTCCGTGGTTGCGCGAGTAATCGCAACATTTAAGCGGCGCTCTCCCCCGCTTTTGTTGAGTGGCCCAAAATTCATACTCATTGTTTTGGCTCCTGGCTCCGTAGGACCATACGCGAGACTGAGCATGATTACGTCTCTCTCATCACCCTGAACTGACTCTAGGTTCTTAACAAAAACAGGATCTCTTCCTGACCCCTCTTGAAAGTATTTTTCGATAGCAGGGTTTTGTCTTCTTGCGTCGTCTAACAGATCTTCAATCGTTCTTTGCTGATCAGTATTTAAAGTTACTACACCTATAGACTTATCTTGTTCATATTTATCCAGTAATCTTCGAACAATTTCATTTACGACTGCTTTTGCTTCAGCCGTATTGTTGCGACCCGCTCCTTTAGCATAAATTCCATTAACTCGATGCAAAGAAACTGCTGAATCTTTTGTTTCTGAAGAAGGGTAAGTTACTAATGAATTTTCATAATATTTATTATTTGAAAAAGCAATAAGGGTTTCATGCCTACTTCGATAATGTCCCATCAACCTTTTAAGCGGTAACCTCGCAGCAAGCGCTTGGTCAAGAATAGACTCTAGATCTTCTTCATCTGGATCATCCGAATTCCCTCGAGCAGAGAAAAAGTTTGTTGGGGGCATCTGTTTTGGATCACCGACAATGATTGCGTTTTTCCCTCTCGCTATAGCACCTACCGAATCCCAAGTGGTCATTTGTGATGCTTCGTCAAAAACAACCAAGTCAAATCCTCTGAAATCAGAGGGCAAAAACTGAGCAACGGACAATGGTGACATCATTAAACATGGACACAAATCCAATAACGAATGACCTAGCTCGCTAATCAAACTTCGGATTGGTATATGCCGAGTTTTTTTCTGAAGCTCTTTAGCTAATACACCAAATTGTTTCGAACTCTGCTCCATAGATTGTTGTGTAGGAGCACTCTTCGAAGCAAGTGCAACCACGTAATCGCTTGTAATCTTAGCAACACGTTCGTCTACCACTTGAAACTCTTTTATTGTTTGTTCATGCGTTGAAGCTTTGAACTTTCGAAGCTCATCGCTGGCATCAATAAGAAGTGGGGCGAGCCAATAAGAAAAAGCAACTCGAAATTGCTCATTTAACTCTTCAGGGTTACTTACTCCTGATTCCAGAGCTTTAACCATTACATCAAGCTTATTGTCATACGCCTTCTGCTTGACTGATTGCCACTCACACCAGTTTTTCAACTTGTTTGACTGAGTCTTTATATCATTAAAATTCCGATATAGTGATTCAAGTTCAGCTTGCTCGGGTATACTGACTCCAAGTTCCGCAACAATCGAATTCGAGTTTTTGAATTCTTTTACCGCCTTGGAAAAGTTATTTAGGCTTGAATATACTTTCGACTCTTCTAAAAACTCTCTCCCATCTACAAACCATTTTCTTATCGCAATCAATATTTCAGAGGGTTCATCAGTCAAGCTAACTAGGTTAGATACAATCTCACGAATTTTTTTTCCTGTTACTGCAGTGCTTTCTAATATTTCGTGAGACGTATCCCAACCTTTCCAGACCGAGTAGTCCCCAATAATGTTGATATGTTCTTCTATTGAGCTCTTGAGCTTCTGAACCGTCGCAATTTTTTCAAGAAGTAACAAATCTTCAATTTGAGACAGACCAAACTCTTTCGCTTCGCGATTTATCTTACGCTTGCGAAATATTGCTTTAAACCAACTTGTTTTAGCTTCTTCAGCCAATTGTAGCCATCTCTCTGTGGGTAACTTAGACAAGTTGTCGCTAGTCACGCCATGCGATATGTCTTTAAGCTGCTGGTCGTAATCTGCTTTTAATACCGACAACTCTTGAATGGCTGCAATTCGTTCTTTTGAACCAGAATCTACAGCGAATGCAATATCTTCAAACGTTGCGATCATTGCCAACTCATAAGCACTTTCTAGTGCTTCAACATTTTTAAGCGTTTGGCGTATCGAGGTAAGTGAAAAACTCGATTGAACCTGTTGTGTCCAATCTATTAAAACATCGTAGTTTTTTAACCAGTCATCAATAACAGCAAGTAAATTAGACTGCCAAACATTCGACCACTCAGTAGCAAAAACTGGCATAAATGCGTTGATGTTCAAGCCCTTAATATCAGAGAATGCTAGTGCTAGCCTCCCGACTAACTCTTTAATCCTAACTAAATCCTCTTTTGTAGAAATAGGAGCTGCTGTTATGTCAGGGAGCCAATCTAGCTTGACTTTTAAGGTTTCACCATTTAATGCAACGGTAGAGATAGCGTCTCTGGCTGAGATTCTAAATGCCGATTTTCCATGTAAAGCACGAACATAATTGTTAAGCTCATCTCTCCTCGACTTGAGCTCTATAATATTCGCTTCCCATTCCTCAGAGCTTAAACCCTCTCTTTTCTGCCATGCCTTATTTAATTGTTCAAGAACTGCTCGTTTGTTCGCTTTATTGCTATGTAGTTCCAAGCAAAGATGATCCAAACCTACTTTCTGTAAACGGCGATATACCACATTCAGTGCAGCCATTTTCTCCGCGACAAAGAGTACTTTTCGCCCGAGCCCGATATTATGAGCAATGATATTAGCGATAGTCTCTGACTTTCCGGTTCCTGGAGGCCCTTCCAGAACGAAATCTTGTGAACGAGCAGAAGCATCCACTGCAACCAACTGAGAACTGTCGCAGTTCAAAGGAGTATAAATCGAGGCAGGATCTAATTTCTCATCAATTTCTTCTCGTTCGATAAACGAGCTCTCTTGGGGGTATGGGTCCCTAGGGTTATCAACTAAATGCTTAACAAATAAATTTTCCTTGAGATCATCTAACCGATCTTTAAGATCTTTCCACATCAGATATTTAGCGAAAGAGAAAGAACCTAAAACTAGCTCTTCCACTAACTCAAAACCAGCTTGTTCCTTAACGGCGTCTCTTACTCTGTGCCATACATAAGGTACATCTATACCACTATCATCCATCGGTAATTCATCTCGAAATTCACTTAGGTTGATATCATGCTCGGATTGCAGAAACTCAATAAGAGTAAGATTAAAAATTGGTTCTTCTTCTTGAAGTTGCTCGACGTAAACAGACGCACGAGCACTACGACGGGTAAGCTTTACGGGAATTAATAATAGAGGAGCTTTATAACTTCTTGTATCTTCTGGGTTCTCTTTCCATTTCAAAAAGCCAAGCGCTAGAAAAAGCGTATTCGAACCACCCTCTTCCAGATCATTTTTTGCTTTTCGGAACAACTCTATAGAGTTTCGCTCTAATCGATTAGGTGACTGATTAGCAATCAGAATCTTATTCTGAATTTGATTGAACGCGTAGCTTCGATGGAGCTCAGACCCGGACTGAAGACGAAACAATTCGTTATCGCGCTCAGAGTCAAAGTAAGGACTTTCCTGTGCAGACTGAAACTTAAATTTTACGCCATCTGCCAACATATCTTCGATCGCAGCAATATCAGGACAATATAATTTGATCGCAATGGCTCGGTCACTAAAGTTAATAAGGCTATTTTTCTTTGTTAAATCAAGAAGCTTGCGTGACCAAGTATCGATCCTAGTTTCTGGAGTTTCCTCTATAACTTGTTCTTCTTTTCGCACAGGGGGTAAAGGTGGAACAACAGGTAACATCAGCTCAACTGAAGTATCTTCTGACGTTTTTTCTTCTCGTGTAGCTTCTACGGTTGAGAGTGGTTTTATCGCTTGCGCTCTCGCTTGAGCAATATCAATGACCATCACAAACTGTTTTTCATGTTCTTCTGATAGCAATTCTCGAGCATGCTCTCTCGACTGCTCAAAAGTAATTGGAGAGTCACTAGTAACTAAAGTCGTTTCAAACAACACTAGATCACGGTTATCTATCCGTTTTCTTACATCCTGAGGGTCATCATTTGTTAAGATAGGTAATCTTTCATCAATAAGCCAAGCACCCGCAAAAGCATGACCTTCCGTGATTGCCACGACAGGATTCAAACCCATTGCTTCGATACAACTAGCAAACAACACAGACAAATCCAAACAAGCCGCCATTCTGGAATTACTAATATCAGAAGGCAGCCTAACGCGCTGACCCAATTTCGCAAACCCCTTAGGCGGGCTTACATAAGCTAGCTTTTCTTGAAAAATTACGTTCCACAAAGCTGCGATCATTAGGTACGGCTTTTCACGTGTATTCGACTGATAGCCATCGACAGAGCGCCCATAGCCACCTTTTTCAAGAACTTGTGTAACCTTGTGAATAAGAGATTCAACATATACACCGTTGGGCTTGACAAATGCACCTAACAGAGCTGGTTGACGGATCTCTCCGCCCCAATAATCAGCAGGCAGAACATCAAGAGGAACTTTACACTCTTTGAGTACCTCTCCATCGTCACTCATCAATTTAAAAAACAAAGATAGTTTTACTTCTTCAGTTAACCCAAACAGCTTATCAAAGGGAAACTGTAACTCTTTTACTTTTAAACTTACTACCTCACCAGGCTCTAAGCGATCAATATGCCATGATGTTTCATCTAGCCAGCCTTCAACTCCTTCGAGTTTAAGAACAAGCGACCGATATATGGGGGATTCTTGTTCCTCTTTTTTAGGGTAACTCACTCGGATAGACTTAATTATTGGATAAGAGTTTTGCTGAGCAGCAAGTGAAAAAGTCGGAGTAATATCAATATCTAATTCAATGCCGTTAATTAATGTCTCTTGGACACTTGTATCTAACACTTTCAATTCCTTCCAGCTGGCTGACATATGAAACTGAGTTAACTTTTACTCTCTCAATACATTCAAGTCTAACTGGAATTTAAAATTCTATGATTATTGATGGGTCATACTGTAAATATTGATAAAATAATATCTATTTAAACAGCTCTAACGTGAAACAAATCACAATGAAAATATGATACAACTTATTAAGTGTATATCGTATTTGGATCACCAAAGAACAAAAACGTTTATAAAACGAAGCCTTTTTATCAAGCGGTGTTGAGCTAATGATTTGGCCTAAAGCAGAGCCTCAACATGACCGATGTGCATGGCTACTTTTAACGCTTGTTTATTGAGATTAGATGCCTCCCAAGCAACAACAACACGACTAGTGAGAGGGATATCCTCAATCTCGGCGACTGTCGCGGAATCATCGAGATGTTCAGCCAGTGAGCGCGGAACGAGAGCAATACCTAACCCGGCCTGCGCCATGGCAATCGTCGTACGAAGTTGCGGTGCTGCGAACTGTGGTTCGAGCCTTACTCCTGCGTCGGCAAAAAGTGTGCTCATGCCATCAAACAATGCGGGGCCCGTCTCTCGTGGAAACAGTAAAATTTTATGGCCTCTCAACTGTTTCATCTGGATACAGGGATATTTTGCCAGTTCGTGCCCCGCCGGAATCACTGCGACAAACGGGTCGTTAAACAACACCTTGTGTTCAAAAGGCTCACTGGCGTAGCAGGGTAGCCGCATGATTGCGAGATCAAGTTGTTTGCTTTTTAACTGAGCGGCAAGCTCTGGCATTGACAGTTCCGCCGTCTGTAAATGAACCCCATTCTCTTGAATACGCCCAATCCTCTCCAATACCTTAATGCAGGTTGATGTTGACGTCGCGAACCCAATTTTAACCTGCGTATTTTCACCACGGGCAATCTGTCGGGCTTTTGCTTTAGCGCGTTCCACATCAGCAAGAATATTTACCGCATCCAAATAAAAGACTTGCCCTGCATGAGTCAGTTCTACTCCTCTAGACAAGCGCTTAAATAAGTCCACGCCAAGCTCGTGCTCTAGCTTTTTGATTTGTTGACTCAAAGGAGGTTGCGCAATCCCTAACTGTTCAGCTGCTCGGGTAAAGTGACGAGTCTCGGCGACCGCGACAAAATACTTCAGGTAGCGAAATTCCATATATTTTCCATATCAAAATAAATCTTTTTTATATTGGATTTAGCACCGTGTAGAAGTCAATCTAAATATACTCTTCATTGCATAACTGGTCTTACTCATGCGTGGATTTTATAACCCTCTATGCGCTTGTTCGCTTGAAGTAGCGAAAGAATTTTCTGAATACCATCATGTTACCGGAGATGGTGAGATTTATCAGACTTCGTTAATGAGTGCTTTGATCGCTGGTGTTTACGAAGGCTCGACAACCATAGAAGAACTGCTGAAACATGGGGATTTTGGTTTAGGTACGTTCAATGAATTGGATGGTGAGTTGATTGCGTTTGATAAGGAAGTTTTTCAACTCAAGTCGGATGGCTCCGCAAACCCGGCAGACCTGGCGCAAAAAACGCCCTTTGCTGTCATGACTTTTTTTAAGCCTGATATCGAGCTGCCACTGACATCGCGCATGTCACGTCATGAAGTCCATAGCCTCATAGACGACCTGGTTCCAAGCGATAACCTATTTTGCGCAGTGCGCATTGATGGTGTTTTCGATTCAGTTCGTACTCGTACCGTACCTAAACAAACACGCCCTTATCGACCAATGCTTGAAGTGGTCAAAGAACAACCAACATTCCGCTTCACGCATAAGCAAGGCGTGGTCGCCGGCTTTCGCAGTCCTAAATATACGACTGGCATCAATGTACCCGGCTATCACGAACATTTTATTACCGATGACCGCCAAGGAGGTGGTCATATCCAGGATTACAGCATTTCGTCAGGATTTCTCCAGATTGGCAAAGTCTCACGGCTAGTGATTGATACCCCAGTATCGACAGACTTTCTCAGCGCCAATTTGGCTCCGGAAGATATAAATACCGCCATAGAAAAGGCGGAAAAGTAACAAAGTCAGGCAAATAATAAGGACAACAAATGCAATCCAAACCTTCAAATAAAAATGGAGCTCAGTTGATCGCTCAACAGCTAGAGTCTCTCGGCATTAAGTACATATTCGGTATTCCCGGTGCAAAAATCGATCGACTGTTCGATGCGATTGAAGACACTAACATCCAAATGATTCCTGTACGTCACGAGGCTAACGGCGCATTTATGGCGGGCGTTATGGGAAGACTAACCGGCAAAGCAGGCGTCACGATGGTTACGTCAGGCCCTGGCTGTGGAAATCTAGTTACGGGGGTTGCAACAGCAAACTCCGAAGGCGATCCGCTGATTGCTATCGGTGGTGCGGTGAAACGAACTGACCAGCAAAAACAAACACACCAGAGCATGGATACCGTCAGTATTTTTCGCTCTATAACCAAGTTCAGTGCTGAAGTGCAGCATGTGGACGCCGCAAGCGAGATCATGGCGAACGCATTTCGTATCGCAGAGTCAGGTCGTCCTGGGGCTTGCTTTTTGAGTCTCCCCCAAGATGTTTTATCCGAGCAAACCCAAACGGACATTATTGTCCCCTCGCCTTACACACAGCCTGGTTGCGCAGACATCGCAGCAATCGAAGAAGCGGTCAGTCGAATCAGTAAAGCAAAGCGCTGTGTGGTTTTACTTGGCCTTCACGCGAGCCGCAGTCAAAACGCTGCTGCTATCGCCCGATTTCTTCAAAATACGCAGCTACCCGTTGTCGGCACTTACCAGGCCGCCGGCACGGTAGACATCAATTACTATCATCACTTTGCTGGGCGTGTCGGTTTGTTTAATAACCAACCTGGCGATGTTTTACTGCGGGACGCCGATTTAATTCTCACCATCGGCTTTAGCCCAATAGAGTATGACCCTGAGCTTTGGAACAGCCACCGCAACCCAGTGATTCACCTCGATATTGAACCAGCAGAATACCAACTTAATTATCAACCTTGTGTTGAAATCGTCGGAAACATTGCGCAGTCATTAGACAAAATGGGCAGCTATATCTCTGAATATGCTCGCCTTTCCCCAACGGCACTTTCAGTACTGGAAGAGGTAGCACTGCAACGGCAAGTGATCAAGACCTATCCCAATGTCTATAACAAGCAAGGGTTTCATCCACTGGCGCTAATTAAAGCCATGCAATCCATCATCACACCAGATACCACGCTATGCCTTGATATGGGGAGCTTCCACATCTGGATCGCTCGTTACTTAAGCTGTTTTCGAGCTCGCCAAATGCTGGTGTCTAACGGCCAACAAACGATGGGCGTTGCACTACCATGGGCCATTGGTGCCAGCCTACTAAAACCTGGTAGCAAAGTGGTATCGATATCAGGAGACGGCGGTTTTATGCAATCGAGCATGGAGTTAGAAACCGCGGTTAGACTGAACTGCAATATCGTCCATATTGTGTGGGTTGATAACGCCTACAACATGGTAGAAATGCAAGAGATCAACAAATATCAGCGCTGCTCTGGTGTGAAATTTGGACCAATTGATTTCAAGGCCTACGCCGAATCATTTGGCGCGAAAGGCTTCGCAGTGACTAGTCAACACGAATTGCTACCGACATTGAATAAAGCCATGGACGTTGAAGGACCAGCAGTGGTGGCTATCCCCGTAGATTACAGCGACAACGACAAACTGATGTTGCCGCGCACAGAGAAAAATCAAGATCCCGTTTTTGTAAGTTTCGAAGGAGAAATCGCATGAGAGGATTAAAAAATAAAGTCGCACTCGTGACTGGCTCTGCCAATGGCATTGGTTTGGCCATCGCAAAACGTTTGTATGAAGAAGGCGCAAACGTCGCTCTTGCCGATTGGAATGAAGAGCAGTTGGCAAACGCCGTTGAGGGCTTTGATAAACAGCGTGTGTCTGCGCATTCCATTGATGTTTCTGATCCAGACAAAGTCGCAGCACTGATTTCTGATGTTGTTACCCGTTTCGGTAAACTGGATATTTTAGTAAACAATGCTGGCGTACATGTCCCTGGTACCGTGATTGAAGGTAGTGTGGAAGACTGGAAGAAGATCTCTGGTGTAAACATTGATGGTGTTGTTTATTGCGCGAAATTTGCTTTACCTGAACTCTTAAAAACGAAAGGTTGTATGGTAAATACCGCGTCCGTTTCCGGTTTGGGTGGTGACTGGGGTGCCGCATTCTATTGCGCGAGTAAAGGCGCAGTGGTGAACCTTACCCGAGCGATGGCATTGGACCATGGTGCGGATGGGGTAAGAATTAACGCCGTATGCCCAAGTTTAGTAAAAACCAACATGACAAACGGCTGGCCGCAGGACATCCGCGATAAATTCAATGAGCGCATTGCGCTTGGCCGAGCAGCCGAACCTGAAGAAATTGCGTCTGTCGTGACTTTCTTGGCAAGTGATGACGCATCTTTCATTAATGGCGTAAACCTACCTGTAGACGGCGGTGCCACCGCATCAGATGGTCAACCTAAAATAGTATAAGCATGATATAGACAGATCAGTAAGAGACGTTCTACTACCTTTCGGATCGATGCTGATCTGTCGCTTTACGCTCTGAGCACATAACCCGTGCCAGCAATAAACTCAACCACTCAACCACTCAACCACTCAACCACTCAACCGCTGTTAGAGATATCTCAACAACTTAAAACCAGCAACGAGAAATTAATTTTTCACACAAACCGACAAACTATGTGAGCATTCCATCAGGCATAGAGTAAAGACTTATATATCAGCGATTCACAAAGAACCAGAAAGTTTCCGCGAATACTTCTTCAAAAAGATTAAAAGCGACTAACGTTTCTGCCACACCATCCATTGTTCTCTGCCTTTAAAAACCTCAACACTGTTTGCCACCACTGAGGATTCCACAAGCTTAAACGCCGGTTCTAGATAACCCTCCAACTCCCCACTTCGCAAACAAAATGGAGGGAAGCGTGATAGGTAATTATCATCAATGACGAAAAAACCAATTAGAAAACCTCCGCTTGGCAACAATTTATCCACCATAGAGAAATATTCTGACCACATGTCTCTCGGTAGTGCTGCGAGAAAGGCCCGCTCGTAAATGACATCAAACGAGTGAGAAAAATCGGCATTAAATACATCGCCCAATACGACTTTATCTTTGTAGTTACCTAACGCTGATTGCGCCATTTTTACCGCTTCTTGGCTGTAATCCATCGCGATCACGTCATGCCCATATTGAATAAAAGTGCTCAGTTCATAAGCGGCACCACACCCAGGAATAAACACTGACTGGCCTACATGAAGTGAATTGTCGAGATAGTCCTTGAGTTCTTGAGGTGTCGATTGGGCATCCCAAGGCATAGTGCCTCGGATAAACAAATCATCCCAGAATTGTGTGTTAATCATTGGTGCCTGTTTCATTTACCCGCTCCCTGATTGCGGTAGTAAAAAATAAAGGGATACGCAGCGCAATGTGGTATCCCTTTTCTAGCCTTTTGTCTGACGTTGTTAGTTTTTTATGACAACCACTTTCTACTGCACTTATGCCACCAATGAGTTAACTGCGAAGATCATTGATTAACGGCTGCTCCGCTTGGTTCGGTACAAACTGGACATTGCCTTTCAGTTTAGTGACAGACTGGAGTGTTGCTTGAATGTCCTCTGCTGATACATGCACATCATGACAACAGAAAGTAATGGCATCGTTGAAGCCATCGCGCTCAATTTTCAAGGAGCCTTTAATATCGTGGCGACGACAGACTTCTTGGATTTGATGCGGATAAACAAACAGCCCTTTTACTTTCACCGCGGAGTCTGCTCGTCCCATCCAGCCCTTAATTCGTGCATTCGTGCGTAGCGAATCCGAGCCCGTTTCTAGGTATGCCGATAAATCTCCCGTTGCGTAGCGAATCAGCGGGAACTTCTCATCGAGCGACGTTACAACGACTTCACCGACTTCTCCCGGTTGTACAGGAACACCATCAGGATCAACGATTTCAACAATAATATCTTCGGCAATCACTAATCCTTGTTCACCAGACACTTGATAAGCAATCAAACCAAGCTCTGCACTTGCGTAGGCTTGAAAGACTGCAATGCCTTTTTCCTCAAACATCTGTTCCATGTCTGCTGTAACCGCTTCACCAGAGACCAGAGCTTTCTCAAAGCTAGGCAGCTCATTGTATTTCTCTTGATACTTTTGTAGCAACGTCAGCAAATACGAAGGTGTACCAGTGTAACCATTAGGTTGAAGCTGTTTAATTGCCTCTATTTGCGCTTCGGTATTGCCTACTCCAGCCGGAAATACCGTACAGCCACAAGCCCTTGCGCCACCATCCATAATAAATCCGCCAGGAGAGAAATGGTAAGAGAGCGTGTTATGCACTAAATCACCCGCACAGAACCCAGCAGCGTGAAACGCGCGCCCCATACGCCAGAAATCGGCCTCATCCGTTTGAGCCTCATACAACGGCCCAGGAGATTGGAATACGCGCGCCATTTGACCAATGGCAACGCTATTTAAGCCACCAAACGGCGGTTTAAGTTGCTGCTGATTAGGTACATTGAACTTACGTGTAATCGGGAGCTGAGCAAGCCCTTCACGATTGTTTGCCAATATAGGATCAAACTCAGAAAAATGCGCTGCGTAATGTTCGCTATTGGCTTTCGAATTTTCAATCAGCGCTGGCAGACGTTGAAACAGCGACTCTTCTCGCGCCTGTAGAGACAACGATTCTTTCGCATCAAATAGTTCGTTCATCCTTGCTCCTTACAACCAACGCTTACGACGTTTGTAAGATTTCAGATTCTTAAAGCTCTTGCGATCTTCATCGCCGCCGCCAAGGTAGAATTCTTTTACGTCTTCATTGTTTAGCAATTCGTGCTTGCTGCCATCTAGTACGATTTTGCCTGATTCCATGATGTAACCGTAATCGGCCGCTTGAAGAGCGAAGTTGGCATTCTGTTCAACCAAAAGCATGGTAATACCTTGCTCTTTGTTGATCTTGTTAATAATGCTGAATACTTCTTTAACTAGCAGTGGAGAAAGCCCCATAGACGGTTCGTCCAACAAAATCATCTTCGGTCGAGCCATTAACGCTCGGCCAATCGCTAACATTTGTTGCTCACCGCCAGACAAATAGCCCGCCAGGCCAGTGCGCTCTTTGAGTCGCGGGAAATAGTCAAACACCATTTCGATGTCTTGTTCAACTTCGTTGTCAGTGCGTGTATAAGCGCCTAAGCGAAGATTTTCTATCACCGTCATATCTTCAACAATTCGGCGCCCTTCCATAACTTGGAAGATGCCCGAACGGACGATCTCTTCCGGGCTTTTGTTGTCTATACGCTCGCCCATGAAGTTGATTTCGCCGCGCGTCACTTCACCATCTTCGGTTTTCAATAAACCAGAAATGGCTTTCAACGTTGTGGATTTACCCGCACCGTTGGCGCCCAGTAAGGTCACAATCTGCCCTTTTGGAACTTCTAAACTCACACCGCGAAGTACTAGTATTACTTCGTCGTAGACGACTTCAATGTTGTTCACTGAAAGCAGTATTTCTGCCGGTTCGATATTCGTTGCTAATTCAGCCATCAAGCTACTCCTTGCTAGGGTGAGAGTGTTCTCTCACCCATCCTTATTTTCAGTAAGCTTTGTTATTAATAAGTCGTAGATTAGTAACCTAGCCAATCGTCACGACGTGACAATGTCACCTGAGATACTTTCTTAATATCAACTGCGCCGCCATCGTTGTTGCCCATAAAGACGTTCACGGTTGTTGTGCCTCGGTGATCTTCCGGTTTCCAGTTCGCAGGGACACAAACACCTTCTAAGCCTTGTGGTACCCAGTTGTCATGGACATACATGCCCTTCTTGATGTTTTCACCTGTGATGCCACCGTTGTCTTTCGCCCACTCCATTGCTTCTTTCATATAGAACGCAGAACAAATACCGCGAATGTAATGGTGAGTTCTGAATTCGCCCGGCTCTGATTCAGACTGCTTAGAAATCTCACGGACCAGTTTCATGCCTTCATTATCATCTCCCCAAAACGCTGTCATACCTGGGAAAACGTAATCTTTAAGGCCATCGCCTGCTGCTTCAAGCACTGGCTTGTCGCCGCCCCAAATGTTTGCCATGTACTGGAACTCTGTCCCAACCGTGTTACAAGACTTCACTAGTGAGATAACCGAGCTACCGATATTAGCAATGTAACCGTAGTTGGTGCCTGACTCTTTCAGCGACAAACATTGCGCTTTGAAGTCCCCTGGTTTTAGTGACACAACGACTGGGTTTTGCACATCAAAACCAAGCTCTTTGGCGTACTCTGCACACGCTTCTTTTGGCGCATTCGGGAATGGATGGTTATCGCCAATGTGCGTAAATTTCGGCGCACCTTGATTGCCCTTAGATTCCCAATCTTCTTTCGCCCACTTAACTAGCGCACGGCACGCATCTGAGTACGACGCACCATAAAAGAAATTATAAGGCGCTGGTTTCGCGGTTTTTGGGTTTTTGCCAGTTGGGTCAGTTAAGTGACCAGAGTAAGAAGCAGAGAACACCGGCACTTTGTCTTTGGTAACAAACGAAATAAGTGCTTCGGTATCCGCCGTACCCCAACCTTGCAGCGCAACCATGTCTTTACGCGCCACCCAACGTTTATAGTTGGAAATCGCCACTGGTACTTTGTACGCCATGTCTACTGTTTCAAACTCGAGCTCGGTACCGTTAATGCCACCGTTTTGGTTAATCCAACGCAATGCGTCTCGCACGCCAGAACCATAAGGCTTGCTCACATAGGCCGTTGGTCCAGAAAAATCGACTAATTGCCCGACAAACACAGAATCTTTTGCCCAAGTTGCGGTAGTAAACAGTGCAGATGACAGCACCAACGTTGTCGCTAAATGTCCTTTGTTCATAACTCGTTGTCCTTGTTATTGAGGTATATTCCACTTAATTCCACGTTAATATGAGAACGGATAGTGTTTCCAATATGCTCGAATCTGTTGCCAGCGATGCGATAATCCTTGAGGTTCGAAAATGAGGAACAGCATGATGACTAAACCAATCGCCATTTCTTTGAAGTAAGCCAGACCATCAGTGAAAGCGGTGGTATCACCAAACGCTGAAAGCCCCGTTACGCCAAACTCCAAAACTTCAGGCAGCAGTACGATAAATATCGTCCCCATCAGCGTACCTTTGACTGAGCCTAAGCCACCAATGATGATCATGGCCAAAAACTGGATAGACATCATGATGGTGAAGCCTTCTGCTGATACAAACCCTAGATAATGTCCGTAGAGTGCGCCCCCGATGCCTGCATAGAATGCACACACTCCAAATGAGAGCAGACGATACTTGGTTAGGTTGATGCCCATGATCTCTGCTGACAGATAGTGATCTCGTACTGAGACAAACGCGCGACCGTCACGAGAACGGATTAAGTTTGATGCCCACATATACATGAAGATCAGCGCAAACAGAGCGATGTAGAAGAAGCTTTCGTCGGTCGTAAACTCAAAGCCAAACAAATTAATTGGGTTCGCGCTTGCACCGTATGAGCCGCCACTGAACCAATCTGCGCGAGCAAAGAAGTCCTCTAGAATAAACTGCGCCGCCAACGTTGCGATAGCTAGATATAAACCTTTAATTCGAGCCGCTGGCAGACCAAACAGCATCCCCACAATCATGGTTAAGTAACCCGCAAGCGGAATCGCAAACACGACTGGAATGTTAAACTGGTTATTTAGCCAAGCCGATGCAAAGGCGCCAAAGCCAAAGAACGCACCGTGACCTAGCGAGATTTGTCCGGTAAAACCAACCAAAATGTTTAAGCCCAATGCCGCGATACCGAGGTATGCAATCTGAATAAACAGGTTTAGGAAGTAAATATCCAAGACCAGCGGTGCTGCCAGCATGGCGATGACACCAGCAATCGCAAGGCTTCTGATGGTTTTGGTTTCAAAAATTGGCGTATCGCTTTTGTATGTGGTTCGAAAATCCCCACATGGGCGCATGCTAAGTTGAGCCATGTTATTTCTCCTTAAATACGCTCAATATCTTTGGTACCAAACAGGCCATATGGCTTGAAGGCAAGAATGATTAACAGCACATAGAATGGTGCGATGTTGTACAGGTTACCCACTTGCAGGTATTGGCTATCAAAAAACTCAGCCAAGTTTTCTAGCACCCCGATGGTAATACCACCGACAATTGCGCCGACCACCGAATCTAAGCCACCTAAAATAACGGCTGGGAAAACTTTGATACCAATAATGGATAGCGCGTCAGATACGCCGTTAACGATACCGATAACAATCCCTGCGGTTGCAGATACCATTGCCGAAATGGCCCAACTGATGGCGAACACTTTCTTGATGGAAATGCCAAGACTCTGGGCTACTTGCTGGTTGAATGCCGTTGCGCGCATTGCCAGACCCATTTTGCTGAATTTGAAGAACCAGTAGAACGCGCCCATGATGAGCATTGAGAAGATCAAGCTCAGAATGTAAGCAAACTCAACATTCAAACCTCCGATATTCACCACGTTGGTTTCGAACACTTGCGGGTACGACACAGCAGAGACGCCGAATATCCACTTCATCAGTGCTTGGAAAAACATCGATAGACCAATGGTCACCATGATCACAGAGATAATCGGTTCACCAATCAACGGTCTGAGCACAATGGTTTGCACGGCGATACCAAAAATCATCATGAACGCGAGCGTGAGTAAAAAGCCAATAAAAAACGGTAACTGTAGGTGTACCAATGCCGCCCAACATACCCATGCGCCAATCAACAAGAACTCCCCCTGAGCAAAGTTGACCACCTGGGTCGATTTGTAGATCAATACAAAGCACATGGCGACAACGCCATACAACATGCCAACGATCACGCCATTAATGACGAGTTGCAGTAATAAATCCGTATTCACTATGCGATCCTCCGTTGTTCGCTATCCACTAGTGTTGGCTCATGCTCAATAAGCGTTTCAATAACTAGCGACGTTTGAATGCGTGTTTTAGTGCCATCTTGATAAGTGATCACCGTATCGACATCGACTTTTGGATCGTCGCTGTAGATGGTTTCGATGATGTCTCCGTATTTCTCTGCAACCACACCACGGCGTACTTTACGTGTGCGAGTTAGCTCTCCATCGTCGGCATCCAACTCTTTGTAAAGTAGAATGAATTTGCTGATCTTCTGTGCATCCGGTAGGGATTCGTTCACTTTTTGAACTTCTTCACGAATCGCTTGGTACACTTCTGGTTGAGCAGATAAGTTGGTGTAGTTGGTAAATGCCAAGCCGCGTTGCTCTGCCCACTTCGCGACGATCGCATAGCGAATACAGATGATGGCAGAC
Organism: Vibrio sp. 947; assembly: GCF_033339115.1. Lineage (NCBI taxonomy): Bacteria > Pseudomonadati > Pseudomonadota > Gammaproteobacteria > Vibrionales > Vibrionaceae > Vibrio > Vibrio sp. 947. Next base: position 139,266 of record NZ_JAWOTX010000010.1, on the reverse strand, counting down.
AGCCAAGGTCGACCTTTACCTACCACCACGGCTTCTGCAATAAACGGCGAGAACTTGAGTTTGTTTTCAATGAACTGTGGAGAGTAGCGGTCGCCGTGGCTGGTTTCCGACATATCTTTCAGACGATCAATCACCACCAAGTGACCGGAATCTTTAAAATAACCCGCATCGCCTGTGTGCATCCAACCATCTTGAACATCTTCATCATATGCTGCTTGGTTGTTTAAGTAGCCAGTAAACATGCCTGTACTTTTCGCGATGATTTCACCAACGCCATTGCTGTCTGGGTTGATGACTTTCACTTCTGCATTATCAAACGCAACGCCGACCGAATCATAGTCCACGTCATCGGCTTGGTGGACGGTGTACGCACCACACATTTCGGTTTGACCATAAAGCTGCTTAAGTGGCACACCAATAGCTTGTAGGTAACGGAAAGTATCCGGCCCCATCGCCGCCCCGCCCGTTGCAGCAGATGTTAGGTTCGAAAAGCCTAAACGGTCTCGCAAAGCACGCAAAAGAATCCATTCGGCGAGTTTAGAACGTTTGCCCTGCTCTAACGCTTTGTTGGCTAAGCTCATGCCCAGTTTGTACATCTTTTGCTTAAACGGTGTCGAATCCATCATTCGTGCAGACACGTCTGCCACAATGTTTTCCCACACACGTGGCGCTAACAGCACAAAGTTTGGACCGATTTCACGCAAGTCGGACATCATGGTTTCTTGTTCTTCCACAAAGTTAACGATTTGACGAGAAATCAACGCCTGACCAACCACGTAAACCTGCTCCATAATCCAAGGCAAAGGCAGAACAGAAACGTAGTTGTCGCCTGGGGAACGAGGGTCTGCACGCAAGTAAGCCGCACAGTGATCCAAGAACGTGCCACTGTGTAGCTGAGCCAATTTTGGTTTAGAAGTCGTACCCGACGTTGTACAAAGAATTGAAAGATCGCTGCCTTTGGTTTCAACAACCATATTGAGATATTTGTCTGGGTCCGCTTTATCAATCAGCTGACCTTTTTTGTAGACCTGTTCAACATCAATTAATCTTGGATCATCGTATTTACGCATTCCACGAGGATCGCAGTAAATAATGTATTCGACGCTAGGAATTTCATCACCAAGCTCAAGCAGCTTGTCGCATTGCTCTTCATCTTCGGCAATCACGACTTTTGCTTTGGCATAGTTGATAAGGTATGCCACCTCTTCGTGCATGGAATCTTGATAGATGCCCAGCGAGAAACCTTTGATCGCATGTGCCGCTAACTCGCCCCATACCCATTCAGGGCGGTTATCACCTAGCAAACCAACGACATCTTGTTCGCCAATACCTAAATCTTGTAGTGCCAGTGCCATCCACTTGACGCGGTTTTCATAATCTTTCCAAGTGAACTCTCGCCAAATACCAAACTCCTTTTCACGCATTGCGACTTGTTCGGGCCAGTTCTTGGCATTGTGTTGCAACACTTTTGGAAAGGTATCTAAGCGGGTTATATCTGCCCAATCATTATGTTGCTGTGCCATTATGCACTCTCCTCTAATGTCGGTAGCTCTTCGCCTAAGTACGCTTGTTTCACATGTGGGTTGGCCATCACTTCTTCAGGCTCACCCGTAGCAATGTGTTTACCGAAATCCAAAACCAAAACGCGATTAGAGATGTCCATGACCACGCCCATGTCGTGCTCAATCATAATGATCGTGATATCTAATTCTTCATTCAGATCCATGATGTAACGTGCCATGTCTTCCTTTTCTTCCAAGTTCATACCTGCCATTGGTTCATCAAGCAGCAGTAACTTAGGTTTTAAGGCAATGGCACGAGCAAGCTCTACACGCTTACGTAAGCCGTAAGATAGGGTGCCTGCAGTCGCTTTTCGGATGTGCTGGATTTCTAGAAAATCGATCACGTCTTCCACATATTTGCGGTGCGCCATCTCTTCTTTCTGCGCATTGGAGAACCAATAGAGTGGCCCCGTGACGAAGTTATTTTTCAGTAGGTGGTGTCGGCCAACCATGATGTTGTCCAGTACCGACATATGAGAAAAGAGCGCCAAGTTTTGGAAGGTTCTTCCCAACCCTAACTCAGCTCGTTGGCTAGGTGTCCGTTTAGTTACGTCATCTCCAGCGAAGATTACAGAGCCTTTATTTGGTGTGTATCGACCAGAGATGCAATTGAGCATTGAGGTTTTACCTGCACCGTTTGGGCCAATGATTGAAAAAATTTCCTTTTCATTCACATGGAAGCTCACGTCAGTTAAAGCTTTCACCCCACCAAAAGCCAATGAAATATCGTTTACCTGCAACAGAGGCGATTCCGATACCATAGTTGATCTCCCTTTCGTTATTTTAAGTGCGTTCCATTGAGCACTATTTGATCAAACCTAACTTTGATACTGGTAACCGCTTTTACACCTATGCATCAACTTTGTATTCAGTTTACGTAAACGTCAATTTAAGATCAGAATAGTGCCTGAAAGATTAAGTTGCAATCGAGTTCATCGAGAAAGATTTGAACTAACGCAAACTTTAAGTAAATAAATTGTTAATAAAAATTATTCTCAAACGCTTACATATTTGGATAGTTCGGACCACCACCACCTTCTGGCGGAATCCAGGTAATATTTTGACTTGGATCTTTGATGTCGCAGGTCTTACAGTGGATACAGTTGGCCGCATTTATTTGCAGCTCTGGCTGCTGCTCCCCCTGTACGATTTCATACACGCCAGCCGGACAATAGCGCTGTGCTGGCTCTGCATATAATTCAAGGTTCTGCTCAATAGGAATCCGCTGGTTCTCCAGTCGTAAGTGGCATGGTTGATCTTCCTCATGGAAGATATTGGATAGATAAACAGAAGAGAGGCGATCGAAACTTAACACGCCATCAGGCTTCGGATAGACAATTTCATTGCTGTTTTCCGCCAATAACAGAGACTGATGATCAGGCTTATCACAGCGGATATGCCACTTAGCTTTGCCTTTTAATACGTTATGTTCCAGCAGCGCTAAACCACCGCCCAGCCACGATCCAAAGCGGTGAATACCACTTGAGAAGTTACGTGCTTGATAAAGCTCTTCATACAGCCAAGACTGTTTGAAATGCTTTTGATAATCAGCAGTAACTGACTGACACTCAAGGGCTTCACATACTGCTTCAGCGGCAAGCATGCCAGATTTCATTGCGGTGTGCGTGCCTTTGATTTTAGCGCCGTTAAGCGTTCCAGCATCGCATCCAATTAATAAACCACCAGCAAACTGCTGCGTGGGAAGCGAATGAAAGCCGCCCTTGGTAATCGCTCTCGCGCCATAGCTAATACGCTTCCCATTTTTGAGGTATTGCTCAATCAACGGGTGGTGTTTAAAACGTTGAAACTCATCAAATGGACTCAAGTGCGGATTCTTATAATTCAAGTCAACAATCAACCCGACGGCAACTTGGTTTCCCTCTAAATGGTAGAGATAACTGCCACCTGTAGCTTCATTTGATAACGGCCAACCTAATCCGTGCACTACTAAACCTTGCTGATGCTGCTCTGATGGGATTTCCCACAGCTCTTTAAAACCGATAGCGTAGTGTTGAGGCGTTTTCTCTTCAGCAAGATTAAATCGGTTAATCAACTGCTTACCAATATGCCCCCGTGCGCCTTCAGCAAATAAAGTAAACTTCGCTCGTAGTTCAATACCAGGTTCGAAATTTCCTTTTTGTTCACCATTTTTATCTAATCCCATATCGCCCGTGATCACGCCACAAACACGACTATCTTCATCGATGATCGCTTGACTGGCGGTAAAACCTGGGTAGACCTCCACCCCCAAGTTCTCAGCCTGCAACGCCATCCATCGGCATAGACTGCCCAAACTTATGATGTAATTACCTTTGTTATGTAACGTATTAGGCACCGCCCAAGAAGGCAGTTCATGACCATTGATGTCATTGCCTAGATAGTAGGTTTTATCTTGGTTTACTTTGGTATTGAGCGGAGCGCATTTCTCTTCCCAGTCGGGAAAAAGCTCATCCAAACTCCGCGTTTCAAACACCGCACCCGATAAAATATGCGCTCCAACTTCAGAACCTTTTTCTACCACGCAAACAGAGAGCTCTTGTTTTTTTTCTGCTGCTAATTGTTTGATTCGGCATGCCGCAGACAAGCCTGCGGGACCTGCGCCTACAATCAGAACATCAAATTCAATGCAGTCTCTTTCCATGATTGCATTCCTTTTTCTTTGCATGTTGCCAACTTGTTAATCAACAATATATTTAAAGTTGACGCAAACGTAAAGGTAAATTAACATCATTTTAAAGACGTCATCACATCGTCTTCACTGTTAACACATAGTCTTCACTGTAAAAGGAATCTAACGTGAAAATACTAGTGCCAATCAAAAGGGTCATTGATCCCTACGTTAAAGTTCGCGTGAAAGCGGACCATAGCGATGTTGAAACCAATAACGTCAAGATGACGATTAATCCATTTTGCGAAATAGCCGTTGAAGAAGCCGTACGACTAAAGGAGCAAGGTATTGCAGATGAAGTCATCGTTGTCAGTGCCGGCGGTAGCCAGTGTCAGGAGCAACTACGTACCGCGCTTGCATTAGGCGCCGATCGCGCTATTCATGTCGATACTGAAGACAAAATAGAGCCATTAGTTGTTGCTAAGCTGCTCAAAGCTCTAGTTGAGCAAGAACAAGCACAGCTTGTGATTACGGGTAAACAATCCATTGATACGGACAACAACCAAGTGGCTCAGATGCTGGCCGCCCTACTTGACTGGCCTCAAGCAACTTTCGCTTCCGACGTGAAGATTGAAGATCAAAAAGTTCAGGTCGTGAGAGAAGTGGATGGCGGCTTGATGACGGTCGAGATGAACTTACCTGCGGTGATCAGTACTGACTTACGCCTGAATGAACCGCGTTTTGCCTCTTTGCCTAATATCATGAAAGCTAAGCGCAAGCCGTTAGATACCATCACACCTGACAGTCTGGGTGTTGAAGTGGTATTTAGCCAAACCATTCAAGAAGTCACACCGCCAGCGCAAAGAAAAGGTGGCATCAAGGTTGAATCTGTCTCAGAGCTTCTCGATAAGCTGCGTAACGAAGCGAAGGTGATTTCATGAAGAACTTAATCATAGCAGAACATGACAATAACCAATTGCATGCGGACACACTCAAAGTGGTTAATGCAGCAAAACAAGTCAGCCAAGACAATGTTTTGATCGTAGTGGGCCACCAGTGTGAAGAAGTCGCTCAGCAAGCTTGTCGCGTTGATGGTATATCAAACGTAATTTGTGTCGATGATGAACAACTTAAGCATCAATTTGCCGAGAGTATCGCACCTATTGTAGTGAGTATTGCTGAAGGCTTTGACGCAATCTGGGCTAGCTCATCATCAAAAGGGAAAGACCTTGCACCGCGAGTAGCAGCGAAGTTCGGCGTTGGGCAAATTTCCGATATTGTCCAAGTTATCGATGAAAACACTTTTATCCGCCCTATTTATGCAGGAAACGCATTTGCCAAAGTGACCACCAGCGACAAGGTTCGCGTCATCACCGTGCGCGCGTCTGCGTTTGAGCCGGTTACTTGTCACAACCAAGCTGATATTAAGCATCAGCAGGTCACTATCTCAGCTCCAATGGTTGAATTGGTTTCTGCCGATAAAACCGTGTCAGAGCGCCCTGAATTAAGCGCGGCAGAGGTGGTTGTGTCAGGTGGACGCGGAGTCGGTAGCAAAGAGAACTTCGCGTTGATCGAACAAGTTGCCGATAAACTAGGTGCTGCCATTGGCGCTTCTCGTGCGGCAGTTGATGCCGGGTTTGTTGCCAACGACTTACAAGTGGGTCAAACCGGTAAAATCGTTGCACCTAAGCTTTATATAGCGGTTGGGATTTCCGGTGCCATCCAGCATCTTGCAGGAATGAAGGAATCCAAAGTGATTGTCGCGATCAACAAAGATCCAGAATCTCCTATCTTTGAAGTTGCTGACTATGGATTGGTTGGTGATTTATTTGAGGTACTACCTCAGCTTGCCGAACAACTTTAAACGATCAGATAAGGGGCGAACACTGCTATGTTCGCCCCTTTATTTTGTTTTGGTCATATTCAAAAGAATTGAAATTAGAGGGACCTATGCCAAATTCTGCACCTATTTGGTCACCATCTGCTGAGCGCGTCAGCAATAGCAACTTATTACGGTTCATTGAAAAGGTTAATAAAGACAAAGCCGAAGGTGCCGTACTCAACAATTACACGTCTCTACACCAGTGGTCCATTGAGCACAATGATGAATTTTGGCGACATACTTGGCAGTATTGCAACGTAATCGGAGATATGGGTTCGCAAGTCAAGAGCCTTGGCAGTCCCAAATGGACACCAACAGGTTCTAATCATCATCATGTAAATAGAGACACAGTATGGTTTGCTGACGCCACGCTGAACTACGCAGAGAACCTCCTATCTCAGGCTGAACAATCACCAGAGCGTGAGTTTATTGTTTTTAGCAATGAAAGCGGTGAACACCGACAACTCTCCGGTAAACAGTTGCTTGAACAAGTTTCCGCCATTCAACAATGGCTACTCAATTGTGGTGTCGGTAAAGGCGATGTCGTTGCGGGTTATTTGCCCTACCTTCCTGAAACCGTTATTGCCATGCTGGCCACCACCAGTCTTGGTGCCATTTGGACTTCAACCTCTCCTGATTTTGGTATCGATAGCGTCGTAGAGCGTTTTGGTCAGGTCAAACCGAAAGTTCTTTTTTGCTGTGATGGCTACCAGTTCGGAGGCAAAGCTTTCGATATGACGGACAAGAACACCACTCTTAGTAGTAAGTTAAGCAGTGCCTCCGAAGAGACTACTATTAGCGTATGCCAAATCGAATATTTACAAAACGCTGAGAGTGCTAGCACTTCTGAGTTTGTTTCTTGGTCCGATATTACTCACCACTTTTCTCCACAATCAATTCAATATCAACCAACGCTGTTTAATGACCCGTTATTCATTTTGTATTCTTCTGGTACAACAGGTCAACCTAAGTGTATTCTCCATTCCGCAGGCGGTACCTTGCTCAATCACCTCAAAGAACATCAACTGCATTGCGACATCAAATCGCAAGACAAGGTTTTCTACTACACAACATGTGGTTGGATGATGTGGAACTGGCATGTTTCCGCTCTTGCGAGTGGAGCAACCTTAGTGATTTACGACGGTAGTCCGGTTTATCCTGATCACTCCGTCTTATGGCGATTAGCAGAAGAACATAACGTGTCGCTGTTTGGTACTTCAGCGAAATACTTAGAGGCACTGGAACATGCGAACTGCTCTCCAAAACTAGAACATAACTTGAAGTCACTCAAAACTCTGTGCTCAACTGGTTCGGTGCTTTACCCAGAACAATTTAATTATGTCTATCAGCACATCAAGCAGGACTTGCATCTCGCTTCTATTGCTGGCGGCACAGATATTTGCGGATGCTTTGTACTTGGAAACCCAATCTCACCAGTTTACAAAGGTGAATGCCAAGGCGCAGGGCTGGGAATCGACGCACGTGTTCTAGAGGATGATGGACATACTATTACGCAAAAACGTGGCGAACTGACTTGTAATAACTCACTACCTAACTTCCCTATTGGTTTTTGGAACGACAACGGCGAACGTTATCACAACGCTTATTGGAGCAAGTTTACCGATATCTGGCACCATGGCGACGATGTGATGCAAACCGAACATGGCGGCTTTATTTTTTATGGCCGTAGTGACGCAACCTTAAATCCAGGCGGCGTACGAATCGGTACCGCTGAAATCTACCAGCAAGTGAACGCGTTACCCGAGGTTGAAGACTCCATCGCTGTCGGCAAGTTAAACCAGCAGTCTGAAGAAATCTGGTTACTAGTAAAACTCGCTCACAACGTCGAGTTAACCCAACAACTCACCGATTCAATTCGCCAAACATTGAAAACAAAATGTTCACCGCGCCATGTCCCACGACAAATTTTTGCTATCAGTGATATTCCTAAAACGCGCTCAGGCAAATTGGTTGAGCTAGCAGTGAAACAATTGGTAAACGGACAAGCTGTAAAAAACATTGGTGCTATTGCTAACCCAGAAGTGCTGGAAGAAATTAAAACGCTTTTCAACATAGAAAGTGGCGCCACTGTCAATTAGAGACTCAACAAGTCTTCCCACAATACAGAGGGGTATAACCTAACTGTATTTTTAGCTCGCTCGATAACTCCTCCCCACTTTCGTGGAAACTGCGCGAAATATGCTTCATGTACACAAAAAAGGTGAGATAATTATATCTCACCTTTGAGCCATATGAGCTGGAGCATTAGTTTGGGGGTTAAGCTTTTATCAGTTGGCTCATATCTTCGCGAACTTGTGGCACCGTTAAACCAACGATGATTTGAAGGCTCTCTTGATTTCTAACAATATTCACCGCTCCGTGCTGTGTGAAAAATGCGTTCTCCTTTACAAGAGAGACATCTTTAACTTTAACACGCAAACGCGTCGCGCAATTAGTTAACAATTCAATGTTTTCTTTTCCACCCAGACCTTCAATAAAGGCACTAGCTTGTGACGGACTTGCGCTACTGTTATGGACCGCTTTCGCTTCTTTGTAGTCAGCTTTGGAATACAACTTACTATCTGCACCTTCACGTCCCGGAGTAAGTATGTTGTATTTTAAAATAAGCGCGCGAAACGTAACAAAGTAAACACCAGTAAACATGAGACCAATAATAATCTGAATCACGTATGTTCCTGCATGGTTACCAGCCAAAGGCAACCAGTTTTGGAAAATGAAGTCTATCAAGCCAGTCTGAAAGTTACCGGAAACACCAAACATAAAGGCGATCGTTGCCATTGTCGCAGATAACAACGCATGCAAAGCAAACAGCGCAGGTGCGATAAATAAGAATGTAAACTCTATTGGTTCGGTGATCCCTGTAAGAATTGCTGTGATTGCGGCTCCGAGCACTAACCCCATCACCATCTTTTTATTTTCTTTTTTCGCAACTGAATAGAGTGCTAGTGCGATACCCGTACAACCAAACACTTTACCCATTCCCGTCAACATCAAACCACCCTGAGGAAATTGTGTCGTTAAACTTTCCGAGCTCTGGGCGAATGTCTGTATATTTTGAATCCAATAGGCAACCGTTCCGCCATCGACTGCAACTGGCCCATAAAAAACGGGACCATATACGAAATGATGCAACCCCGTTGGTATCATGATTCGCTCTAAAAACGTAAATAGCCATACCCCTAACGATCCAGCAGAAACCAAAAATGATTGCAGATTATTAATACCATGCTGAATACTTGGCCAAGTCAAACAAGTTAGAATTGCCATCACGACCATAATTGGGAAGCTAATGATCACAACCAATGGCGTTCCGCCAAATACAGCCGCCCAATCCGGTAGCTTTTTATCAAAGAATCGGTTGTGAACCCAAACAGAGAGACTTGCAATTAAAATCGCACCTAGCAAGTTGGTATCAAGCGTTAGAATGCCACCAACTTCAGTCAAACCTCGCTCACCTTCCGTATAGTTAACTCCCAGTTCTGGCCCCCAAAATTGAAGGATTCCACCAATAACGTAGTTATACGTAATGTAGGAAACAAGTGTTGCAAGTACAGCGCGACCAGATGCTTTTTTAGCTAAAGCGATAGGTAACCCAACGGCAAAAATAAGTGCCATATTTTTAAATACAGCGAGTGATGCCTGTAAAATGATCGTCGAGACTTTAACCCAAGCACTCCCCTCTAGTGCCCAAGGAAACACTTCTTGATTTAACAGCACAACAGAGAAACCCAATAACATGCCCGCTGCTGGAAATAATAGAACGGGTACAAACATCGCGGCCCCGAACCTTTGAATAATGTCTTTCATATAAACCTCTTGTTTCATTCACGGAGCCTACAAGTAGGCCCCGAACGTCCAGTTGTTATTGAAAAAATTGAGGAAGGTAGGCTTTATTTTCTTCTAGTAATTGTTTTGTTATTTCTTTAGCTTTTGGCACATTAACCACGGTACGGTTAAGTGTGAGTGCATTAATCAGCTTTTGCTGACTTCCTTCGTACCAAGCATCCACGACTAATTTCTCGTAACCAAGTTGGCTTTCAATCATGGCTTTTTGGAAGGTTGGGATTTTTCCTACAGTAAAAGCTTTCGGTCCATCACTAGTTAGCGCAGCTGGAACTTCTACCATGGCGTCATTTTGTAAATTTGTAATAGCACCATTATTCGGTACGATGACGAGATACACATCGCTCAAGTTGTAGGCTAGCGAAGCCGCGACTCTCACCATGTATCGACCATGGATATCGGCATGCAGTGTTTCGTGCTTCGTGGTGCCCGCTTCAATTATTCTTGCGTTCAATTCGAACACTCGTTTCTCACGGCCGTTAATTACCTGCCTTGCGCGGGTATTGTTGATATCCTCTTTCGCCACCATTTTTTCAGGGTACAAATAGTACTGAAGATACGTATTCGGCAAAAACTCTGGATTATCAACAAGCATTGTTCTCATGTTTTTGAATGTGGCTTGCCACGATGGGTCATCCGCTATTTCCGCATCAACCGCACTGATCCCTTCTTTTAGGATGATATTTTTAATTTTGTCCGTTAAGTCTTCACCCTGTTTGTTACGAATTTTGGTAAACCAGCCATAGTGATTAAGCCCAAAATATTCAGGAACGAAGTCCCAAATTTCACATCCTAACAATTGCGCATAGCTGACCATAATCGCTGCTGGCATATCACAGATATTTAGAATTCGCTTATCATGCGGAAATTCACGATTTAAAGCTTCAGCGACAATTGCCGCCGGGTTGGTGTAATTAAGAATCCACGCATCTGGACACGTTTGTCGGATCTCGTTCACTAGCTGGATCATGTCGCCGATAGAGCGAAGTCCATATGCCATTCCTCCCGCGCCACATGTCTCTTGCCCAACACAAGAGTTGGATAGCGGGATTTGTTCATCGCGCTCGCGCATGGCCAACCCACCAGTGCGGATCTGGATAAAGAAAAAGTCCGAATCTGAGAATGCGACAGATTTATCCGTTGTATAAACAAACTCTTCAACTTCTGGATAGTGTTCTCGCAATAGAATTTCAGTAGCTAATGCATTCGACTCTTGGCGTTTCTCATCTATGTCGTAAAACACGACTTTTGCGAGTGGAAAGTTATCTTTTTCAGCAATAAGGCTGTTCATCATACCAAGTGTGTATGTACTGCCAGCACCAACAATCGTTAATTTTTGACGTTTCATTCCGCTACCTCAAATGTTTACCCTGCAAATGTATAAAATAAGTATTAATACTTTTATGATACATTTAAAGTGTAAGCACAAAGATACGAGATAAAAATCACACAAAGATCCTAAGGAAAAGTATTAACTACATCTCAGATCACATTCTTGCTATCATGATCCAAGACTTAGCGAGGTATTATGAAACCCAAATACATAGACATTGCGGAACGATTAGAAAAAAAGATCAAAGATGGGGAACTACAACCTAAATCGATGCTTCCAAAAGAGAGTGATTTGCAAGAAGAGTTTTCCGTAAGCCGCGTAACCATCAGAAAAAGCTTACAAATTCTGGTCGACAATAATTTAATTAGTCGGACAAGAGGTAGTGGAACTTATGTAAACGATCTAAAAGCCCAACATGATGCCTTACATTTGCTGGGTTTTATCGAGGAAGTCAGTAAACAGGGGAAAACGCCTAGCTCTCAAGTCATAAAGTTCGAACTTAAAAAGCCGAATGAGCAGGTTGCTAAGCAGTTAAATCTCTCGCCCAATGATGATACATATGAAATACATAGACTCAGATGTATTAATGATGAGCCTGAAATTTACGAAGTCACTCATATGCCAGCAATGTTATTTCCAGACTTGAGCATAGCCATAATGAATGGTTCTAAATATGAGTACATTGAAAATAGCAAAGGATTGAAAATTGCGAAAAGCAGTCAGTCTGTCAAACCGTACTTGTTAGATGCAGAGACGGCCTCATACCTGAATGAATCAGAAGCTTCCCCTATTCTAAAAGTTGAGTCCACTGGTTACCTAGAAGATGGTCGTGCATTTGAATATACCGTCAATTACTTCCGACTTCATCAATACAGCTTCGAGTTTATTTCAACTAGGGCGTAGTACTATTCGACGCTAATGGTTAATCATTACGCCAAATCTTATATCCGACCTCTCGCATTGCTCTGCCGAGCAGGTGGGAGGCGACTGGCGCAGTGAGAACGATAAACAACATCGTACCGATAACCCTAGAGATCACGGTAACTTCAGGGAGTGAGAAAGCGACCGCTAATAACAAGCAGCTCACTCCGACAGTTCCAGCTTTGGTAGCTGCATGCATTCGGGTATACAAATCAGGAAGCCTCAGGACACCTAGACTTGCAACCAAGGTCAACAATGTTCCTAAGCATAAAAATAGTCCAATCAACACGTCCATTATTCTTTCTCCTTTCTTTTAACGATCAAACGTGCAAATGCGATCGTGCCGAGAAATGCAACCAAACCTAATGTAATGGCGATATCTAACAGAGCGTCCTCACCGCTGTCTAAGGTGTAAACCGTAATAAATCCGATAGTGATAAATGAAATCAGATCTAACGCCACCACTCGATCAGCTAGCGTTGGTCCTAGAATTAAACGAGCAAAAGCCATAACAAAGCTGAGTAGTAGCCCAGAATAGGCAAAAGTGACCGTTATTTGCAGCCAACTATCCACGCGTCACCTCCAAAATTCGATGCTCTAACCCATCTTTAATTCCGCGAATAACCTCTTCATGTTCAGGTGCAAACATGGCATGAACGATAAGATACTTTTTATCAGCCGTAACATCCAAACTAAGCGTGCCCGGTGTTAAAGAAACCATGTTCGCCAGTAATGTGATTTCTAGATCAGAATCGACCTCCAGAGGGACATAAACGATATCAGGCTGACTCAAATGAGTAGGTGTCACAACGTCCCACACCACTTTCGCAACCGATATAACCATTTCATAAGCGAAGTACACCAATAACTTCAATGCAGATGCAAAACGTTGAAAATAGCTCGTTTTCAATCCAAATGGTTGACTCAACCTTAAAGCAAAAAAGCCGACCGTAAATCCGACAACAAAATTCAGACTCGAATAGCTGCCATTAAGCATCATCCACGCTAACGCTAAGAAAAAATTGAGGAATAGATAGATCATGCATTTCCTCCTAACACCACTCTGATGTATTCAGTCGGATTTAACAGTTGTTCTGCAGCTTGAACGGAAAATTGATAAAAAGGCTCCGCCACTAAGCCAATGATTAGCGTCAACGTTGTCAATACAATAATTGGAACGCAGTACAACCAATGTACTTTGGCCTGCAGAGTCTGTTCTGGCTTCTCTCTAAATGGCTTTTTCCAAAATGCCTCACTCCAAATTTTCGTCATCGAGTAGACAGTAAGCAACCCCACCAATAACGCGGTACCTGCTAACCAGTAATACTCAGCCTGTATGCTCGACTTGATGACCAATAGCTTTCCCCAGAAACCCGATAGCGGTGGGAAACCGGCCAGAGAAAACGCAGGGACAAGAAACAAGAACGCTAACCAAGGCATAGCTTTGTATACCCCACCCAAATGTTCAAGTTGACTAGAGCCATATTTGCGCTCGATGAATCCACCTATTAAGAACAAATTCGCTTTTACAATGATGTGATGAACAATGTAGAAAATGGCACCGGCTAAAGCTAAGGGAGTGTAAATAGCCAACCCCATGATCATATAGCCTATTTGGCTAATAATATGAAAAGAAAGAATTTTCTTAATGTCGAATTGGCTAGCCGCTCCTAAAACGCCCGTTAACATGGTTAGCCCTGCGACCCAAATTAACGTCGGTTGCCAACCACTCTCGGCGAGCGGAAATACCAAGGTAAAGACTCTTATCAACGCGTATACACCGACTTTAGTAAGCAACGCGGCAAACAGTGCCACCACACCGCTTGGTAACGTGTGATAAGAAGCTGGCAACCAAGCAAATAAAGGAAAGAGTGCCGCTTTAATAGAAAAGGCAAACAAAAATAGCGCGGACAGCATCATGTTGATGCTCAATTCATTTTCCCCTACTTTGGTGTAGAGATCGGCCAGGTTCAAGGTGCCCGTTGCGCCATACAACAAGCCGATAGCAAGCAAAAATACCAGCGTCGAAATCAGGTTCAACATCACGTACTTTACTGCACCATCAACTTGAGTTTTCGTTGCATCTAACACCATTAAACCAAATGATGAAATGAGCATGACCTCAAACCAAACATACAGATTAAAAATATCTCCAGTCAGGAAAGCGCCATAAACGCCAGCAAGCAACATGTGCATTAACGCATGGTAATTGCTATAGGAGGGCTTTCGGTGAAGGTCCGCCATCGCGTAGAAAACACATATCGCACCAATCACCGCCGTGATCATCACCATAGCAACGCTGAGGTAATCTGCGACAAACACGATACCAAATGGCGCACTCCACTGACCAAAAGCAACGGCTTGAATACCATTATTTATGATGTTTTCTGTGAGAAAGCCCGCAACGAAAAGGTTCGAAATCGCACTTACACCGCTCAACCACTCAACACTTTTTGTTGAGCGACGGACGAAGAAGATAATCAACGCCGTACTCAGCGAGAGAACTACCGGTAACGTAAGCAAAATCGAACTCATTGACCCTCCTCAGAACGTTGCATTTCATCGACGTTTGCAGTTCCAGTGTCTTTATAAGCTCGATAGAACAGCATTAAAGCAAAAATAAGTAGTCCAAAACCGATGACTATCGCAGTTAAGATAAGCGCTTGAGGTAAAGGATTTGCCGCGCTATCTGGTGGTAAAAGAGCATTATCGCCAATCAATGGCGGTTCTCCGGGCGTCAGCCTCCCAGCTGTAAAAATAGCAAGGTTAACCGCACTACTGAGTAACATGATGCCGAACAAAAGGCGCAAGATATGCTTTTCAAGCATTAAATAAACACCTGCTGCGACAAATACTCCAACGACAACACTCCAGACTATTTCCATCACTCTAGCTCCTCATTAATACGAAGCAGCATACCCATCACGCCACCTATAACGGCAAGGTAAACACCAACATCAAAAACCAATGGCGTCCCTAGTGGTATCACGTCTTTCCACCACAGTCCGGTCAAAAACGGTTTATCAAACGCAAAGCTCAAAGCACCAGAAACTAAGCTCAATGCGATGCCAGATAACGCAATGAGAAACGGTTTGAAATACAACCTAGAACGAACGTATTTCGGTGATTCCGCGAACATGAGAAGTGATAAACCAATAACGGCAATCAACGCACCAATAAAGCCACCACCCGGTTCATTATGACCACGTAACAACAGATACACTGAAAATACGAGCATGAGTGCCGAAACAATGTGTGCCGTGGTTGCAAAAATTAATGATTGGATACGATTTTGCTTTTTCGCTCTTGTCTTAAGCAAACTCACTGCCGCAATCCCAGCAATAACAACGACGACAACTTCTCCCAATGTATCAAATGCGCGAAAGTCGACCAGAATAACGTTAACAATGTTTCGCCCATGTCCACCCGGGACACTGTTTTCTGCAAAGAAATCTGACACCGAAGAGTCCATCGGCTGAGACGTGATTCCTAACAAAAGTAAAGTAACCGAAACACCTATCACACCTGCTATGCAAATATTCGCTACTTTACGTTTTATTGAATGCTTGGGCACGGTGGCTAGACGCGGCATATGACGCATTAACAATGCAAGAAAGACCACCATTAATGTTTCCACTAACAGTAAAGTCTTCGCAACGTCCGGGGCGCTATAAATCATAAAAACAAGCGTAGTCATGAAGCCAATCATACCAAGCGCAGAAATCGCAAGAAGTCTTGCGTGGGACAACGTACATACGAGCGCAGCACCAATCAACAATAAGGCAATACCAATCTCATAGAAAGTGACACTTGAAAGTTCGCCAACCAAAGGCAGAGGAATAAGCGCTACCTGACTCAGTAACGCAACGGCAAGTACCGTGAAAAATAATAGGACATAGCGACTCAATTTCTTTTGCTGTAACCGCGCCGTTTGCCACTTCGCCACTGTCATCATGCCATCTAATAGTCGTTCAAAAATATTCTCCGCTTTGGGGACGAATAGATGTAGCCGCTGAAAAAATGCAGACACAGTAGGATAAACACGGTACACCACATACCCCAACGCTAGCGTAATAACGCTTAACACTAACGGTACATTCACGCCATGCCATAGTGATGTCTCTTTAAGAGCTGCTGTGGGCAGAATGTCATCAGAGCCCGGAAAAATAATATTGCGATCTAACCAATTTAAACCGAATAACGGGACCAGGAGACTGCCAAGTGCCAAGAGCAAAGGCGAGATCCACATGGCTTTTTTTGTCTCAACTGGCTTAGTTTCAATCGGCACGAGATCACGGCGAGCAAAGAATGGTCTCGCAATAAGCATAATGGTTAGCGCGACCATCAGTATATTCACGATTAATAGTACAAAGGCGATCCAATTATTGAGCTCTACTGCGGACTTATACATGTATTCTTTGCTCAAAAAACCTAACAACGGCGGGAACCCCGCTTTAGACAATGCAGCCAAACTCCCCGCAACCATGCTGATGACGAGAACTGACTTCAGACCGTACAATTGATCAATATCTCGTGTTCCTGTCGCTTTGTCGATATTACCCACCACCATAAACAGCGCAGCTTTATAGAAAGAGTGAGCGAGAATAAACATCAATACTGCACTAACGGCCAAATCTGTGCCCATACCTAGTAATAATGTTAATTTACCCAAAGCAACATTCGTGCTGTAGGCTAGCATCAGCTTCAAGTCAGTTTGTTTTAATGCGACAAATGTGCACCAAATGGCCGTGATACTCCCAGTGATGACTAAAGCATAAAACCAGATCTCGCTGTGGGCATAAACTGGCGATAAACGTGCTAATAGGTAAATGCCTGCCTTTACCATTGTTGCCGAGTGTAAATACGCACTGACCGGAGTGGGAGCTGCCATCGCGTTAGGTAGCCAAAAATGAAACGGGAATTGCGCAGATTTAGTAAATGCACCGAGTAGTATGAGCACTAGAGATGGGATAAACCATTCATGCTGCGCAATAGTGTCTGCCTGCTCGATAATGGTATTTAGCTCATAACTCCCAGCCATTGCTCCCAGCAAGATAAGACCAGCTAGCAACGCTAGTCCACCAGCACCGGTAACAATCAGCGACTGCAAGGCGTTTTTCCGAGACGTTTTATTTTCGTGATTAAACCCGATCAGTAAGTAAGAAGTGATGGTGGTGAGTTCCCAGAAAACAAATAACAACAGAATGTTATCGCTCATCACAATCCCTAGCATGGCAAGCATGAATAGGGTTAGATACAAATGAAAGGAAAACCGGCTATCACTTTCTCGTAAATAAGCCAAAGCGTAGATTTGAATCAGTGCGCCAATCCCACTGATCAGTCCCGCAAAAAGAAATGAAAGACCATCTAATCTAAAGCTAAGGTTGATATCGAGGCTTGGTATCCATTCCGCATTCCAGCTCACGCCTGCAGGAGTATAGATATAGAAGAGAAAAGAGAAGATTAAAACTGGCAGCGCAGGGAAAATCAGTAAGACCAACTGATTATCTAGGTTTTTCGGTAGGTTTTCTTTACCCGTTATGTTATTCAACATCGCAGCCCATTCGTTATTATAAGAAGATACGCCCTATCCGGCGCAAATGACAAACTCCACTGTATTGTTTTAGCCCAAGCGCTTCAAAAACGATCATGAAACCAAGGGAAAAGTAGCAAACAGTAATCACTGAGTGCTACTTAGAGGAACGCCGATACAAACCGCTATTTGCTGTCTGCTACGGCATAAGAACGTAGGTCACTACTTACGTGTTCTTGGCTGAATGTATATGGATTATCGTCATCAGCTAACTCGAATGCATCGTAGGTGCAGTCACCGATATCATTTCTCGGACAAATATAAACATTCGAACGTTCTATCATTTCTGTGTGGCATTTCGGGCATAGGTTTTTCATGTCACTCTCCTCTGATAACTTATTGATACATTGATAATTCCATGTTCTAGAGATCCATCTCCCTCCTTTACCTAAAACATCACTTAAACCCAACTTTGTTACACCCCAATTACTGAATCGGTGAGACAAAACCATCGGGCTTAAGAGCGACCAAACTACAGTTAATCGATTGCAAAATATTTTCAGCCGTATTACCAATGACATAGCCAGATATACCAGTTCTCGCTAAGGTTCCCATTACCAGCACGTCTACCTCAATACTCTCTACGTAATCTGGAATCTTTTCGTCGGGTTTTCCATGCAGGTGGTGAATCACAATTTCACCTGTAATCCCAGACTCCTCCAACAGCTGTTGCAGAGCTTGTTTATGATCGGCTTTTGCCTTATCGAGTTCATGTTTCAACTCAGCATCATCGACTTGAATCCAAGCGTTACCATTAAGGTAGTTTTCTAAGTAATACTCCCAGCAAGAAATCACGTGTAAACGACTATCGCAGGTGTCGGCTATCGAACGCGATAATTCGAGTAAACGCACGGCTAATGAGTGCTGTTCATCGCTTGCCGTTAATGGGTCGATAGCCACAGCAACACGGCGTTTATCTCTTGGCTTATCAATTGGTCGGTGCAACCAAAGCGGACAAGGGCATTTTCGTAACAGAGTCATATCAATAGCTTTGAAACCCTCAGCACCTTCACCGAGCGGTTCAGCTTCTTTGATGATGAGATCTTTGTTATCAGCTAATGCTTCTTGAATAATACAGACAGCGGGCTTTTCACTGCTTTTCACAGTAAGAGGAAATGCGAGATCCTCTTCAGAGAGTCCCAGCTTCTGTCTGTATTCGTGAATACTTTGTTTGAGGGAGTCTTGCAGCGATTGCTCATAACTTTGCTGATACTGGATCATGTCTGTTGGGAAATCAGGACACGCTATTAGCCCTGAGACAGGCACTTTGTTGCTAGATGCAATCCTCATCGCTTGTTCGAGGGCGTCACTATGGCCTGGCAATCCTTGTGTTGCAAAAAGTATGTTTGCGAATCGTTTCATACACACCTCCTTGTTTGGTTAAATATTAACCACCCACAAAGTATAATACCTAACGGATAATTGTAACGGCTTGTGACGTTGATGAAATCAATTCTCATTAAGAGACGGATATTGCTTCATTTTGTTTTACGTCACACTCTCCTTTCTTCACAACTATCGCCTTCGACCTAAATAAATTCCGCTACCTAAAATTGAGACCAAATAAAAACCCAAATTACTCAAAGTTTTTTCTCACCTTGAGTAACTTGGGTATAAGCAATAACACACTTAGTGTCCGGATTTAAATGGATGACCTAAATTTTCACGCAACTTAGTTTAAAGATGCCATCTCAATCACGAATCGATATGCAAAGTTTTACGGCTTTAGTGACCTAAAATCGCCGTAACTCAATGTTAAGGTTGTTGTTTTGTCGGTGCCAAAGCAATTTCACGAACACATACACCTTGCGGTTGCTGATAAGCAAACAGCACTGCTCGTGCAATGTCGTCTGCTGCCAACACGCCGCCCATATCCACCTTCCAAGCGTCATAGCCATCTTTAATATCTTGAGACGTTGTATGTGAAAGTAATTCCGTTTCCACTGCACCAGGTGCAATCGTCGTAACGCGAACATTCGATGACGCAACTTCTTCACGTACGTTTTCAGAAATAGCATGAACCGCAAATTTGGTACCGCAATAAGCAGCATGATCAGGGAATGTTTTCTTGCCCGCGATAGAGCTGATGTTAATGATCGTACCACTGTTACGTGCTTTCATAGGTGCTAGGACGGACTGCATGCCATTGAGCAAACCAATTACGTTCACATCAAACATGCGCTTCCACTCCGATGCTTCCTGAGTATCTATCTGACCTAGAAGCATAACGCCTGCGTTATTTACAAGTGCATCTACCGGACCATACAACGCTTCAGCTTTCTCAATTGCAGCCTCAAAAGAAGCTTTGTCGGTCACATCTACCTTTTCACAAAGCGTATTTGGTAAGTTTAATGCTTCCAAACGTTCTACACGTCTTGCTAACAAAAGAAGAGCATGGCCCTGTTCACTGAAGTGACGTGCAATCGCTTCACCAATGCCTGAACTAGCGCCTGTAATAACAATTAACTTTTTCATTTTGAATCCTTAATCGAACGGTTTACATCAGTGGCGGTAAGTTTAAGAAAACTTTGTTTGTTGATATATACCGACCTAGTTGAAACACTGTTGTTATACTGCAACAATACTTTTTTGAATTATGAAGAAGTCATCATGCAAACACACATCAACCTTGCGGATATTCGCTCTTTCGTCCTAATCGCTCAACTAGGAAACTTCACGAAAGCAGCAGAGCAACTTGGCGTTTCTCGCTCACACGTTTCACGTCAAATAACAAATCTGGAGCAACAGATTGGTGTCACTTTGCTACAAAGGACCACTCGAACACTGAACCTCACCGAAGCAGGCAAGGTTCTGTATAAACAGTGTGAAACTGCCCTTCACAATATTGATCAAGCTGTTATGGCAGTGGTTGATGATGTAGAAGACTTAAGAGGTGACATTCGTATCAACTGTGTGGGGGGCTATTTAGGAGAAGACGTTGTCGCAGATATCGTTGCTCAATTTCTAATCCAACACCCACAAGTGAGCATTAACTTAGATTTTAGTAGCCATCGTGTCGATTTAATCGCGGATGAATTCGATATCGCTTTTCGAATGGGAAAGTTAGACGACTCCAACTTTATCGCTCGCAAACTGATCGATGTGGAAATGGGGACATACGCAAGCCCAAACTATTTAGAAACATATGGCTATCCTTCTCATCCAAAGGACTTAGAAAAACACGTTTGTTTGACAGGTAGTGTGACACGGTGGGCATTTGAGAACACGAATACAAAGCAGTCAACGGAACACCAGATACGTGGACAGTTACGATGTAAGAGTGGCAGAGTAATGATAAAAGCAGCCTTGGCGGGAAATGGCATCATCCGTGTGCCAGCACTTTATTGTCAACAAGAACTCCAGACAGGCAAGCTAAAAGAAGTGTTTACCAATTGGAGCATTCCGAGTGTGGAATTTTCACTCCTTTATCATCACGACCGACATCAACCAAAACGCATCCGAGCCTTTGTTGATTTTACTACGCAATACTTTCGCAAACTGCAGAGTAAAGACAAGTAACCTGCACGTTGGTACCTGTCTATGTATGCTTTATAGGCTGAGCCTGTGAACCTGGGGTTTGTTCTAGAAAGAGTGTGAGCATTTTGACGCTTAAGGCTTGGTTTTCATAAACGTCAGAGGTGTTTGTCCAGTTTGCTTTTTGAAAAATGCAATAAAAGCACTGTCTGACGAAAACTCCAGCCAATCGGCAGCTGCGCTGACTGGCATGCCCGTTGATAACAATTCAACTGCCTTTAAAAGCCTCCACTGTTGCCGCCAATCTTGATAATTCATTCCCGTTTCCGACTTAAATAATCGTGTTACCGTCTTGGTGCTTGCCCCAACTTTGCTTGCAAGAGCAGTAAGCGAAGGAGCTAGAAATGAAGGTTCAACCAACTCTCGACGAAACGTTGTTAAGCGCCGATGCGATGGCAAAGGCAACTGAAACGAATAACGTTTCGCAGCATAAAACTCCTCCCAAAAAAGCGCCGTCGTATTTACCATCTCGCTGCTAGGCTTATCCCACTCCCAAAATGACATTTTATCAATAAGAGCTTGGAGTAAATTATTCACTTCTATCATCGTGATCTTACTCGGACAGGCAAACTCCTCACAATCAAAATACAAAGATCGGTACGCCACCACATTCGTCATTAGTGCGCGATGCGGCGTATTAGGAGCTTTGTTTCCTAAATCAGACAACTAAATCTTCAACCCATGAGCTGAGCAGCTAAGTTCACTCATATACTTAGGCTAATAGCCAGCCTCGCTACAGAACAACCAATTGGAAACACAACAACCAAGCTTTAATCACCCGCTGTTAACGGACATTTTTAATTAAGAGACTGTTCAGCTATGGAAGCAAATCAAGCAAGGGAACCAACCTAGAAGACCTCGCCTATTTAATGACTTAGCGATTACGATGGCTCCTATGGTTAAGCATGTATTTTCATTGCCGCTTAGTTAAGTTTGAGAAATTACAATGCTCAAGTTGGAAAAACCTACGCCATGATAGAAATGTTAAACAAACTCACTTAGCTAGGTATTTCATCCTAAAGCAGATATAAAATAGCCCCTTCAAAAATGTCATAAACTTAAAAAGCAATAGACTTACGAAGAGGCAATATCAAATTATGGTTGCTTTTACACTTGTTACATTCAGTCGATTTACTCTTTACCGAACACGTTGTTCTCTTGTTCTTGAACGCGGATGAATGTAGTACGCTTGGTTAGCTCTTTAAGCTTTGCTGCACCCACGTATGTACATGTTGAGCGAACGCCGCCAAGGATGTCTTGAATAGTGCCGTGAACGCTACCACGGTATGGCAATAATACGGTTTTACCTTCGGCCGCACGGTAGCCAGCGACACCACCTGAGTGCTTCTCCATCGCGCTCTTCGACGACATGCCATAGAATTTCATGAACTTCTCGCCGTCTTTCTCGATCACTTCGCCGCCTGACTCTTCGTGACCCGCTAGCATCCCACCTAGCATTACGAAATCCGCGCCACCACCGAATGCTTTCGCTACGTCACCCGCACAAGAACAGCCACCGTCACCGACGATCATGCCACCAAGGCCGTGCGCTGCATCACCACACTCGATGATTGCAGAAAGCTGCGGGTAACCAACACCCGTTTTTACACGAGTTGTACATACAGAGCCTGGGCCGATACCCACTTTAACGATGTCTGCACCAGCTAGGATTAGCTCTTCACACATATCACCAGTAACCACGTTGCCTGCAGAAATGACCTTGTCTGGGAACTCTGCTCGCACGCGTTCAACATACTCGACCAAATGCTCTGAGTAACCATTTGCAATGTCGATACAAATGAAAATAAATTCATCTGAAAGTGCCATGATGTCTTTGGTTTTTTGGAAGTCTGCGTCAGATGTTCCCGTAGACACCATAACGTTATTCATGGTTACTTTATCTGCTGATTTAGCAAACTCAGCCCAATCTTCTACCGTGTAATGTTTGTGAACAGCAGTCATTACACCATGCTCAGCCAGCGCTTTAGCCATTGCAAAGCTACCAACCGAATCCATGTTTGCTGCGATTACTGGCACACCAGACCATTGACGACCACTATGCTTGAATGTAAAATCGCGGGTTAAATTTACTTGAGAACGGCTCTTAAGGGTAGAACGTTTCGGGCGAAACAGTACATCTTTAAAACCTAACTTAAGTTCTTGTTCGATACGCATTGTGTAATTCCTTGATTCATATGTATATGTGTCATTTCAGAGTGCGTAGTGATTTCGTTGGCAGACGAGTTCACTGTTCTTCGGACACAAAAAAACCGGAGCGTTGGCAGACGCTCCGGTTTTCAGCATTATAGGCTGTGATTTATTTCCTACAAGTCTGATATTTGAATTTTTTTTGTGATACCATCTTGAAAATCGCATATCAAAAACGCTCCCCAAGTCACCAAAACCTCTTATTATTTATAACTATCAACAACTTGAGAAAGCACTTAAGTTAACCCATTGCGCAAACCTTTGCGTCATATCTTAAAAATTAAAACGCATCACCTCTCAAATCTGCCTAAAACTCAATCACCTAATACTAAGATGCCCTGCTAATTCGTAAAAAAGTACTCAAAAAAATCGACCAATTTTCTCAGCAATGCATGAAATCTAATTAATTTCGATAGAGCTCTTGGGTGATAGCGGTACGAAGAGTGCTAACGACATCACTTGCCAAAAGACCAATTTGACCATTCTGACTCACGTTTATATCAGCAGCATGACTGTGAAGAACCACACCTAAACGTGCGGCAACAGAAATTGGTAAACCTTTGGCTAGTAATGCACCAATGACTCCAGATAACACATCTCCCATTCCCCCCGTCGCCATTCCGGCGTTACCCGCTAGACAGACGTACATTCTCGTTCCATCGTAAATAAGCGTCCCCGCGCCTTTTAAAACCACTACACCGCCATAACGCTCTTGCAGTTGTCTTGCAGCAGAGTATCGGTCACTTTCTATTTGTTGAATGGTTACATTTAGTAGTCGAGCTGCCTCTCCAGGATGCGGCGTGATCACTCGATGGTTGTCGCACACTAGAGTGCCATCGCATCGCTGGCTCAGCATCGCTAGAATATTGAGGCCATCAGCATCAACAACTTTAGGTTTCTGCTCTTGAGCCAGATATTGATAGGCTTGATAAGCCCACTCATCATCTCCAAAGCCAGGACCAAACACTAATACGTCAGCCCAGCGAATGCGTTTAGTTAAGTCGTTCTCAGTATCCCTGAGTAAGTCAGCGGTGATGCTCTGGCTCATTACTTCTGGGCAACCAACCTGCAGTGGAATAAGGCTACTCGTGTGAGTAATTGCGGCAGTTAAACCCGCTCCGGCTCTAATCGCAGCGGAGGAACATAAACGAATCGCTCCAGACATCCCTTGATTGCCACCAACACAAAGCAACTTCCCGTTGTCACCTTTATGGACCGTTGGATTTGGCTTGGGCATTAATCTTGAAACAACCTGATGATCAATACCTAATGCACTTTCTACTTCGATAGTATCAAACTTAGTATTGACGCCTAAACCACAAAAGTAGAGCTCGCCAACTCGATCTCTCGCTTGTCCAGTGCATAAGCCTTGCTTAACCCCAATGAAGGTTACAGTATGCTCGGCACGAATAGCATCACCTAAAACTGCACCTGTATTAGCACACAGACCAGAAGGAACGTCGACTGCAATCACAGGGGTATGAATTTGATTAATTTGGTCAATATAGCGACGATACTCCGAACGAACCTCACCGCTTAAACCAGTGCCTAACATGGCATCGATGATCACATCTGCTTCTAGCAATGCGGTATTCCATTCATCCCAATCATTGTTAACACCGTCGATTGACTGCCAGTCTTGGTATGCGCGCAAAGCATCACCTTTTAGCACAGATACATCACCAATTTGGAAAACATGTACATTGAGTTGAGCTTGTTTCGCAAGAGATGCAAATACGTAACCATCGCCACCGTTATTCCCTTTACCGCAAATCACTAAGATATTTTTTGATTTAGGATACAGATGTAAAAAGCGCTCATACACGGCCATACCCGCGCGTTGCATTAAGCTATACATAGAAACACCAGCCATTTGCGCAGCCAGCGTTTCACCGTTTTTTACTTGCTCAGCGGTGTAGAGTTTTAGGGCGAGATTAAAGTCCATATTCACGTTCTACGCATTGGGAAACACAATTATAAGTATACAAAAAAGCCAAGGCGGACCTTGGCTTTTGAGAAAGTTTTTTATCGCTATTGATTCTGAGACATCAGAGCTTCAGCCGTCGCGTCTTGTATAGACAAAAACAACGAGTTGATTTTTCCAGTCGGTGTGCGCATTGGGTTCAACGTAACATTCTGGTACATAAACTCCGCTTGCTGCGTGACTGGTCGAACATTGCGACAGCAAAATAAGTAAGGTCGTTGTCGCCATGTGATGAAGCTGCGACAGCCTAGGTCATACACTGGTTTTGTTTTTAATTTAAACCACTCCTGTGGGATTTCAGGGAAGATATCAAATATAGAACGACCTATCGCATCATGAGACTGCAAACCACTGTGATGAGTCATAAACCCATTCCAGACCTGTACATTGTAATCTCGATCAATGACCACTAAGCCCATGTCGACGTTTTGTACCATATCCACCATCCAATGGAATTGTTCAAACTCTGCTGGCATATTCAACATTAGAACTCCTCCATTAGATAAGACAGTTTGTTATCAAGCAGCGGCAAGGATTCATCCACAAACATAAACAACAAGTCACAACGAATCGACGTTCCTTCAATGTTGTAGCTCACTTCGAATGTCATCGTGCGGCTGAATGCTCCAGTTGTAGATTCAATGATCGAGTCAATTGAGATATGCTGACCAAGGAGTACTGGTGGACTTTGGAAGAATCGGACTTCAGACTGCTCGCCTAAACCATTTAAGAACGACCCCACCAAAATATTAGAAATATCCATTAGCAGCTCAAGCTCTTCTAGCTCTTCGCTGTCTGCTGGTACTTTCATCAACTTTTTGAGATCAGATACGCTTGAATCACTCAAAATCACTAGCGCTTCGCCAGCAATACCTTCGCCACAAAATCCCTGACAAACGCCCGATACGTTGTCATGCGACGCCAAGTCGCGTAGCGCCATGTGAAGTTCGCTCACTTCAAAGATATTGACGTTCGGCAGAGGTAGTTGCACAAACACGTCAAAGTGACGCGCCAACGCATCGGCTGCTCGACCAATTGAAACGTTAGCCACTTCCATGTAAATATCGCGACGACGTAAAATCGGTAACTCAATAGAGACAGGCGTGATAATTTGAGGACGAGGTTCTGGCTCGACCAACTCTTTAAGCGCCTTCTTGAGTTCATCTTTGGCGATCGGTTTTTGAATAAACGCTTTTGCACCCAGTGCGAACACGCGCTCTTTCGCTTTAGGTTGGATATCCCCCGACACCACAACCACCGGAGTTTTATCCCCCAACCGTTGCATGTGCTCTAGTGTTTCAAAGCCATCCATTTCTGGCATGGTCAAATCAAGAAACATCAATTTAAACTCGTTTTTTTCGAGTTCTTCTAGCGCGTTTTTTCCGTGGATAGCAAACGTAATATCGGCATTCAATGTGGCTGGTAGTGATCTCGCCATCTGTTTGCGTGCTAACGCTGAATCATCACAGATGAGTACGGGAAAAGACATTCAATCACCTTTTTATATTCCACAATCTGCGCCGGAGTCTAACAGATTGTTACAGCATGTAATACGAGAAAACTGACGAGTTTTTTATTTCTTTATTATTCAATAAGCATACGCAATATGAATGAATGAGTGAACAAAATGACTAAAAAGCAAGCATCACATTCGCTGTTTAGTGACATAAAACAAACATGGGTAAAACTCCTCCACCCAAAGTAAGCAAAAAGTTGCAGCTAACATCCAAAGCCCATTTTTGCTCGAATTTCATTCTTTCCATTTCCATAATGGGTAAACAGTAACGCGCTAAAACTAAAAAGGCACCCTGCTAGAGGATGCCTTTAATAACAATTTCATCGATAAGATATCAATTCTATGGCACACCATGACCTTTAGAAGCCACCCATACGCGATACCATTGCTCTCGAGTAAGTTCGATGTTCAATGCATTAACTGCAGTTTGCACACGCTCGATTTTACCAGAGCCAATGATTGGAATAGGGTTAGATGGCAAACGACGTACCCAGGCATAAATTACTTGGTCAATGCTCGCTGCGCCCACTTCTTCACGAATTGCTTCTAATTCGTTACGGACACGAACAGCTTGCTCACTGTCACCACTAAAAATTGAACCTCCACCGAGGCAAGACCAAGCCATTGGTCGCGTACGCAACATTTGCATTTGGTCAAGCGTTCCATCGTGAGCAACCTCAAAGTTAAGTGGGTTGATTTCCACTTGGTTAGTAACCAACGGCTTACCTAAGCGAGATTGCAGCAGTTCAAACTGGCGTGGAGTGAAGTTAGACACGCCAAAGTGCTTCACTTTGCCGACTTTGTGAAGCTCAGAAAATGCTTCTGCAACCTCGTCCGCATCCATTAACACGTCAGGACGATGAATTAAAAGTACGTCGATTTCATCCACATTCAAACGTTCTAGCGAGTTATTCACCGATTGGTAGATATGTGCTGAGCTCGTGTCGTAGTGATTGATCTTACGCTCTGGCGTTTTATCGCCACACAAATTGATGTCGCATTTCGTCACGATCTGAATTTGCTCACGAACACTCTTGTCTAAAGCTAACGCTTCACCAAACAACGCCTCACACTCGTAATTACCGTAGATGTCGGCGTGATCGACTGTCGTAATGCCTAACTCAATGTGTTGCTTAAGAAATGACAAACGCTCTTGAGCCGTCATTCCCCACTCAACTGCACGCCAATATCCTTGAACCAGCTCTGAGAACTCTGGGCCTTTTGGTGCAGTTACTACTTTTGCAACCATGGGTTTTCTCCTTCAATTGATCTGCATTCATCGTAGTCTTGTTTTCGTACCAGCTCAACGGGTAAACTTTCGCAATTCGAACTGGAGTACGAAATATGTCTTTTGCCCAACGCCTAGCCACCCTGATCGGAGAAGAAAGCATCAGCGGGTTCGCTCGACGCGTCGATGTGTCTGAAGCTTTAATACGCAAATACCTTAAAGGCAGTGAACCTAGCCTAACTAAAGCAAATCAAATTGCAATGCGCGCCAATTGCTCTCTTGAATGGTTAGCAACGGGATGTGGTTATTTATATCGCCGTGCTGAAGTCGTGGATATGGATGCGTACAAACTTGCCTTTCAACACGTTATGAATCAGCCGTTGTCAGACGATGCAGAAGAGCTACACCGCAAGCTAATTGCAGGATATCAATACCTGCGCGCTCACAAAAAATCGGATGGTTTTTTGGATGAATCAGCAATGGCGACCTTCCTATCTCTCCATAAAGAATCTAAAAACGAGTCACTTTGACCTCGATAATTTCGCCATCACTGCGCAAGTGCACATTTAAGGACGGTGATGGCGTCAGAAACTCGTCCGGTTTTACCCAAAGCAAACTTCGAATCGTTTCTTGTGGATAGCGGTTCATCAACAAAATAACTTCTTTATCGACAAGCTCGGAAGATTTCTTTTCCAGAGCTTCAACGACATCATAGTGTTCTTTTCCGATAGTGACTCTGCGTAAAACTAACCCATCCTTTCTTAAGTTGAGAAGTAAGTCATTCAGACGCTGCCACTCGTATTCAGTAAGAAACGAGAACTGAGCACTTTCTCTTCTCAAAATCACTTCACCATACAAGTGCTGCTGGTAGTACGAAAAATCATCCAAACAAAATGCGCTGATAAACGTTGAGTTGTCTCGCAACTGCACTTCGCAACCATACCAGCTTCCACTTTTTTCTATACGTTCTTTTAGATTGGAATATGGCATTGCTGACAACGTGTCTTGCCACCAGCTCGGCGTTGAAAGTGCCGGAAACGTTACCGAACAACAACATAAAGAAAGTAAGAGTCGAAGATAAAAGCGCATGCACTGCTCTAGTTGGTTCACATCGAACCAAGACATTACTAACTGCAAGAAAATGTTCAAGAGAAAAATAGTGGCAGGTGGTGATGAAAGTTATAACGCAGAAATTAAGAAGGCGCACATGTGCGTGCGCCTCTACCTCGTTACTCAATCGTGAGTGTGCGAATCGGCGATGTCTATTGATGCATCCCGAACATAAAACGAGGACTTACCGTAGGGTTTGAATCCATCCAAATTGTGTATAAAACCTCACATCCCTCCTTCTGAAGCAGTCATGTTGCTTTACATTTAAAGCATGGTTCATTTTTCTCAAAAAACAAGTTTTTTATCCTAAATTATGAGAGCAATAGCACAATCTGAGTGAATGAATAATATCGCGACACTTCGAACACTCAATAGTGAAAAGCTAAATTGCATCTTTATTGATTAGGTCTAGACTCTGCGAAGCGTATACTTTCTTTCGTCCCTTCCCCCCAGCAACAGGAGAGCTTTTTAATGACCAAACGCGAGAGAATTGTGAAATCTGTGTTGGCGCACGTACCGAAAGATGCGATTAACCAGTTTGTCTCTCGAGGGTCAACATCATTTTCTGTTCTCATTATGGCCGCCATTGTGGGTACGTTGGCTGGTTTTGTCGGTACGTATTTCGAGCTTGCCGTTCATTTCGTTTCTGAAACACGAACAGAATGGTTAAGAAGCGAAATTGGTAATGTTCTACCGTTGTGGCTGGCAGCGGTTCTCATTAGCGCACTTTTAGCTTTTATTGGCTATTTTCTTGTGCACCGCTTTGCGCCAGAAGCGGCAGGTTCTGGTATTCCTGAAATCGAAGGGGCAATGGATAATATTCGTCCAGTGCGCTGGTGGCGAGTTCTACCAGTAAAATTCTTCGGCGGCATGGGCGCACTTGGCTCAGGTATGGTGCTGGGTCGTGAAGGCCCAACCGTTCAAATGGGTGGTGCTGTAGGTCGAATGGTGACCGATATATTCCGGGTAAAGGATGACGATACCCGCCACTCCCTGCTCGCTTCTGGTGCTGCTGGCGGTTTGGCTGCGGCTTTTAATGCCCCACTCGCAGGCATTATGTTCGTTGTGGAGGAAATGCGACCTCAGTTTCGCTACTCTTTGATCTCAATTCGCGCAGTGATCATTTCTGCCATTATGGCGAACATAGTGTTTCGCGCCATCAACGGGCAAGACGCCGTTATCACTATGCCGCAATACCAGTCGCCAGAGCTTCAAACCCTATGGCTGTTTTTATTGCTTGGCGCATTGTTTGGCGTGTTTGGCGTGCTCTTCAATAAACTGATTACCGTGGCACAAGACAGTTTTGTCGCAATTCACAAAAACGATCGTAAGCGCTACTTGATTGTAGGTTCGTTACTGGGAGGCGTGTTTGGCTTGCTTCTTTTGTACGTACCCCAACTAACTGGTGGTGGTATCGGCCTTATTCCTGACATTACTAACGGTAACTACTCGGTATCTATTTTAGTTTTGCTTTTCTTTGGTCGTGTAATTACAACCCTGCTCTGTTTTGGTTCTGGTGCGCCGGGAGGCATCTTTGCACCTATGCTTGCTCTGGGAACCTTATTTGGCTACGCGTTCGGAGCAAGTGCTGATGTCTTGCTCCCTGCGCTTGATATCGAGCCTGGTGTATTTGCGATTGCGGGCATGGGTGCCCTGTTTGCTGCAACGGTACGTGCACCGATTACTGGTATTCTGTTAGTGATTGAAATGACGAATAACTACTACTTAATCCTGCCATTGATCATTACTTGTTTGGGCGCTGTGATTATTGCTCAATTGTTGGGTGGACAACCTATTTACAGCCAGTTGCTGCATCGCACAATCAAAAACGAAAAGTTACGCCAACAGGATCTACCGGAGAATCAATCAACATAACATCCTCTTTGTTATCACTTCGCTCCAGACTATCGAAGGGTTTGGAGCGATAAACTCTGCATTTTTACATCTTTTCCCAAATATTCGATACCAAACTCACAAAATTATCATTCTCTGATATTTGCCCACCACCTTTCATGAGAAACCCCTCTCCATACTTGTTAGTATTTGCTACTTAAATAGAGCATTTCATCCAAATCGTCATGTTTCGTTTCATTCAGGCAAAAATCAAATGGAGTAGATTTGAACTGGAGAAGACTTGTGCAGTTTTATAGTGTCCCGCCGTCTCAAGCCGCGTTGGCACTAGGTATGATAGGTTTAGGGCAAGCTTGGGCACTCTATGTTCCTGAGATTGGTGAACCGATACGTCCATTTTTGGCGTCACTCGGCGCACTTTTACTCGCCCCTGTACTCATAAAATATGCCGCTAATCCACGATTATTCATGGTCGACATTCGTCACCCGCTGAGTGGTAGTTTAATGGCACCAATGAGTATGGCGTTACTGATCCTTGCAGATTATCTTGCCGCTGTAGCGCCTATCATCGCTTATCCACTTTGGTTTATGGCGCTTTTGCTGCATTTTACTATGATGGTGCTGTTTTTTAGCTTTCAGCTAATGAACTTCAAAATGTCCAATATCGTACCGAGTTGGTTTCTTTATCCGGTGGGGCTGATCAGTAGTTCACTAGCCGGTTCTCAACTAGGTCACAACTTATTCTCCGAAACGTTAGCGATGATGTGCATCGGCATTTATTTCTTCATGCTGCCACTCGTGTTGTATCGTTTGGTGTTTTTCGGCTCTCTACCAAGGCGAGCAAGACCGACCCTCGCGATTATGGCCGCGCCGGTAAACTTGTCATTAGCAGCATACTTGGTGAACTTTCCCTTACCTGATCCGATACTGACAGGCGCATTGGCCGGGATCGCCATCACTATGACGTTATTGATCTACTTATGTTACTTCCGCTTACTTCGCTTGAAGTTTCAACCTTCTATCGCGGCAGTAACCTTTCCTTCCGTGATCAGCGCCATCGCAATGCATCGCTTGACCTCTTTTTTCGCCGAATCGCACCCTCACTGGCACTGGCTACACGACTTTGGTTTTCTAGAGCTCAGTATCGCGACTGTATTGGTTGTTTGGGTATCGGCAGGTTACGTCAAAATGTATTGGCCAGAAATCATGAAGTCATTTTCTAAACAAGCATAAAAAAGGATGGCGTTTGCCATCCTCTTAGAATAGTGCTTGGTTACCTAACGTAAACCGTGCAGAAACTCGGCACGCGTTGCTGGGTTGCTTTTGAAGATACCGCCCAATGCTGTTGTCGTGGTTTCGCTGGTTGCATCCATCACACCGCGAGATTTCACGCAGTAGTGTGTTGCGTCAATCGTCACTGCCACATCATCGGACTCAAGCAACGTTTGAAGTGCAACAAGAATTTGCTGAGTCATACGCTCTTGAACTTGTGGACGCTGGGCAAAGAAGCGAACGATACGGTTGATCTTTGACAGGCCAATGATCTTGCCACGTGGAATGTAAGCCACAGCAGCCTTGCCATCGATGGTCACAAGGTGGTGTTCACAAGTACTGGTCACTGTGATGTCCTTCACGCGAACCATCTCGCTCACGTTCATCTTGTTCTCAATCACCGTGATTTTAGGAAAGTTGGAGTAATCCAGACCAGAGAAGATTTCGTCAACGTACATCTTAGCAATGCGGTGAGGGGTTTCTTCTAGGCTATCGTCAGTGAGGTCAAGTTGAAGCAGACCTAAGATCTCACGCATGTGGTGTTCGATCTTCTCTTTCTTCTCTTCACGACTTACGTTGTTTGGACGCATTGGCGTTTCCAAACCGCGTTGCTCTAGCGCTTCTTTTACTAACTTCGCTGACTCGCTAAGACCTGACATTCCACTTCCTCTTTTGTTTTACTTCAGCCTTCGTACAAACCCAATCAAAATTGCATTCATACTTTTCGCTTTGAGTTGCTCAGTTCGTGTCTTTACACTAAGTCACATCAGATGAAGGTACTGAGCTGATTTTCTTGAGCTCCGCGGGCTTTTTACCCCTTTCGGATGGCTGACAAGGATACTCGGATTTTTGAATAATTACACCCATATTTTATAGGTGGACATTCTTACTCGGTCCCCTTTTTATGGTAAAGTTGCCACAAAACAAAAGAACACAGGATTTTCTCAATGGGCTGCTGCGACGCACCTGGCTTGATGCCAATTGAAGAAGCGATGGACAAAATGCTATCGCGAATCAAACCTATCCAAACAACGCTTTCTCTTCCACTTGCTGACGCACTCGGTTTTGTACTGGCAGAAGATATCTTGTCTCCTATTCACGTACCGCCATTCGATAACTCAGCAATGGATGGCTACGCTATTCGCATTCAAGATCTTGAGTCGTCTTCTGTTTTGCCTCTGGCAGGTAAATCATTTGCAGGACAACCTTTTGAAGGTGAATGGCCTCAAGGTACCTGTGTTCGCATCATGACTGGCGCAAAAATCCCACATGGTTGTGATGCCGTTATCATGCAAGAAAACACAGAAGTGACGGATGCTGGCATTCAGTTCAACCAAACTGACGTGAAGCCACAAAACAACATCCGCCCAACAGGTGACGACATCAAACAAGGCGACATCGTACTGGCAAAAGGTGCACGTTTGACACCTCGCGATATTCCGATGATTGCGTCGCTTGGTGTTAGCCATGTGACAGTAGTACGTAAGCCAAAAGTTGCTTTCTTCTCTACTGGTGATGAACTTAAACCACTGGGCGAACCGCTAGACGAAGGTCAGATCTACGACAGCAACCGTTACGGTATTAAACCACTTATCGAGAACTTCGGTTGTGAAGCCGTTGATCTTGGCATCATTCCAGATTGCCCAGAGACTCTGAAAGCAACCTTTGAACAAGCGCAAACATTGGCAGATGTGGTTGTGACCTCAGGCGGTGTTAGTGTGGGCGAAGCGGATTACACCAAAGACATTCTTGAAGAGCTTGGTGAAATCGGTTTCTGGAAGTTAGCAATCAAGCCGGGTAAACCTTTCGCATTTGGTAAGCTAAGTACAGCTTGGTTCTGTGGGCTGCCGGGTAACCCTGTTTCTGCAGTTCTTACTATGTACGTGCTTGTTCAACCAATGCTGGCAAAACTTGCAGGCCATACAGAATGGAAAGCACCCGAATCTATTCCAGCAACAACCAAAACCGCCTTTAAAAAAGCGCCAGGTCGTACCGATTACCAACGTGGTATCTATACATTGGAAGATGGCAAGTTTGTCGTTGAAACAACCGGTAACCAAAGCTCTGGTGCATTCCGCTCAATGAGCCTAGCGAACTGTTTTGTTGTATTGGAACGTGAACGCGGCCGAGTTGAAGTGGGCGAAACGGTTCAGACTCAACTATTCAACTCAACCCTTTACTAGGAAGACGTTGTGGATATTCTTTCCGATCAGGAAATGTTGCGTTACAACCGCCAAATCATTCTTCGTCAGTTTGACTTTGAAGGACAAGAAGCACTCAAACAAGCATCGGTATTGATGCTTGGTGCTGGCGGTTTAGGCTGCGCATCAAGCCAATATTTGGCGACTGCTGGTGTCGGTAAAATCACGCTGATTGATGATGATATCGTCGAGTTGTCTAACCTTCAGCGCCAAGTACTGCATCACGATGCGGATATTGGTCGTAAGAAGGTAGAATCAGCGGCCGATGCACTACGCGAGCTTAACCCGCACATCATTGTAGATACCATCGCAAAGCGTCTTGATGATACAGAGCTAAAAAGCTTGATCGAACAGCACACTATTGTTGTCGATGCATCAGATAACGTCGATACGCGCAATCAACTTAACCGCCTATGTTTTGCGACCAAAACACCGCTGATTTCAGGCGCGGCCATTCGCATGGAAGGCCAAGTGAGTGTGTTTACTTACGATGATCCAGCGCAACCATGTTACCAGTGCTTAAGTGCCCTCTTCGGCAGCGATGCGCTAAGTTGTGTCGAAGCCGGAGTAATGGCGCCTGTTGTGGGTATTGTTGGCGCAGTGCAAGCGATGGAAGCGATTAAAGTGATTGCTGATTACGGCCAACCAAAGAAAGGAAAAATTCTGATTTTGGATGCGCTCAGCATGTCTTGGCGAGAAATGAATCTGATGAAAATGCCCTCCTGTCCGGTTTGTAGTTAGTTCTATACCTCTAATCATTCCCAAAAAGCCCAACTCGATGTTGGGCTTTTTCTCATTTTGACAATCAGATTTACAACCCTTCTTCTTACAAATCTTAGCTCTATAAAATTCAACAACTTAAAAGTTGGCACATTCCTTTCATTGCATATATCACGAACCAATGAGAGGGCGAATTATGAAAAGGACATCACTACTACTTGGGTCTCTAATAGCGAGCGCTTACGCACAAGCGGCGCCATTTGATACGTGCCCAAGCCAAGCATACCTATTCCAATCAACCCCGGTTCAAATCTATGGCGTCAATTTGGTTACAGGCTCTACGACTCTTTTAGAGGACGACACAGGTTTGGCTTCGGGCATCAACGGTGTAGGCTTTAACTTCACTGACCGTTATATCTACGGCTACGACACCACAAACAAAAAGATTGTTCGTCTTGGTCAAGACTTCCAAGCAGAGACACTTAATGTTTCGGGTCTTCCTACCGACCACACGTTTTACGTAGGTGACGTTTACAACCACGTCTACTACTTGTACCGCAAAGGCAAAGGACTTTTCTCCATTGACCTTTCTCCGCTCGATTCTGATCCAAATGCGACATTGAGCATCGTGAAAATTAGCTCAACAGCGACAGTGAACCTAACCGACTTTGCATTCCATCCAGGTGATGGCTCCCTTTACGGCATCG
This sequence comes from Vibrio sp. 947, assembly GCF_033339115.1. Classification (NCBI taxonomy): domain Bacteria; kingdom Pseudomonadati; phylum Pseudomonadota; class Gammaproteobacteria; order Vibrionales; family Vibrionaceae; genus Vibrio; species Vibrio sp. 947. The sequence continues at coordinate 103,172 of NZ_JAWOTX010000010.1, read as the reverse complement.
ACAACAACTCTGGTGTGCTATATCAGTTCAACCCATCAAACGGTAGCGCAACTGCGATAGGTGACACAGGTGAGAAAGGCACATTTGGTGCTGGCTACTTCGATGTAAACGGCAACTACTACGTGTCACGTAACCAAGATGGCAAAATCTATCGCGTTGACCTTTCGGAAGGTAACGCAGCCAATATCGCAGCAGGTATCGTTCCTGCGGTTGAGTTTGTATCCAACGGTCCAAGCTCAAGCCAAAATGACGGTGCACGTTGTGCAAATGCTCCGGTGATTAACGAAGACGAGCCAATTGATTTCGGTGATGCTCCAGACAGCTACCACACAACACTTGCGTCAAACGGTCCTCGTCACGAAGTGGACGGTGCAACTTGGCTTGGCTCTGTTGCTCCAGATGGTGATGCCGACGGTCAAGCAAACGACAACTCTGTGGGCACAGCCGATGAAGATGGTGTTGGTTTTGTATCCGCACTTGATCCAGGCTTAAGCTCAATTGTGAATGTGACAGCTTCTACTTCTGGCTACCTATCAGCATGGTTTGACTGGAACCGCGATGGTGACTTTGATGATGAAGGTGAGCAAGTCTTTACCGACCAATTACTGTCTGCGGGTAATAATCCCCTACCGTTTGTAGTTTCAACCGCTGCAACGGAAGGGTCTAGCTGGAGCCGATTCCGCTTTAGCCAACAAACCGGATTAAACTACGATGGTGGTTCGACATCTGGTGAGGTGGAAGATTACCCAATTACCATCACTGGTAATGGTTACTCAGTGGAATATTTCCCGAGTGCAGAAGATTACGCCACCGTCGCTTACGAAGATAACTGGCCATACACCGCAGACTACGACATGAACGATGTGGTCGTAAAATTCCGCATCACCGAAACCAGTCTTGCGGGTCATGTTGAGAGTATTCAAATTACTGGCGACCTAGCGGCTTACGGTGCAAGTTACAAAAATGGCTTCGCAATCCGACTACCGGGTGTATTGAGAAGCTCGATTGAAAACGGATTAACAACACTATCCTTCAATGGTGTAGAACAAGCATCTAATGGCTTGGAAAGTATTTCTGATGAAGCAATTTTCATCATCAGTGAAGACTTAAGCACACACGCGGCGAGCAGCTGTAGCTACTTCCGCACAGAGTCTGGCTGTGATGATAACGTCTCACTCACCTTTACCTTGAATGTGTACTTCACTGAAGGATCTGACCGTTCAGCCATTCAAGCCATGCCATACGACCCGTTCATCTTTGCAACACCGGGCACTTACCATGGCGATGGTATTACTTTCCAACCAGGGCGTAAGTGGGAAGTTCACTTAGCAGACCAAGCACCAACAGAACAGTTTGATGACCAAAACCTCTTCGGTGTCGGCGTCGATGCAAGTGACCCTGCACAAGGTGTGTACTTCAAAACAGCAAACAACTTACCTTGGGCACTGTTAATAGTAGAAGATTGGGATTGGCCGCTAGAGCGTGTAGACATGGTCGATGCATACCCTCACTTCCAAACTTGGGCTGAGTCTGGTGGCGAACTAAGCACAGATTGGCACACCGCTCCAACACCTAACAAATGCTACATTCCATAGGGAGATAACATTATGAAAGCACTTATCACAATCATCATGGGATTAGCACTAACGGCTTGTGGCGGCGGCGGTGGCGGCGGAGGTGGTAACAGTACACCACCTCCACCAACCCAAACCACCGTTGCAGAGGAAGACACAACCCAACAGGAAGAAACAACCGTAGAAGAGACTACCGTAACTGTAGAAGATGCAACCATGCAGGATCTAGTAGTACCAGATGGCTTTAGCTACAACCCAGTGACGGAAGGTACGCTCAATGTAGACATCAGTGGTTTCTCTTCACAACGAGCACACCTAAGCGTGTACAAAGAGTTTGTCGAGAACAGTTCAGGTAACTACGATGCAAAATACCCAAGCAAAGTCGCATCGGTTCCACTCAACAATGGTACAGCAAATGTCGACTTTAATGTTTCTGATAGCCAAGGTAGCCTACTTGTTGAAATTTGGTTCTATGACGGTAGTGACCCAATTCAGAAAGTGATTACTTCTGGAGACAACACTTGGACCATGTAACTGGGTAAATCGAAAGCTGTCTTTCAGAACAAATCTTCAATCTTTAACTTAAAAATCGCATCGTTCTTTTGAACATGCGATTTTTTTGTTGTAAAACAGTAAGATTATCCACCTAGCAAACTAAAGACAATGCAAGCACTGATTAGTACTGATGAACTCAATAGCCTTCTCGGCCAACCTAACGTCAAGCTCCTCGACGCTAGTATTGCGTTTCAAATCCCTTCTGAAGGTAAAAAGATTCAAGATAAGTGGATTCCAAATACTTTACGCTTTGATTACGACAATGACTTTTGCTTACCCGGTTCTTCCCTGCCGCATATGATGCCAACAGAAGAAGGCTTCAACCAAAGTGCGCTACAACTCGGTTTGAACAACGAAGATTTGATTGTGGTTTACGACAACTCTGGCACTTTAGCCGCGCCAAGAGCTTGGTGGATGTTCAAAGCTATGGGACATGATAATGTTCGAGTCTTAAATGGCGGTCTTCCAGCTTGGATTGAAGCCGGATTCCCTGTTGAAAGTACCCTATCGCAACCAAGCGAAAGAGGTAACTTTGCGGGTAAGCTCAACCAAAATGCCTTTTTGAGTGCACAAGATGTTCTTGCTCATTCAACCAATAAAAGTGCCAACATCATCGATGCCAGAGCCAAAGCACGATTCCTTGGTGAAGTGCCTGAGCCACGAGAAGGTCTACGTAGTGGTCACATTCCAAATTCGGTTTGCTTACCGTTTCAAGAACTCTTGACCAACGGTCACATTAAACCAAACTCAGAGTTGCAACAGATATTTAGCGCACTAACGATAGATAGTGACAATTCGATTATTTTTAGTTGCGGTTCCGGTGTAACCGCATGCATTTTATTACTCGCGGCGTATCAAATTGGTCTAGACAATCTGTCGGTGTACGACGGTTCTTGGACCGAATGGGGTGCTGACCACTCTCTACCTATCGAGCGTTAAGACAAGTGTCTGTTTAACATAGTATCTTACGTTTATCTAAAGATGATGTGTTCCAATAAACTAAACGCAGCTTTTAAACCAAACTTGTCATTTCGAAATAGAAACTGGCTATGAGTGATTTGTCCCTCCTCATAGCCTGACTACATCAAAAGCCGACTATTTCCGTTAGCGTTCAGATGTCGCGTTACCGTGCATTTGCTCATCTAAGTTGAGCACGGTTAATGCGTTGCTAACGCTCGTGGCGATCACGTCTATCGCTCCAGTTCTTAATGCTCCGAGTAGAGCGAGCGGCTTGCTGTTCTCTGCTGCGATCGCAATGACTTCCGAGATCGGCCGAAACTCTTCAATACCAAGTCCAATTACTCGGTCACTCATTACCGTGTTCGCTACATTACCGTGAATATCAAAGAAGTCATAACCTGCAAAATCCCCTACCACACCTTGTTGAAGTCTCGACTGAACCACTTCATCAGGCGTAAACCAACCTAAGTCGACCATGTAACTGTTTTCGCTCATGTCACCAATACCAACCAAAGCGACATCGGCTTTACGTGCTAGGTCGAGCGTTTGTTTCACGGTTGCATTTTGCATAAAGGCCAACTTCTGTTCTCTGTTTTCTGCGTAAGCCGGCGCATAAAGGGTTTCAGAGGTCCCCCCATATTTCTTCGCCAACTGACGACAAATATGGTCGGCGTTATACATACCGCCACGCGGATGAATACCACCAATGCCACACACAAATTTACAATCACGCGGCGTAATAACACCAATATGGTGAGCGACAGACGACACGTTGCGCCCTTGTCCGACCGTCACCACCATGCCGTTTTTGAGCGTGCTAGTGAGATAATTGGACACCAATCCCGATACCTGTAGTCGTTGCGCTTCTTCATTCGGTTGATCAAGAGCAACAAGCGCGCGCTTAACGCCGAATCGCTCGATCAAACGTTGTTCGATCTTGGCGCTGAACACCGGATGGTATTTAACGGTAATTTCAACAATGCCTTCATCACGCGCCTGCTTGAGCATTCGCCCAACCTTTGCGCGTGATATGGCAAATTTTCTCGATATCTCTTCCTGAGTCGCACCGTCTTGATAATACGCGACGGAAATCTCTGTCAACAAATCCGTGTTTTCAATGGAAATATCTTGATTAGAACTGCTCATGGTTTCTCTCGCCCTTTAAGAGGATCGATATTGTATGCAATAAGTGAACATATGCTCATTGACTTAGCATATGTTCTTTATCAATTTAAACGCTACATTTGCTCATCGCAATAACATTTTCTCACTACAATTTTTTACCCTCTTGGACAACGCTCAAGCTTTGAACAATAAGGGCAAACGTTTATTTGGGTTAACCACTAAACACACAGTAAAAAAACGTTGATGAAGTTCACTATAAGTCCATTTCAGCGATTGACTTTCAGCATAGATAGGATAAATATGGACACATCATTTACTCAGCTATCGATCAAATGTTCATAGCATTTGTTCGGTAACGAAATTTTCCGTAGTTGGCTGAGCAGATGTCTCATTAAATGCGATGAGACGGTTAGCTAACTCGCTTGCAAATGCACAAGCTGTGATAACAAAAATCACGCTTAAGCCCATTTAAATAGGATGATCGATTATGAGCAACAAGTTAGAGCAACTTCGTAAACTAACGACTGTAGTAGCAGACACTGGCGAAATTGATGCAATTAAAAAGTATCAGCCAGAAGACGCAACAACTAACCCTTCTCTTATCCTTAAAGCCGCTCAAATCGCAGAGTACGCACCTCTAATCGATGCTTCAATCGAATACGCTAAAGCACAGAGCAACGACAAAGCTCAACAAGTTCAAGACACTTGTGACATGCTTGCAGTAAACATCGGTAAAGAAATCCTAAAAACTATCCCAGGTCGTATCTCTACAGAAGTAGACGCTCGTCTATCTTACGATATGGAAGGCAGTGTAGCGAAAGCTCGTCAACTAGTAAAAATGTACAACGATGCTGGCATCACTAACGACCGTATCCTTATCAAACTGGCTTCAACTTGGGAAGGCATTCGCGCAGCTGAGATCCTAGAAAAAGAAGGCATCAACTGTAACCTAACGCTTCTATTCTCGTTCGCTCAAGCACGTGCTTGTGCAGAAGCGGGTGTATTCCTAATCTCGCCATTCGTTGGTCGTATCATGGACTGGTACAAAGCGAAAGAAGGCCGTGACTTCGAAGCTCAAGAAGATCCAGGCGTACTATCTGTAACTAAGATCTACAACTACTACAAAGAATACGGCTACAAAACTGTAGTTATGGGCGCAAGCTTCCGTAATATCGGTGAGATCTTAGAGCTAGCTGGTTGTGACCGTCTAACTATCGCTCCTGCTCTACTTGCAGAACTAGAAGCAGCTGAAGGTGAAGTAGTTGAGAAACTAGTTGATTCTAAAGGCGCAGCTGAGCGTCCAGCACCAATGACTCACGCAGAGTTCCTATGGGAACATAACCAAGACCCAATGGCTGTTGAGAAGCTGGCTGAAGGTATCCGCAACTTCGCCGTTGACCAAGGCAAACTAGAAGCGATGATCGAAGCTAAGCTTTAATTGCTTACCAAAAGCGAGTAGCCCGTCTACTCGCTTTTACCATCAGCACTATTTTCAAAAAATTCTATTTGAACTTGTTTCGGCGAGTTCCCTCTATTTAAATCAAATATCGAGAAGTAATCACTATGGATCGTAAACATCTAGCAAATGCAATCCGTGCGCTAAGCATGGATGGTGTTCAACAAGCTAACTCTGGTCACCCAGGTGCACCTATGGGTATGGCTGACATCGCTGAAGTTCTTTGGCGCTCTCATCTAAACCACAACCCATCAAACCCTGAGTGGGCAGACCGCGACCGTTTCGTACTGTCTAACGGCCACGGCTCAATGCTGATTTACTCTCTACTGCACCTTGCAGGTTACGAGTTGTCTATCGACGATCTGAAAAACTTCCGTCAGCTTCACTCTAAAACTCCTGGTCACCCAGAGTATGGTTACGCGCCAGGTATCGAGACCACAACGGGTCCGCTAGGTCAAGGCATCACTAACGCGGTTGGTATGGCTCTAGCTGAAAAAGCGCTAGCAGCACAGTTCAACAAAGAAGGCCACGACATCGTTGACCACTTCACTTACGTGTTCATGGGCGACGGCTGTCTGATGGAAGGTATTTCGCACGAGGCATGTTCTCTTGCAGGTACTCTAGGTCTAGGCAAGCTGATCGCGTTCTGGGATGACAACGGCATCTCTATCGACGGTCACGTTGAAGGTTGGTTCTCTGACGACACACCTAAGCGTTTCGAAGCTTACGGTTGGCACGTAATCCCTGCAGTCGATGGTCACGATGCTGACGCAATCAACGCAGCAATTGAAGCGGCGAAAGCGGATCCACGTCCTACACTTATCTGTACTAAGACTATCATCGGTTTTGGTTCACCAAACAAATCTGGTTCACACGATTGTCACGGTGCGCCACTAGGTGCAGAAGAAATCGCAGCAACACGCAAAGAACTAGGTTGGGAGCACGGTCCTTTTGAAATTCCGCAAGAAGTCTACGCAGAATGGTCAGCGAAAGAAACAGGCGCAGCTAAGGAAGCAGCGTGGAACGAGAAATTTGCAGCTTATGAAGCAGCGTACCCTGAGCTGGCAGCTGAATTTAAACGCCGCGTAAACGGTGAGCTTCCTGCACAGTGGGAAGAGAAAGCAAGCCAAATCATTGCTGATCTTCAAGCTAACCCAGCAAACATTGCATCACGTAAAGCGTCTCAAAATGCTCTAGAAGCATTTGGTGCTCTACTACCAGAGTTCATGGGTGGCTCTGCTGACCTAGCACCTTCTAACCTAACAATGTGGTCTGGTTCTAAGTCTCTAGAAGCAAGCGACTTCTCTGGTAACTACATCCACTACGGCGTACGTGAATTCGGTATGACAGCGATCATGAACGGTATCGCGCTACACGGTGGTTTCGTTCCTTACGGCGCAACATTCCTAATGTTCATGGAGTACGCACGTAACGCAATGCGTATGGCTGCGCTGATGAAAATTCAGAACATCCAAGTGTACACGCATGACTCTATCGGTCTTGGCGAAGATGGTCCAACTCACCAACCAGTTGAGCAAATGGCATCGCTACGCCTAACACCAAACATGAGCACATGGCGTCCATGTGACCAAGTTGAGTCCGCTGTAGCTTGGAAACTAGCGATTGAACGTAAAGATGCACCGACAGCACTTATCTTCTCTCGTCAAAACCTTGCGCAACAAGAGCGCACAGCAGAACAAGTAGCAGACATCGCGAAAGGTGCTTACATTCTGAAAGATTGCGAAGGCAAGCCTGAGCTAATCCTTATCGCAACAGGTTCTGAAGTTGAACTAGCAGTAGAAGCAGCAGCACAGCTAACTGCTGAAGGTAAGAAAGTACGCGTGGTTTCAATGCCATCAACAGACGCATTTGACAAACAAGACGCCGCTTACCGTGAAGCTGTACTGCCATCAGACGTAACAGCACGTATCGCAATTGAAGCAGGTATTGCTGACTTCTGGTACAAGTACGTAGGCTTTGACGGTCGCATCATCGGTATGACTTCATTTGGTGAATCTGCACCAGCTGGCGAACTATTCAAAATGTTTGGTTTCACAACTGAAAACGTAGTGAACACAGCAAAAGAGCTACTCGCGTAATTGCAGTAAAAAGATAGTCAGTTTTCTCTATTGCGAATGTGAAAACTGAAAAGCCCCACCAGCAATGGCGGGGCTTTCTTTTATCTGGCTCCTATTCGCATAAACGCAGCCAGGGCATAAACATCACAACTTTCGTTACGACTATTTGTCTTCAAATCGAAGGGCGAGCTGATAGAAATCTTGTACTTGGTCTTTCAACTGTCGGCTATTTTGCTCAACTGAATGTGTTGCTGCCAAGTTTTGTTCTGCGGTCGAAGCGATAGAATGAATGTGCTGGTTTACATCACTAGATAGCTTTAACTGGTTATTCGCCGCTTCTGCTACATCAACCATCAGCCCACTCATGGTTTGCATCATCTGTTCAACTTCAGACAAACGCAACGCGCTTTGTTCTGCTACTTGAGAACAGGCATCGGTTTGCTCTTTGTTTGCCAGAATATCTTTCTGCCAACTTTGAATCGTTGCCAACATAGTGGAGATAGAAGCTTGGATTTGTTCAGTTGCATTGGATGTACGCCCAGAAAGCGCGCGGACCTCATCAGCTACAACAGCAAAACCACGACCTTGCTCCCCTGCCCTTGCTGCTTCAATCGCCGCGTTAAGTGCCAGTAAATTGGTTTGCTCTGCGATCCCACCAATCTCTTCCATCAAATGGTTCACCTTCTGCGCCTGATCACTCAGTTGATACGTCGTTTCCGTCGCTTTTTCAGCTTGAAGGCTTAATTGCGCTAGATTGGTGTGCGTTTGATCGATGGTCTCCTTCGCCATCAAGCATGACTTCAATGTATCATCAATCAACATATGGGCATCATTGGTACTCGAAGAAACCGAATTTGCCGACAACTCCACCTCTTGGGTAGCATCTCGCACACGATGAATATCGGTATTTTGCTGATTTAATGCAGCCGAGACTTCTGCCGTTGTTTGACTAAGCTCTTCGGCGCAATGCTGCAAAGGCAATGCGGAGTCAGTCATTCTTCCTAACACGGTTCGAATTCTTGCGGATAGCATTTTGATATGGAAATCGGCAATCGAAAATGCCGTGTTACCGGAATAGATCAAGCGACTTACGCTGTCATATTGCTTTTGTAACTTTTTAAGTTGCTGAGGTGTATCAATTAACTCTTGGCGGAATAACAGAGCCAGAACACTTGCAGGTAACGCACTTGCAAGCCAAGCCAACGGCCCTTCAACAGACAACGCATATGCGGTTGCAGGTGCGGTTAGTGCACCAAGTAGAATCGCATAGCGAATGGTTTCATTGATTTTCAACGACCAAGTTCGACCAGACTCCTCTGCAGTACGCATGCTTTTGTAGGCTTTTGTCGCAATATCAACCCACTCTCGCTTTGGTTTCACGCGCACTGATTGATACCCAACAACATGGTTGTCTTCGTAGATAGGGGTGACATAAGCATCAACCCAATAGTAACCGCCAGACTTAGTGGCATTCTTAACCATTCCACGCCAGGCTTTACCTTGTTTAAGGCGTGCCCACATGTCACCGAAAGCGGCTTTAGGCATATCATTATGACGAACTATATTGTGGTTCTGACCGACAAGTTCTTCGTGAGTGTATTCAGCAACGCGGCAAAAGGCTTCATTACAATATGTAATAACGCCTTGTAAGTTCGTTGTTGAGACGAGTTCCTCAGACTCCCTCACGAGAGTTTCTTGAGCTTTATGAGAAATATTGGCTGACATAGACGAAACTTCTTTAGTTTTTATTGATTTTCGGCAAGATATATACAGGATTTTTATTTTTATTACAAAAAGTTAGATAAAAAGTCTTATCAAATCGACATTTTTATTGTGGGAATTCACATTATCGATAAAAACATAAAGAGGAGATTGTTGATTTGAGCTAATAAACAAACCCGACACGATAGGCCGGGTTATATATTAAGACTTAATTAAGCGGTTTGTGATTCTGGCTTTTTATTCGTTTTTAACGCAAACATCGCGATAACGAGTAACACAAATGGAAGAACATACAAATTAAGATTCTGCCAACCTACGGTAGACTCAAGCCAACCAGATAGTAATGCGGTGATGGTGACACAACTGAACACGAAGAATTCATTAAACGCTTGAGCCTTGCTTCTGTTTTTCGCTTCATAGCTTTGACTAAACAGCCCGGTAGCTGCGATAAACATAAAGTTCCACCCTATTCCTAACAGGATTAAAGCAAGACTAAAATGCCAGATAGACACTCCATGTATATTAATTCCAATACAAGCAACAAATAGCAATCCACCCGCCAAAATCATATTCTTAGCGCCAAACCGCTCTATCAGACGGCCCGTGACAAACGCAGGTGCAAACATACCCAACACGTGCCATTCGATCACTCCCGCCGCTTTATCAAAATCAAAGCCACAACCAATCATCGCTAAAGGAGTTGCTGTCATTAAAATGTTCATCACCGCGTACGCAACCATTGCCGCGATAACTGCCAGCATGAAATTAGGTCGACGAATAATCAGTCTCAGCTTATCCGCCTTAGCGTATAGCGCCTGCGTGTGTGCAGGTGGAAAACGAATGGTTTGTAGCACAACCAACGCGGTTATATAAAGAACGACAAGCACAGCAAATGCACTAATGTATAAGCCATCACCTGACCACTGCTGCGAGTACACGGCCAGATTAGGCCCAAGGATCGCCGCTAACACCCCACCCGCCATAGATATCGAAATCGCCCTATGTCTTGCCGACTCTTCACACACTTCAATGGCAGCAAACCTGTATAGAGTACCGAAACCTATACCAACACCAAGCAAAAACGTAGACATGCAGAACAGATAGAAGTTTTGTTGACTTAATGCATACGTCGCTAGACTAGCACCCAAAATGCCAATGACATTACCAAGGCTAAAACCAAGGCGACGCCCTAACTTGCCCATAATTAGCGACGCAGGAATTGTCGCGGCCATCAGTCCCAAAAACTGCAGTGCAACTGGTAATGTGATAAAACTTGATGACGGCGCAAGTGTTTTGCCAATAAGGGCAATAACAGATATGAGTAAAATATTCCCTGTCATTAATAAGGCTTGGCAGAGGGATAGAAGCCATACATTACGATTCAATTCCAAATTCCTTTTGGTTACGACGTATACAGATAACATATAGGAAAGCAGAAACAATAGAAAGATATGAGAGTAATTCTCAACAAAAAGAGCCAGAGGCATAGTACCTCTGGCTCTTCACTATTCACTTTTCGCTTTTAAAAAGTTTTTCTGTTGAGCTTACTTGTTGCGGCGCGCTTTTACTGCATCAGAAAGCTGACGAAGTACCGTTTCCGTACCTTCCCAACCAATACATGCATCAGTAATCGACTGACCATAAGTGGCTGCTTTGCCATCCACTAAGTCTTGGCGACCTTCAACTAAATGAGACTCGATCATCACACCAAAAATGGCTTCTTCGCCAGCAGAGATTTGCTCGGATACATCATCAGACACCAGCATTTGACGCTTGAACTGCTTCGAGCTGTTAGCATGGCTAAAATCAATCATCACTTTTTTCGGCAGACCTGCGGTGTCCAGCTCATCTTTAATTTGAGCTACATGTGCTGCACTGTAGTTTGGTTCTTTACCGCCACGTAGAATAATATGGCAGTCTGGATTACCAGCGGTTTCTACGATCGCGGAATGACCGTATTTTGTTACTGAAAGGAAGTGATGGGAAGCGCTTGCAGAACGAATCGCGTCGCTCGCTATTTTAATATTCCCGTCTGTACCGTTTTTGAAACCTACAGGACAAGAAAGACCAGAAGCTAGCTCGCGGTGAACCTGAGATTCTGTCGTACGAGCACCGATAGCGCCCCAACTGATCAAATCCGCCACGTACTGAGGTGTGATCATATCTAAGAATTCACTTGCCGTTGGCAAGCCCATATCGGTTAGATCAAGAAGAAGTTTACGTCCGATACGTAGACCATCATTTAGCTTATAGGTGTCATTTAAGTAAGGGTCATTGATAAGGCCTTTCCAACCAACGGTCGTACGCGGCTTTTCAAAATAAACTCGCATAACAACCTCAAGCTGCTCGCCCAGTTCATCACGTAGTACTTTTAGCTTTTTGCCGTACTCAACCGCGGCAGCCGGATCGTGAATAGAACACGGGCCAACGATCACGAGTAATCGATCGTCTTTTCCTTCAAGAATATTGTGAATGGCGTTACGGCAATCAAAAGTGGTCGAAGAAGCGGTTTCAGTCGCTGGGAACTTCTCTAATACTGCAACAGGTGGCAATAACTCTTTTACTCTATTTATTCTTACATCATCAGTTTGAAACATTACTTCTACTTCCTGGTTTTATTTCCGACCCCATTTTTACCAACTGAACTCATTGCAACATTGTTCACAAAGCGAGCAGCATCAAGGGCTGTGGTCATTTTCTGTCTAGCGTTTAAGTAACTTATCGGCTTAGGCGTAGACTTGCAATCAGTTTTTGCAAATAAATGCAAATAAAAACCACCTGTTAACCACCGCGCACAATGTAAAGTAAAGTTTACGAAAAAAAGTTCAAAATAATCATCAATTTTCTTATGCACCAAAAAATCTTTACTACAATGTAAGAAATATCAGAAGTTTGTGAGGTATTTTTGGGTAGTAAATGTTGATCAAGTTCAAATATATTGTTGCTTGATATGAAATGATTAGAATATTAAACTAATTTCTTATAAACGCTGGTTTTTTCTAATTTTTTGATAAAACGAAGTAGAAGTTAATATGCAATCAATACAAGGAAACATTATGAACAAAGTAGCAATTGCAGTAGCAGCAGTGGTAGCTGGTAGTAGCGCGCTTTTAAACTCTGCTCAAGCTGAAATGTACATCGGGGGCAAAGTGGGCATGACTACACTTGACGACGCTTGCTATCTAAATAGCCCTTGTGATGATGAAGCGTTCGGTGCAGGACTACATATCGGTTATGACTTTACCGATATCATTGGGCTAGAGTACGGCGTAGACTTCTTAGGCGACTACAAAGCTAACTCGATGTCAGGGGCTAACACGGTTAATACGATTGACGGCAATCTAACGGCTTTAACACTTGCACCTAAATTCAACTGGCACTTAAACGACTCTTGGAATCTGTTTGCTAAGATCGGTGGTGCTTACATGATGTCTGATGACGAAACAGACTTTGTCCCAACAGGTTCTTTGGGGGCTGAATACTCGATCGATAGAAACTGGAGTGTTCGCGCTGAATACCAACGCTACCAAGACATGGCTGACGACGTGTGGGACGACATGGATGCTAACTTCTTTGGTATCGGTGTTAACTACAAATTCGCAGCAGCTCCAGTTGTTGCAGCAGTTGTAACGGAAGAAGTGATCGAGCCAGATCCAGAACCAGTGATGATGAGCAAGGTGCACAAAGAAGAGTACGGTACAGGTACGTTTGAATTCGATAGTGCTAAGTTAACAGAGTCCGTTTCTGAACGTCTGGACAACTTTGTTTCATTCTTGAACGAATATCCTCAAGCTCAAGTAGAGATTACTGGTTACACAGATAGCTCAGGCCCTGCGGCATACAACCAAAAACTGTCTGAGCGTCGTGCTCAATCTGTTGCTGATTACCTAACCGCAGCTGGCATTGGTTCAGATCGTTTGACAGTTAAAGGTATGGGTGAAGAAAACCCAGTTGCTGACAACAGCACTCGCGAAGGTCGTGAGAAAAACCGTCGCGTAGAAGTTGTGGTACCTTCATTTGAATACCAAGAGCTAGTTCAACCAGAATAAGCATCTATGATTCATGATCGATGATGTGGTAAAAATTAATGGGGTGCATTTGCACCCCATTTTGATCTCATATTAAGGGATATTGCCACTATGGTTTTGGGAAAAAGATCAACTCATTATCTTGCACCATAACGCAATCCATACCAGCTGCATGCGCCGCTCGCTTCCCCAGCTCAGTATCCTCGAACACAAGACACTGTGACGCCTCCAAGTCGAGTTGTTTCGCGGCCATCAAAAAGGTATCTGGAAAGGGTTTATGGTTCTCTACATCACTTGCGGTTACTACAACATCCAACTTGTCTAATAAACCTGCATGACTTAATAAGCGCATGGCACTTTCTCGTTGGCTGCCAGTACCGACTGCAATTTTCTTATGGCCTAAATATTCCTCTAACACGATGTTCGTGCAAGGAATAACGTCACCATGAAGCTCCATAGCAGCGAATGTTTCCATTTTAAATGTCGCGACAGTTTTAGGATCTAATAAAAGCTCATGCACACGATTTAGTTCCTCAACAATTTTAAAGCTCGGCATCCCTCCCAAACTGTGAAACCATTCCTGGCAAAACGGAAAATCAAAACGCTCAGCAGTTGCTTGCCAAGCTGCCAAGTGGGCTGGCATGGTATCGATTAGAGTACCATCCATATCAAATATGAATCCCTCATAGGGTCTAAAATCAATCGTGCTCATGTCTTTTCTTCTATTTGTGCATCTGTAATGTTAATTTATCAGCTCTTTCAATCGTCCTTACCGGCATTTACTTATCATGCTCAAAATTTCGAACTCCGTCACAATTCAAGAGTGGGAAATTCAATTATCCCCAATTAGAGCTCAAGGAAATGGTGGCCAGAACGTTAACAAGGTAGCGTCCGCTATACACCTGCGCTTTGATATCCGGCATTCCAGCTTACCTGACTTTTACAAAGAGCGATTACTTGCACTTTCTGATAGTCGTATAAGTAAAGATGGCGTGATCATCATCAAAGCGCAACAATTTCGGACACAAGAACAAAATAAGGAAGACGCCCTAAATCGGCTTCAAGCATTGATAAAAGCTGCCGCTTTACAGGAGAAGAAGCGTATTAAAACGAAACCAACCCGCGCTTCTCAACGCCGACGACTTGATACAAAAAACAAGCACGGAGCGAAAAAACAGCAACGTAAAAAAGTGCTGTATTAGTGAATGTCGTTTTCTCGACATGTTAGTTGAACAACGTTTGCTAGCCCTTGGAAATCTCATTGGATTTCTCTTTTTAGTTACTTATTCAGGAAACAACAATATGACTATTAGGCAAAAACTCTACTTCCTCGGAGTTATCGCCATTTTAGGCATCGTGGCCCTTTTGGGTACGTCATCCCATTTTGAAAATAAGAGCAATGATCTTAATCACGCCATCAAACTCGTTGGTGATCTAGAAATACGCTTACTCAACTTACGCAGAAATGAAAAAGATTTCCTACTGCGTAGTAATGACAAATATCTAAATAAGTTTGACGCCAATGTTGACAAGTTTATAGACACAGAAAAAGAGCTTGCGAACATACTCAAGAGTAATGAATTACCTTCCAGTCAACAATTTAAGCAAGACTTGCTCGCATACCAAAGGGGCTTTCAGAATCTGGTCAGCGCTTACCAACGGTACGGGCTTGAT
Source organism: Vibrio sp. 947 (assembly GCF_033339115.1). NCBI lineage: Bacteria > Pseudomonadati > Pseudomonadota > Gammaproteobacteria > Vibrionales > Vibrionaceae > Vibrio > Vibrio sp. 947. The sequence goes on along the minus strand of NZ_JAWOTX010000010.1, from coordinate 88,000 downwards.
TCAAAGAGTGGGCTTCTCGCCGGTTACGAACAAGCACTATTAGAAGCTAAACAACGTTCAGACCACCAGCAGTTATTGACATTAGTCCGTTTTGACTCTGCGGTAAAAGCAGGACTATTCAATAGTGACTTGCTTGAGGGGCAATATGCTCCGGAGCTTATCAAAACAGGTAAGCAATTGGCGGCCCAAAAGCAAGTTGTTGGGGTTGCTTATGACAAAGGCCTACTCGGTGAAACTCGCGCATTATCCCATGCCGTAGAAGAGCAATTTGAAACCTTTTCCACAGCCCTTAGCTCTGCTGCCGCACAACGTGATGAACAAATGTCGACCATCAAGCAGGTCATTACAGCTCTGATCTTAGTCGTTATTTTCGCATTGATTTGGCAAATTTCACGTTCAATCAATACGCGAGTGAATAGCTTACTTGGCACCATTCGAAGTATCAGCGAAACGAACAACATGGGACTTCGATCTGATTTGAAAGGTCAAGACGAGCTATTTGATATCAGTCATCACCTCAATGACCTATTGGATAAGCTTGAGCATCTAATTAGTAGTACCCAAGAAAAATCGGCGCAACTCACTGCAAGTACCGATAATATGCATCGTGAGTTAGAAGGCGTTATGGAGCAATTCCACACTCAAACTGACCACACAGCATCAATGGCGACGGCAGTTCAGCAAATGGTTGCCACAATAGGTGAAATCTCTGAGAGCACATCAGTTGCGGTAGAAGGCGTACATCAGGCAGCGAATAATGCCGAACAAGGTCGAGGAGTTGTTGAGGCGACGGTAACCAACATCGGTCAACTAACCACGATTTTATCAAACAGCCAGCAGTCGATTGGCTCGCTGAATCAGCATGTAGATAAAATTGGTGGTGCCGTGAACATCATCCAAGAGATTGCAGAGCAAACCAACCTACTAGCTCTCAACGCAGCAATTGAAGCCGCGCGAGCAGGCGAACAAGGCCGCGGGTTTGCAGTTGTTGCCGATGAAGTACGCGCCCTAGCTAGCCGAACTCATCAATCCACTGAGGAAATCACGCGGGTCGTTGCAGATATTCAAACTCAAATGTCTACAGTTGTTGCTGATATTGATCAATGTAACGATCAAGGGCAACAAACACTTAATGCTTCTGAAAAACTGGATTCTAGCCTGCAACAGATCATTACTGACATGCATTCAATTCAAGGTAATTCGGAGCGCATAGCTTCAGCAATTGAAGAACAAGGTATCGTGATGAACCAAGTTAGCGGTTCAATCACCGAGCTAAACGCCATATCTGAGAATAACATGCAATCCGCTCAGGAATGCTTGCACGAAGTGAACTCTGTCTCTGCTCAAGCTCATGATATGGATGAAGCCGTTGCACAATTCAAAACTGCGCTAAAATAACCCTTTTCAAAATAGAAAGCCCGAAGCAATCATTGCTTCGGGCTTTTTTTCAATTGTCACTTCGTGCTTACTGCGCACTTCGGATGTAATTATTCATCATCAAGAGGAACCAGCTTGGTGTTGCCGCCATGAACTTTCTCACGCTGTCTTTGCACCAGAGCGTAGAAGCCTGGGATCAAGAATGTACCTGCTAGAAGCACACACAATAGACCACCAATCAGCGACACGCCGAGTGAGTTTTGACTCACGTGCCCCGCGCCAGCGGCAAAGATAAGCGGGAAGATACCCAGGATAAATGACCAAGATGTCATATTCACAGCGCGGAAACGTAACGTGCCTCCTTTAACCGCTGCACTATCGATATCAGCATCTTTTTCTTCACGCTCTTGCTTGGCGAACTCCACAATCAAAATTGCGTTTTTCGCCGCCAAGGCTATGAGCAAGACAAGACCAATTTGGGCATACAAGTTAAGCGGCGTGCCAGTTAGATTTAACGCAAGGAAGGAACCTAACGTGGCTACTGGGACCACCAAAATAATAGCCAGTGGAATACTCCAACTTTCATACTGAGCCACCATAAACAAGTAAATGAAGAGCAAAGCCAGCGCAAACGCATAAATGGCTTGGTTACCCGCGAGCACTTCCTGATAAGCCATACCTGTCCATTCATACGTGTACCCTTGCGGAAGAACTTCAGCAGCAACGCGTTCCATTGCGGCAATCGCATCACCACTAGAGTAACCCGGAGCTGGTTGGCCTTGAATGATAGCACTGCGGTACATGTTGTAACGCCATGCCACATCAGGCTCAAACACTTGCTCGTAGCTCACTAGCGTACTTAACGGAACCATATCACCGTTCGAAGAACGAACATGGAAACGCTCTAGATCTTCCATGCTGCTACGGTGCTGGCTATCAGCTTGCATGGTTACGCGGAAGTTCTTACCAAACATGGTGAAGTCATTCACATAAAGCGAACCTAAGTTGCCTTGCAAGGTTTGGAAAATAGACGACAGCGAAATACCTAATTGCTGCGCTTTCTCACGATCGATATCAACGTAGTAGTGCGGAACATTCGCGCGGAACGTGCTAAACGTGTAGGCAATTTCAGGCGCTTGGTTAGCCGCTTGGATCATTTCTCCCATGACCATCGACAAATCGGTACGACTTCGCCCTAGCGTGTCTTCAAGCACAAACTCAAAACCAGACGCAGCGCCCATACCAGGAACCGCCGGTGGTCCCATCGCAAAAACAACCGCTTGAGGTAGCTCTGTCGCCGCTCGACCGTTAATACGTGCCGCGATAGCATTAGCAGAGTGCTCTCCTTGCAGCGAGTTACGAGTATCCCAGTCATGCAATTTGATAAATACAGAAGCACCGTTTGATGCTGCTGCGCCTGTCATAAACGAGTAACCGTTCGCAACCGTCACACCATCCACACCAGGCTCTTCACCGATCATTTTCATTAAATCATTGGTGACTTCTTCAGTACGTGATAAAGAGGCTGAATCTGGTAGCTGTACGTTAACCAGCAAAATGCCTTTATCTTCTTGAGGAACAAACGCTGTAGAGGTGGTTTTCGCAAAGAAAGTGACCGCTGCGATAGCAACTATAAAGAACGTCACGAGCAGTAAAGACTTCTTCACCAAGAAACCAGCGATCTGGCCATAACGCGTAGTGATGCGCTCTAAGCCTCTGTTGAAAGCCTGGAACCAGTTAGCGGTATTGCCCCCACCCTGCTTCAATACCAGAGAACAAAGTGCTGGAGACAGCGTCAATGCATTGATGGATGAAATCACAACCGAAATACAGATGGTCAAAGCGAACTGGCGATACATGATACCGGTGATACCTGGCAGCATGGCGACGGGTATGAATACCGCAAGTAGAACCAAGGTCGACGTGATGATTGGTCCCGTTACTTCTTTCATCGCTAGCAACGTCGCTTTACGCGGTGAAATGCTTGGGTCTTTCGCCATGGTAGTATCGACGTTTTCGATAACCAGAATCGCATCGTCCACCACGATACCAATCGCAAGGATCAAGCCAAACAAAGTAACCGTATTAATGGTGAAGCCCGTTGCCTGCATGATGGCAAACGTACCAATCAGAGAAACGGGGATCGCGACAACAGGAATCAACGTTGCACGCGCACTACCCAAGAACAAGTAAGTTACAGCAATCACCAATAGAATCGCTTCAATCAGTGTTTTTACTACCCCTTTGATCGATTCAGATACGAACACGGTTGTATCGTAGCTGGTCTCGTATTCCATTCCCTCTGGGAAGTTTTTGCTCAAGCCTTCAAGGAGCTCCATGACGGCCTGACCACTTTCTAACGCATTCGCATCCGATTGAAGAGACAACGCAACGATTGACGCGTCCTGGCCACGGAACTTACCGTTACCATCGTAGAACTTTTTGCCTAGTTCAACGCGAGCAACATCTTTCAGATAAACCGTAGAGCCATTGGGATTAGCTCGAAGGACTATCGCGCCGGCTAGCGTTAATATGATCGAAATAACCAGCGCGAATTTAGGTCTCTGAATAAAGAAACGACTTAACATAGTGCCCCCCTACTGCTTATCTTCAGCAGGTGCTTGAAGGCGCACTTCTACACCATTACGCACACGTTGTAGGCCTTGTGTAATAACCGTATCTTCCTGATCGAGCCCTTCTCGAATGATAATGCCTTGTTCAACCTGAGGGCCAAGCTCGACGTTACGACGCTCTGCCACACTTCCCTCAGCCATCACCATCACAAAGTCACCTTCTAAGTCAGTCTGTACGGCACGTCGTGGGATAACAATAACGTCTTTCGTGTTCTTATCTCTCAAGTTCACTTTGATGTGTTGACCCGGAAGTAACTTCTGCTCTGGGTTTGGCACTAGCGCGCGCATAGCAATCGTACCCGTTTTGGTGTCAATACGATTACCTAAGAAATCAAGCTTACCAAGATGCTCAAAAAACTGTCCATTTTCCAGTTCAAGCTGAACTTCAACGCGGTTTGATTCAGCCGAGCCATCACCTTTTACTTGATCCATACCCATAGCTAAACGCTCACGCTCACTCACACTAAATGAGGTATGAACGGGATCTAAACTCACCAGAGTTGTCAGCACGCCAGATGACGGAGAAACCAGATCACCCGTACTCACTTTGGTATCACTAATACGTCCGCTAAAAGGTGCTCGGATTTGAGTATAGGAAAGGTTAACTTCAGCAAGTTTAAGTTGAGCATTTGCCGCTTCTAGCTCTGCTCTCGCACCAAGAAGTGCCGCAGTTAAAGCATCAAACTCAGATTGAGAGATACTACCGCGAGGCAACAAGTTTTTACCTCGAGTATGATCTAATTCGGCTTTTTTTAGCGCCGCTTTAGCTTGTGCAAGTGCGGCTTTAGCACTCGCGACTTGGGCTTCAAAAGAAGATGGCTCGATAGAGTAAAGGAGCTGCCCTTTTTCTACCATTTGCCCCTCTTCAAAGTGACGAGCTTTTAAGTAGCCAGAAATCTGCGCGGTAATATTGGTATCTTCTACTGCTTCAATGCGACCGATATAAGACTTGCTCGGTTGGTAGTCGATAACCGTGACATCCTGAGTCACTACGAGAGGCGCTTGACCTTTCGTTTGGGCATTATTAGCTTCCTCGCATCCAGCGAGGATTGCTGTAGCCGCCATTAGTGCGACAAGTGGTTTCTTTTGCATGTATTTACCGTCTTTATAGAACAGGATATTGTTGAATTCCTATCAACCTTACTCCTTGCTGCCACTGAAAACTTCACTGAAAAGCGCCCAAGGTGTTTCTAAATGTAAACATGAGAAACAAAAGGAAAATAAAGTAATTTAGTTAACAGTGGTATTCAATGAGCAATATACATACAACTCAATCATAACTATTTAATATACGCCTTAGGAGATCGCGAATTTTAGCGTGTGCTTGGAAACACTAACGGGAGTATTGTATTCGGGCGTAAAGTGAGATTCAGTGCTCAAGATAAGAACGTTTTGTGGCTAAAAAGGTAAAAAGTGACGCCTTCATACTCAAGACCCCGATTTTGACTATTTTTTTAATATAAATGGGTTATCATTCAATTAATTCAACGCCTTCGACAGAGAGGATGACTATGATTTCTAAATGGGCGAAACGCTTTTACCAGATGGCAGAACTAGTGGCGTCTTGGAGTAAGGACCCATCAACACAAGTCGGTGCCGTTATTACTAAACAGAATCGCATTGTATCTGTTGGATTTAATGGCTATCCGCATGGTGTTTCTGACAGTGTCGACACCGATGAGCGCGAGTTGAAATACCTTAAAACACTGCACGCGGAAGAGAACGCAATTTTGTTCTCAAAACGTGACTTAGACGGATGTGATATTTGGGTAACGCATTTTCCTTGCCCTAACTGCGCGGCAAAGATCATTCAAACAGGGATCTCACACGTACACTGCCCTGAGCAGTCTGAAGACTTTTTATCTCGCTGGGGAGATAAAATCCAAGTCAGTCAAGATATGTTCGATCAAGCGGGTGTGAAAGTCGACTGGTTACCACTAGAAGACATTGAAATTGAAGACAAAGACGTGCGCTAGTATTCCATCTTAATATTTAAATAGCCCAGGAAGATCTGGGCTATTTTGTTATTAAATCTGCAAGAGGTCTCGACGTGGTCTTTTAACTGTGTTTTTTCGCTGTGAGCTCAGCAATTTTGACAATAACGAGTACTGATTTTTCCATCATTTCAACAGAAATAAACTCATGAATTCCGTGGAAGTTAAAACCACCGGTGAAGATATTCGGGCACGGCAAACCCATAAAAGATAAACGAGCGCCATCTGTACCACCACGAATAGGTTTTATAATCGGTTCCACATCACACGCTTCCATCGCTTGCTTTGCCAGCTCAATGATATGAGGGTAAGGCTCAACCATTTCTCTCATATTGTAATAGCTGTCTTTTATTTTTAGCTCTACAGAACCATGGCGTAAACCCGTGTTCATTTCATCGACGAGTTTCTGCATAAAGGCTTTTCGATCCTCAAGTCTTTGACGGTCAAAGTCTCTAATAATGTAACCTAGCTCGCTTCGTGCAACGCCCATTTCTGCCGATTTTAGATGGAAGAACCCTTCGTAACCTTCGGTTGTTTCCGGAGTTTGATCTTGGGGCATTTGAACTTGAAATTTCGCAGCCAAGCTCATCGCATTGACCATTTTGCCTTTTGCAGTACCTGGATGAACGCTAACACCATGAAAAATTACATCAGCGTTTGCTGCATTAAAGTTTTCGTATTCCAATTCACCTTGCGGACCACCATCTATAGTGTATGCCCATTTCGCGCCAAATTTTTTAACATCAAACAAATCTGCACCACGACCGATTTCTTCATCCGGAGTAAAGCCGATACAAATGTCGCCGTGTGGAATGTCTGGGTTTTCCAGTAGCAGAGCTACCGCGGAAAGAATCTCTGCGATACCGGCTTTGTTATCCGCGCCAAGTAATGTAGTGCCATCGGTAGTAATAAGATTGTGGCCATGTAGGTGATGTAAATCTGGGTATTGCACGGGAGATAACACTTCATCCCCCAACCCTAATGCAATATCGCCACCCTGGTAATCTTCGATGAATTGCGGCTTTACGTTTTTGCCAGATGCATCCGGCGCGGTATCCATATGGGCAATGAAGCCGATAGGAGGAACCGCATAATCAACATTGGCTGGCAGTTTAGCCATCAAGTAGCCATTTTTATCCAAAGTCACGTCACTTAAGCCAAGTTCGAGCATCTCTTTTTTAAGTAACTCAGCAAACACAAGCTGGCCAGGTGAACTTGGGCAAAGCGTCACATGTGGATTGGATTGGGTATCAAACGTGACGTATCGAAGAAATCTTTCAACTAAATGTTTCATATTTATTCTCATTGTTTTGTACGATGAGGCCTTATCACGCATTGATAAGCTGACGTTGCCTCATCAAACCTCACGCTATGTTACGCTCTTAGCTCAATAAGAATTTGCTTTGAATCATTTTTTGATAAGAAAGGCTTTTGCGCTTTGCTTTCGCTCATTGAAGTATGAATTTAATCTAAAAGTTCCTCAGCCAGTACTCGCCACTCTTTAACCTTTTCACGAAAATGACGCCATTGCTTATCGGTCATCGAACGAGAAACATCTAATGTCAGTTGATCAACCAATGCAAAGTTAGAATCAATATTCAGAGAAAGCTGCTCACTATAATAACTCTCTGGCTCGAACAAGAGTCGCATAAATATATCTTGATAAGTCACAACATTAGATTTGTTGTCGAACAAGTATTCGAGCTCTTGATATACCGTGGCTCGATAATCTCTCCATAAAGGGCTGTTTAAAATAACTTGCTGAGAAAATGTTTGAGCTAATTGACGCTGATTTCCTGATAGATTCCCTAGCCATTCTTCCATCCACTCTTCAGTGTTATCCAGAATAATTTCACGCACTTCGTCTTCTGTCTTATCGGCATATTTTGCGTTTCGCTCTTGATAATGTTCTTGTACATTACTCAAAAACTCGCGTTCTTGATCTTTCGTTAATTGCAAACTTAACGCAAAAAGATCTGGTGCTGCTTTGCTGACCACTCTATCGTAATGCGCTCGCATTCTATCTCGATTTTGTTGCAAGTAATTTAAGGTGACATCGCTCGCTTTTAATCTCTCAAGGTCTTTTAAATGTTCGATATATATTGGTAACTCCTCTTTCTTGTGCCAGTCTGCCAACAATAATAAGCGCTCTTCCACCAGGACTTCTTGTTCCCCTTGCAACGAGACATAGTCCTCTAAGTAATCGAGCACGAACCAATCGATATTGCTGTATAAAAACTTTTTCGCACAACCGGCAAGCAGAAATACGAAACAAAATAGAAGGCCATAACGAAGCGCCTTATTAGATACATCCTTTAATTTAGTCACTTATTCGTATTCCCTTTTCTGTTGATTAAGTTCTATACTCAACCTGTATCACTTAGTATTGCGGCAAACTTACACCAGTGTGACAAATATTGATTGCCACCTTAATAATATATAGAGTTTGAAATTAACTTTTTGATCACAGCTATCCGCAAAAAAGTGAGTTAGAGCGCAATTATCGGCTAAAAAACGTACCGAACGACGCTCCCTATAACGGCATATAATTTGCATGGATGTTTTTTGGATGGTTTATGGAGGCGAAGTATGGCAGCCGCTGAGCAACTTGATACCAGTGTAGAATATGAGATTCGATATTTTGAACAGGGGAAAATGCACTGCATGAGAGTCATTGCTGAAAGCAAAAAAGTGGCTTATCAGTACTATTTGGAGTGTGGTAAGCACAACAGTGACTTGTACTCTATTCGCCCAGACAAGTAAAAAAAACCGCCTAACAGGCGGTTTTTTTATTCGTCAGAATAAATATAACTGTTTGATTTTATTTATTATTACAGATTCAAATCCAACAATGTTATTTGATGTCGCCAAAGCGCTCAAGATAAAGGACGGTTGCTGCAGTACGAGAAGGAACTTGAAGCTTTTTAAGTAAACTCTTCATATGTACTTTAACCGTAGACTCAGAGATAAAAAGACGATCGGCAATTTGCTTGTTGCGGAAACCTCTTGCCACCTCTCTTAAGATCTGAGATTCACGATCGGTCAGTGTATCAAACACGTCCTCTTGCTCTGAACGTTCACTCAAATACTTAGAAACTTCTTGGCTGTATGCCTTGTCCCCTTGGTGCGCTTGTTTTAGCAACTCAACCAACTCATCGGGCTCAGTGTCTTTCAATAAATAGCCATCGGCACCACTTCGAACTATTGCTTCGATACCTGCTGGGCTATCTGAAACGGTTAGAATGACAATTCTGGCTTCACAGCCATCTGCACGCAGTGCTTGCAAAGTATCAAGGCCAGACATGCCTTTCATATTAAGATCAAGAAGTACAAGATCCAGTTCCAGCTCATGCGCTTTCGCTACTGCATCCGCGCCATTACTTGCTTCTGCAATGACCTCAAACTCAGGCTCAAAGCTTAAAAGCTGGTGGATACCTCTTCGCATGAGTGGATGATCATCCACCAGCATTACTTTACACACTGTCACTGTTTACTTCCTTACTATGTTGGAATTCTAATTTTACGGTACAACCTTTGTTTATCGATGCTTCGATGTGCAGATCGGCATGCAGTCTAGCGGCCCGCTCTTGCATGATACTCATACCGTAATGATTTAATTTTTCGTCTTGATGTTCAAAGCCTATTCCATCGTCGCTAACGGTTACTGTGACTTTTCCATCATTATCGAGACATTGAATGTGAATATTATCTGCTTGCGCATGTTTGATAGCATTAATTGCCGCTTCTCTTATCAACTGTAGTAAATGAACCTGTTGATGTGCATCCAGTTCAGTTGATGAAAGTCTATTTTTTAGCGTAATGTCTGCAGCAGTTTGTTCACTGAGCGTTTCAACCATGTCTTGCAATGCTTGGCCAAAACTGCCCTCTTTAATCGTAAGACGAAACGTCGTCAGTAACTCGCGTAACTGCGTATAAGCCGCAGATAAGCCCGTATCTAGCTCAGCAATAACTTGATTAGCCTGCGCGATCGCCTTTTCGTCAGAAAAGTTCTTTACGCTTCTCTTTAACAAAGCGACCTGAATTTTTAAGTAAGAGAGTGCTTGAGCCAATGAATCATGCAACTCCCGAGCAATAGTGGCTCGCTCTTCCATCAGCAGAATTTGTTCTGCTTGGCGCTGCGCCCGATTGTAATACACGGCGCGTGATAAAATCTGCACGAAGTTGTCAATAAGAGCCTCGTTCGGACAAGGTAACCCTGCTTTCCAATATAAATAGCCCAAGTGCTCACCATCTAGCATCAGGGCTTTACCGTGGCAATCTTCATCACAATCTTGGCAGCATTCTTCTCCTTCCATCAATATCCAGCTCGGTTCTCCCAGCTGCTCGATTTCAAGTTTGACCGCTTTAATGCCCTCAAGACTGACGATATGCTGCAAAATCGCCTGGAAATTGTCTTGATTAATACGCGACGCCGTGAGTTCTTTTGACGAGTCATACAGCACCTCTAAAGACTGGTTGGCATGCTGCAATTTACGTGTTTTCTCATCAACCGCTTGTTCTAATCCTCGGTACAACTTACCAAGGTCTGTCGCCATCCGGTTAAAGGTTCGAGTCAGTATTCCCATTTCATTATCGCTAGATACATTGAGCGATATATTGAATGAGCGATTTTTAATTTGCTCGCTAGCAAAAACTAAGGCACGCAGAGGCCGAACAACTTCGAGGCGCACAAAGTGAACGACAAACATACTGACACAAAGGATGCCACCCAACCCTAACCCGCCGATCCAGGCTAAGTTAATCAGTTTTTGCTCCGAAAAGCTTTGCAGCTTAAATACAAACTCATCGATTTGTTCAACAAAACCGGCCACTAGGAGTTGATATTCTGCCGGGTTGTCTCCTCTAAGCACCGCCTTGAGTTCATGCCATCTGATAATAAGACGGTAGTAATCGTGAGTGATGTCTTCAGGCACAGACCAATGCTGAAGCGCTTTCATTGAAGGTGAATATATCGAATGTTCAAATGCGTCGATATGTGAAGAATAGTCAACAGATTTAACCTGAATATCATTCGCCAGACGGTAGCTTTGCATTCGCATCGAGCCAGCAACATTGACGGCTTCAGCATCGTTCAAGCTAGACGCTAACGTAAAAATCGCAAAACCAGTCGTAGCGACTGAGAGCAGCAAAATAAGAAGCATCGCGGACGCAATCGTGCGCGTCACTGACTTTTTCACATTTTTAAACAATCTGAGTTCCTCGCCCATTAACAATCCTATTTGTACGTGCAATGAACCCATTACCTTTCAACTTTATCAATATGTGATCACCTGCGACGGAATTTATTGATCCAAAACAATATTGCATACCATTTACCCCCTAAGAGGTATTTATACAAATATGTCAAAAACTACAATTTCGTTAGTTTAAATGACAGTTTATTAATGAAAATTGTGGACTATGCTTAGTTTGGGTTCCAAGTTTCGAGGTGACTAAGTGGTAGACCTTTCCAGAAGAAGACTCTTTGCAAGAAAAGCGCACCCCGACAACGCCGTACGTTTGCCTTGGTTAACTAAACCGCAACAGTTTACGGACGATTGCACTCGCTGCGGTAAATGCATTGAGGCCTGTGAAACAAAGATTATAACCAAAAGTGATGGCGGATTCCCCTCGGTCGATTTTTCCATCGATGAATGCACATTTTGCTATCAATGTGCAAACGCCTGTCCTGAGCCCCTTTTCTTGCCAGAAACAGAACAACCTTGGCAAGCAAAAGCAAGTATCAACGATAACTGCTTAGCAAAACAAAATGTCGAATGCCGAAGCTGTGGGGATATGTGCGACCCGATGGCAATTCAGTTCAAATTAGAACTGGGGAAAGTAGCACAACCCAATTTAGACCTTGATGAGTGTAACGGCTGCGGCGCCTGTGTTTCAGTGTGCCCGACTTCATCCATCAATGTGAGCAATACAACAGCCTAAGCCGAATGTCGTCGGCCAAAGGCAATAAAAATAAATGAGAGAGCTATATGTCACTAAATGAAGTGCATATTTCAAGTTTGGTAGTACATGTGCTGCCGGAACATTTGGACGAAATCAAACAAAAGATAGAAGCACACGAAAATGCGGAAATCTATGGTGACAGTCCTGAAGGCAAGATTATCGTCGTACTTGAAACTGAGAACCAAGGTTTCATCACAGACACTATCGATGCCATTAATAATTTACCGAACGTCTTAAGCACGGTATTGGTTTATCACCAAATCGAAACTGGGCTTGAAGAAACGGATGAAGAAGACACTGGAACACAACATTCCCAAATCGAGGGTGAAGTATGAAAATGACAAGACGTGCGTTTGTGAAAGCAAACGCGGCTGCATCAGCTGCTGCTGTCGCAGGTGTGACACTACCAGCATCTGCAGCCAACCTGATTGCAAGCTCTGATCAAACCAAAATCACATGGGACAAAGCACCTTGTCGTTTCTGTGGTACAGGCTGTTCTGTTCTTGTTGGCACTCAAAACGGCAAAGTGGTAGCAACACAGGGTGACCCAGAAGCACCAGTAAACAAAGGTCTGAACTGCATCAAAGGTTACTTCCTTTCTAAGATCATGTACGGTCAAGACCGTCTAACTCAACCGATGCTACGAATGAAAGATGGCAAATTCCACAAAGATGGTGAATTTACACCTATCTCTTGGGATGACGCTTTCGACATCATGGCTGAGAAATGGAAAGCTTCCCTCGAGAAAAAAGGCCCAACAAGCGTAGGTATGTTTGGCTCAGGCCAATGGACAGTAATGGAAGGCTACGCTGCGTCAAAGTTAATGAAAGCAGGCTTCCGATCAAACAACATTGATCCAAACGCTCGTCACTGTATGGCTTCTGCCGTTGTAGGTTTCATGCGCGCATTCGGTATCGATGAGCCAATGGGTTGTTACGATGACTTTGAGAACGCAGACGCTTTCGTTCTTTGGGGCTCAAACATGGCAGAGATGCACCCGGTTCTATGGACTCGCATTACTGACCGCCGCCTAAGCCACCCTCACGTTAAAGTGAACGTGCTTTCTACTTACTACCATCGTTCATTTGAGTTGGCAGACCACGGCTACATTTTCAATCCTCAGTCTGACCTTGCAATTGCTAACTTCATCGCAAACTACATCATCGAAAACGATGCAGTAAACTGGGACTTCGTGAACAAACACACGAACTTCACTCAAGCAGACACTGACATCGGCTACGGTCTACGTGACGATGATCCGCTACAAAAAGCAGCGAAGAACCCGAACTCTGGCAAACTCACTTCTATCTCATTCGAAGAGTACAAGAAATCAGTAGCGCCATACACAGTAGAAAAAGCATCTGAAATCTCTGGTGTTGAGAAAGAGAAGCTTATCGAGCTTGCGAAGCAATACGCGGATCCAAACACGAAAGTGATGTCTCTATGGACGATGGGTATGAACCAGCATACTCGTGGTGTATGGATGAATAACTTGGTTTACAACATCCACCTACTAACCGGTAAGATCTCGACTCCGGGGAACAGCCCATTCTCACTAACGGGCCAACCATCAGCATGTGGTACCGCTCGTGAGGTTGGTACGTTTGCTCACCGCCTACCAGCGGACATGGTGGTTGCTAACCCTAAACACCGTAAGATTGCAGAAGACATCTGGAAACTGCCAGAAGGTACGATTCCACCAAAACCTGGCTTCCACGCCGTATTGCAAGACCGTATGCTGAATGACGGCGTTCTGAACTGTTACTGGGTTCAATGTAACAACAACATGCAAGCCGGTCCAAACATCAACACAGAACGTCTTCCAGGTTACCGCAACCCAGAAAACTTCATCGTTGTGTCTGACCCATACCCGACAGCAACAGCACAAGCAGCAGACCTTATTCTTCCTACCGCAATGTGGATTGAAAAAGAAGGTGCTTACGGTAACGCAGAGCGTCGTACCCAAGCTTGGTACCAACAAGTGGGCACAGTCGGTCAGGCAAAATCGGACCTTTGGCAGCTAATGGAGTTCTCGAAACGCTTCAAAATGGAAGAAGTGTGGCCTGAAGAGCTTCTAGCGAAAGCGCCTCAATACCGTGGTAAAACAATGTACGACGTACTTTACCGCAATGGTAACGTCGACAAATTCCCTATCGAAGAAGCTCGTGAACTGAATGACGATGCTCACCACTTCGGTTTCTATGTTCAAAAAGGTCTGTTTGAGGAATACGCAACATTTGGCCGTGGTCACGGTCATGATTTGGCTCCATACGACCGCTACCACCAAGTACGTGGTCTACGTTGGCCTGTTGTTGATGGTAAGGAAACACAGTGGCGCTTTAAAGAAGGTTCAGACCCATACGCGAAAGAAGGTTCTGGTTGGGACTTCTACGGCAATGCTGATGGCAAAGCGAAGATCATTTCCGCGCCATACGAAGCGCCACCAGAAGTACCGAACGATGAATTTGATATGTGGTTATGTACTGGTCGTGTTCTTGAGCATTGGCACACAGGCACCATGACTCGTCGTGTACCTGAATTATACAAAGCAGTACCAGACGCAGTGTGTTACATGCACCCAGAAGACGCAAAAGCACGCAATGTTCGTCGTGGTGAAGAAGTACTCATGGCAAACAAACGCGGTGAAGTACGCGTTCGTGTTGAAACTCGCGGTCGTAACCGTCCGCCAAAAGGCTTGGTATTCGTACCGTTCTTTGATGCACGTATTTTGATTAACAAGCTTATCCTAGATGCGACTGATCCACTGTCTAAACAGACAGACTTTAAGAAGTGCCCAGTCAAAATCACTAAGATTGCTTAACCTTCAGATACTGAATGCTACGGCCGTCATTATGGCGGCCTAATAAAGAATTTAAGCCATAAAGGCGGAGATGAAATGATGAAAAAATTACTTGTCGCAGTTTTATCTGTAGGTGCGTTAGTGACAGGCATTGCGCAAGCTGAGTTGGATAATCCAGGTGGTATTGGTGGTCTAGAATCTTTACGTGGAATGTCTCAATTGGAAGATACGCGTCCAGCAGACGAGTTCAAAGACTTCCCTAAAGATCAAATCGTTGAAGACAGCTATGTTTATCAACCACCGTTGATCCCACACAGCATTCGTCACTACGAAATTTCGTTAAATGCTAACAAGTGTCTTGCATGTCATAGCTGGAAAAATGCAAAAGAGTCAGGTGCGACTAAAATTAGCGTAACGCACTATGTAAACAGAGAAGATGCGGTACTGGCAGATATGTCTCCTCGTCGTTACTTCTGTTTGCAATGTCACGTTCCACAAACGGATGCAAAACCACTAGTGGAAAACGAGTTTAAGGCAGTCGATTCGCTTCAGTAATTGAAACGCGAGTACTAAGAGGTTACTTATGAAAATACTTAAAGCGTTTTGGAAGAGACTGTCGAGCCCGAGTAAAGCTGCCGCTGGTGTGGTTTTATTTCTAGGCTTCGCTGGTGGCCTTCTATTTTGGGGCGCATTCAACACAGGTATGGAAGCAACCAACACAGAAGAGTTCTGTTCTGGCTGTCACGCGCCGATCGTTGCTGAAATTCAAGAAACAATTCACTACTCCAACCGATCTGGTGTTCGTGCGATTTGTTCAGACTGTCACGTTCCTCATGAATGGACGGATAAGATCGTTCGTAAAGTACAGGCATCTAAAGAGCTATTTGCACACTTCGTAACGAAGACGATCGATACGCCAGAGAAGTTCCAAGAGCGTCGTGGACACCTCGCAGAACGAGAGTGGGCACGTATGAAAAAGAATGACTCTCTTGAATGTCGTAACTGTCATGAGTTTGATTTCATGGATTACTCTCAGCAAGGATCACGTGCGGCAGAACAACACTCCACCGCTCTAGCTTCAGGCGAGAAAACATGTGTAGACTGTCACAAAGGTATTGCGCACAAACTACCCGACATGAGCGGCGTTGAAGGCTGGCACTAAGGAGACTTACCATGAGTACATTAGAATCTGTAATTTGGCATATCCTTGGCTACAGTGCTATGCCAGTGATTATTCTTTCCGGCTTTGTGGCGGTAGCAGCAATCTCTCTCTGGCTGCTGTCATTTGGTAAGGATAAAGAGGTGTAACGTAACGCATCTCTACTCGTCAACTAGCCTATTTGTTGACACTGAGCGCCGAGCAAATGCTCGGCGCTTTTTATTTATTACTCAATGGTACTTGCCAACAATAAACAAGCAATCATACATAAAAAAAGCGACCATAAAGGCCGCTAAGATTTACTGCTATAGGGAGTTGTTTAAGATTCTTTTACTGGCAGAACCTGTTTGACGTATTGTCCTGGCGCCTCATCAATAACCGGATGGTTTTCTGAGCCAATAGGGAAAGGCTCAACTTGCTCTTTAGGGTTGAATTGGAGTAACCACTCGTTCCAGTGTGTCCACCACGATCCCTCTTTGTGTTCCGCGTTATTCAACCACTCATCAGCAGAGTCATCCAAATTATCGTTCAACCAATAACCATACTTATTTTTAGCTGGAGGGTTCACGATGCCCGCAATATGACCAGACTCACCGAGGACAAACGTTTTGTTACCACCCGTGTTCAGCGCACCACGGTAAGTTCCCTGCCATAACGCAATGTGGTCTTCTTTCGTTGACACAAAATAGCTAGGAATTTTGATCTTATTTAGATCAATCCATACTCCACCAATTTTGACGCCTTTATCTTGCACCAGCTTGTTCTCTAAATAGAGCGCGCGAAGCAAGAAATTGTGAGATGCAGCGCTGACGTTGGTGCTATCGCTATTCCAGTACAACAAGTCGAAATCAACCGGACTGTTACCCTTCAAGTAATTGTCGACGTAGTAGTTCCAGTACAAGCTGTTTTCACGCAGTAAACTAAACGTCACGCTTAAGGAACGGCCGTCCATATACCCTTTTGCGTTATTTTGCGCTTCAATTGCACTAACAATGGTGTCATTGATATACGCGCCGACTTCACCTGGTTGAGAGAAGTCGAGCAATGTGGTGAAGAAAGTGGCAGACTTAATGCGCTTCTTCATACGTTTTGCAGCGTAGTAGGCAACCGTGCTTGCTAAAACAGTACCACCAATGCAATAACCAGCCGCATTGATTTGCTCTTGTCCTGTTATATCTTCAATTGCAGCGACGGCTTTCACTACGCCTTCTGTCACGTAGTCACCAAACTCTATGTGCGCTTGTGCCTTGCCTGGGTTACGCCAAGACATCATAAATACACTGTGCCCCTGCTCTAACAACCATCGAACCATTGAGTTCTTTGCTGTTAAATCAAGGATGTAGTATTTATTGATGAAAGGTGGGACGATGAGCAGCGGCGTCGCATTCACTTTCTCTGTTAGAGGTCGATATTGAATCAACTCAAACAATTCGTTTTGAAAAACCACATTGCCCTGTGTCGTCGCAACGTCATCGCCCACGCGGAATGCATTGTTATTCGTCATACGAATTTTTAAAATGTCTGCGCTCGACTCAACGTCTTCTTTCAACTGCTCTAAGCCTGCCAGTAAGTTTTGACCGTTTTGCTCAAGTGTCAGCTTCAAAAGCTCTGGGTTAGTGGCGATGAAGTTGGAAGGAGAAAGGGCGTTAATGGCTTGGCGAGAGAAAAAAATAATACGTTCTTTCGTCTTTTCATCTAAGCCTTCCAAAGACTCGATGGTGTCCAGATAGGTCTTACTAAATAAAAGGTAGGATTGTTTGATGAAGCTATACATGGCTTCATTTTGCCACGCTTCGTTTGAGAAACGCTTATCCCCTTTTTCAGCTTCGACGATTTGTGCTTGGTTCCCTGCCAATGCAACATTCTGCCAAATTTGCAGCTGCTGTTCCCACCACTGTGCTTGCAGCTTTAAAATCGCAGCAGGCTGATTGGCAGCTTGTTCGAACAGTTTGGCAGTATCCTCAAAGTTCACTTCTTGCATGGCCTTGTTTAAAGGAGAGTTCACGACTGCCTTGTTCACTTCGACATCATGCCACCACTGATGATTGGTTTCCTGAAGCTTCACAAGATAGTCCGAAAAGAAGTGTTGAAACATAGTCTTACTCCTATATTCGGAAAAAACAACGCCGCCCAAATCTAGGGGCGGCGAGAATCGGACAAATTACGCTGGAGTAACAGTCTTTAGATTTTCCGAAGTCATTTTCTCAACGTCTTCTTTGAACTCTTTTGCAATCGCTTGAAGCTTGTTGCTGTCATCCATCATTTGTTGAGAAAGTTTAGTAAGTACGCTTAGTTGCTGACTGTTGAAAGCAGTCAATGACGTTACGTCTTTGATTTCTGTCGCTGCTTTCATCTGGTTTAGACCCACTTCACTGTATGTGCGAATGGCGTTCAATTGAAGCTCGGTCAACACTTCTACGTTTTTTGTCACTAGCTTGTTGAACTTCAAGTAAGGTTCTAGATTTTTTTCAGTTTGATCGCTAAATGTTTTGAAGAAATCTGTGTACATGGTTTGTCTCCTAGAGAAAGAATTAAAAATGTCCGTTTAAATAATTACTTAACTGTCTTTACAACCACAGCCGTGCCCATGCCGCCGCCCACACAAAGTGAAGCAACGCCATATTGACCATTTTGCTTATGAAGCTCGTGAACCAGCGTGACTAAGATTCGGTTTCCAGATGCACCAAGCGGGTGTCCTAGCGCGATAGCACCACCGTTAAAGTTCGCTTTATCTTGAATCGCGTTAACTGGAACTTGGTTTGTTTCCGCCAACTGATGAATCACGCCAAGTGCTTGCGCTGCAAATGCTTCGTTTAACTCGTAAACGTCGATATCATTTACTGTGAGTTCTGCGTTTTCGAGTGCTTTATTGACCGACTCAACAGGACCTAGGCCCATGATCTTCGGATCAAGACCCGATTGCGCATAGCTTACGATCTCAGCAAGCGGCGTTAATCCATGCGCTTTAACTGCGCTTTCAGACGCCACGATAATCGCACTCGCTCCATCGTTAATGCCTGATGCATTACCCGCAGTCACAGTGCCTTCGCGGTCAAAAGCAGGACGTAGCTTGCTTAAGGCTTCCATTGTCGCGTTCGCTTTTGGGTATTCATCCGTATCAAACATCACGGTTTCACGGCGTTGCTTTACTTCCACTGGCACAATTTCGTCTTGAAATTTGCCAGCTTCGATAGCGGCTACCGCTTTCTGTTGGCTAGACAGCGCGTATTCGTCTTGCTGCTGGCGAGTTAAGCCGATTTGTTTTGCTACGTTTTCTGCCGTCACACCCATGTGATATTGGTTGTAAACATCGGTTAAACCGTCCGCTATGAGCAGATCTTTTAGCTCCAGATTGCCCATTTTGTTGCCATCACGAATGCTGCTTGGTGCAGCAAACGGAATCTGAGACATGACTTCAACACCCGCTGCAACAACGATCTCAGCATCGCCACTACGGATATGGGACACGGCATCCATGACCGTTTTCATGCCACTACCGCAAACCATGTTTACGCCATATGCAGGAACAGATTCAGGAATCCCCGCAAACAGTGCCGCTTGGCGGCCAACACCCATTCCTTGACCTGCACCAACAACGTTGCCAACAATCACTTCGTCAACCTTGTCGCCAGGCAACTTTGCCGCTTCCAACGCGCCCTTAATCGCTACTGCTGCCAGATCGCCAGCAGAAGTATTTTTCAGGCTACCACCAAAAGCACCAATTGGAGTACGCTTCGCCGCTACGATAAATACTTTTTCCATCATCTTCTCTCCTTAGTGCATGTATAAGCCGCCGTTCACCGACAAAGTCTCTCCGGTGATGTAGGCGCCCGCATCGCTGACCAAGAAGCTCACTGATGCTGCAATTTCCTCTGGTGTCGCAAGACGTTTCATTGGAATTTGGTTCGTAATGGATTCCAGCACTTCTGGCTTCATTTGCTCAACCATTGGCGTACCCGTGTAACCCGGAGCGATAACATTAACTGTCACACCCGAGCGAGCACCTTCGTATGCTAAGGCTTTAGAGAAACCGATCATCCCAGCTTTCGCCGCCGAGTAGTTTGCTTGACCAAACTGCCCTTTAAGACCATTGACTGAAGAGATATTGATGACACGACCACCGCCTTTTTCGCACATTGCAGCGAAGAGGGGTTGCGTAACGTTGAATAAACTATTGAGGTTGGTATTGATGACATCATTCCAAGCTTGCGCAGTCATCTTTTTAAACACGCCATCACGTGTGATTCCTGCGTTGTTGACAACAACATCAATGGTTCCCTCCTCCCCAAGCAATTGCGCCAATTTCTCTGCACACTCTGTCGTGTTTGTTACATCCAACTCAAAAAGGCGAACCTGATCTTTGGTAAACCCTTTGCTGTTGAACCACTCCAGCGCACATTCGTAGTTACCTGTGAAATAAGTAGCGATTACACGGTAACCGTCATTGACTAATTGAGAGGAAATAGCAGAACCAATTCCGCCTTTTGATCCAGTGATCAAAGCGACTTTCTTCATTGAAGACTCCATTCTTAACGGCATTTAAAAAGCAAACTTAATACACTGATGAAATAGTTCACCAACTGACGTGTTTATTTATTCTTTTGACAACCAATCCCGTGCTGCCTTTATTTTAAGTTAACCTAGAAATATTACATTTCAAATAAAAAACTCACCCAATTGCATAAGATTGATTTAGATCTCATTACCCGTGAAATGTTATAAAATGGTTAATTTTACATAAGTCATTGTTTTAAATCACACTTCCACAAAAGCCACACCAACAGAAATAGAAACATAATTATTAAATATCATGAACTTACATACAGAATGGTAGACGTTACATTATGTCATGATTTAAGATCTGAATTTTAAGCCTATATGATTACAACAAACTTGAGATTAGAATAATAATTCAATTATCGGTAAAAATAATTATCAAACATATCATTTAATTACTGCATTTAATGATAATTTAGTTATCAATTCGATTTTTTTAATACAATGATGATTAATACCGATAAAATATAATAAATTGAATATATTTAATCTAAAAATGATATAAGAGCTTGTCTCATACTGGTGCAATACGCACTATTATGACGCATAGATTAAAATATAATTTCATTTTAAATTTATATATTCGAAGAACATCAACTAGCTACTAGTGAAAGTAATCGCTCGCTTTGTAGTAGCATCCTTTTCCACTTTGCACTATCTTTGTGGCTTCTCTTTAATCACTAAATCATCAACAGATATGAATCTTGCATTGCTCAGTATGTTCATCCCTACTTTCTTTTTTGTCTCAATCACGCCTGGTATGTGCATGACTCTCGCCCTAACGTTAGGTATGAGTATCGGTTATCGTCGCACGTTATGGATGATGATAGGAGAACTTCTCGGTGTCGCGCTGGTGTCAGTCTCTGCGGTGTTAGGTATCGCTGCGATTATGCTCAATTATCCTTGGATGTTTATCGCGTTAAAGTTCATTGGTGGCGGTTATTTACTCTATCTTGGAGTTGAAATGTGGCGATCGCGAGGGAAACTTGCGATTAATGTCGACAACTTAGAAACACCAAAGAGTGACAATATCGCACTTATCATGCAAGGCTTCGTTACCGCAATCGCAAACCCAAAAGGCTGGGCATTTATGATTTCTCTTTTACCGCCTTTTATAGACCAAAACGCAGCACTTGCACCGCAACTGATCATACTTGTCTCCATTATTTTACTGTTTGAGTTCATTTGCATGTCTCTGTACGCTACTGGTGGTAAAGGGTTGAAACACGTCTTAGGTCAGTCTAAGAATGTACGTCTAATGAACCGTATCGCAGGCACTTTAATGATGGGAGTTGGTGTCTGGTTGCTACTAAGCTAAGGCAAACTGGAAACAATGAAAAATATTCTGAATAAAATCGCTAAAGTCATGGGTGAAGTATTGGACTTTCAAGCCCGAGTTTGGGTTGTGAACGTCTATAGCGGTGAGCATAAAGGCGAGTCTTATGTCGTTAATGAAGATGCTTTCTCTGTACCTCTTCAGTGGATGAAGAAGAAAGGCTACCAAGAGTCGATGTTGAATAAAGTCGAAGCAATGAAGCGCTCACAAGTCTTAGAGTTCGATTTGGGACTTGTGAAACATCGCTTGATGCGCGTGAAATAAGCACAAAAAAGCGCCACTCAAGATGAGTGGCGCAAGCACTTTTACCTTAAAAGAACGATGCTATGGCGCAGCGTCGATCTCAACAGGCAGATAATGTTTCGGCTCCAGTTTCAACCACTCCGGCAGCACAGTACCAATCGAAATCGAAGACCATGTACCCGACAGAACGCCAATAAACATGGCGGTTGAGAAACCAGCCAAAGGCGCTCCTCCCATAATCCATAATGCACCAACAGTGATCAATGTCGTACCAGATGTCACCATAGTGCGTGAAAACGTCGCGATAACAGCTTGATCATTGATGTCTTCTGTTTTCCAACTCTGTTTCGCAATCAACAGCTCACGGATTCGGTCTGCAATGATGATCGAGTCATTCAATGAGTAACCTAAAATTGCTAACACCGCTGCAAAAACGGTTAAGTTGAACTCCATTTGAGTAATTGCAAAGAAACCAAGCACTAAGATCACATCATGGGCCAAAGCAAACAGTGAACCACTGGCCAAACGCCACTCAAAACGGAAACACAAGTAACCGAGAATACTCAACACACAAATCAACAATGCTAAGCCACCTTGTTCAAACAAGTCTTGGCCAACTTGAGCGCCAACTATACTGTTGCTGACAACATCAACTTGGTGAGAGATTGGCTTCAACACCTCTTCTACACTTGGCAACGTTTGTCCATCTTCCGGCGCAGAGTAACGAATCACCCAACGGCCATCTTCACCAGAGCGTGTCACTGACGCAGATTCACCAAGCTTTGGTTGCAGAACGTCAAGCAGATCATGGTTAGTTAGCTGCTTATCTACCTTTACTTCTGTCACCATACCGCCAGTGAAGTCCAAACCTAGGTTCAACCCTTTAAAGCCTAGAGCGACGATCGCGATCACCGTTAAAATGATGGAAACTAGCGTAGTAAAGTAGCGAATTTTACGAATATTTTGTTTTAGCATTTCGACCATGATTAAACCCTCACATCACGACGGGCATCGCGGCCCCAAATTAAATTGATCATTGCTCGAGAGGCAAATACGCCTGTAAACATACTGGTTAACAAACCTAATCCGAGTGTTAAGGCAAAGCCTTGGATTGGGCCATTACCGATGGCGTACAAAATCACGGCGGTGATCATGGTAGTAATGTTGGCATCAAGGATGGTCGAGAATGCGCTGTCAAAGCCAAGGTCAATCGCTTGAGCGAAGCTGCGACCTTCACGCATTTTGTCCTTAATACGTTCGAAAATAATAACGTTGGTGTCCACTGCCATACCGACGGTTAACACTAAACCGGCAATACCCGGAAGCGTTAGAACCGCTCCTGGTAACAAGGCGATTAAGCCAAGCAAACAAAGCATGTTGGCACAAAGCGCCACGTTTGCTACCCAACCTAAGCGGCGGTACCAAAGTGCCATAAAGGTCAGTGTTAAACCCATACCTAAAGCCAGTGCTGCAAAACCGTTTTCAATGTTTTCTGCACCCAGAGAAGCACCGATTGTTCGCTCTTCCACAATAGTAACCGGCGCAGTTAGTGAACCCGCTCGAAGTAATAGCGCTAACTGCTGTGCATCGTCCATGCTACCTGCACCAGTAATACGGAACTGGCTACCAAGTTGAGATTGAATAGTTGCGACGCTGATAACGCGCTCACTACGCTCAGTTACACCGCGATCGTTTGTTTTGTACTCTCGGTAAACGGTCGCCATTGGCTTGCCGATGTGAGTTGCTGAGAAGTCACTCATTTTCTTACCACCAGCGTGGTCAAGAGAAATATTTACCTCTGACATGCCCATTTTGTCGACACCAGCACGAGCGTTCACGATGTGCTCGCCCGTTAGAACTGGTCGTTTTGCCAAAATCACAGTACGGCCGTCATTATCTTGAAGAACAAGATCTTGGCTGCTGTGTGCTTGGCTCGCATCTTTCACTTCATAAAACGCCAAGCTTGCTGTTGCACCAATAACGTTTTTCGCTTGAGCAGGATCTTGTACACCAGGGAGCTCAATTCGAATGCTCTCTTTACCTTGGCGTTGCACTAGTGCCTCTGTGATACCAAGTTCTTCAATACGACCACGCATGATCTTCAGGTTTTGTTGAAGAGTCGACGATTGAAATTCTTGGATATTTTGTTCACTCGGTTCAAGCACAAAGCCACGAGATGAACTTTTTGAAATCCAGCCCGGGTAGTTTTGACGCAAAAACTTGTTCACTTCCGACAATGCTTGCTCGCTGTCACTGTTTACCGTAATTCGGTTGCCACTTTCTGCTCGAACTTGCACACCACGAACACGTTGATCACGTAGGTTCGCTTTAATTTCATCAATCAACGCATCACGTTGTTCTTCAAACGCTTTATTCACATCAACATTCAACAGAAACTGAACGCCACCACGAAGGTCAAGACCGAGCTTAATTGGGCTAAAGCCCATCTCATTCAACCATTCTGGCGCAACCGATACGTATGAGAAAGTGATGCTGTCGTCTTTATTTAGCTCTTTGTTTAACAACGCACGAGCTTTACTTTGCGCATCTTCACCATCGAATACAATGGTTGTTTTGCCGTCTTTTTCGATGATTTTGTCGGCTGAAATATGGTTGGTTTTTAGCAGTTGATTCAGATGAACAACCGACATTTCACTGTTGTTTTGATCCGCAAACGTCAACTGGATAGAAGGCTGTTCGCCAAACCAAGTTGGTATAGCACTTAGGGTTAAAATAATGACTGTCGTGATTAATACGACATATTTCCAAGCTGAGTAGTGATTCATCAGCTTTCTGTTCTTTTGCTGCTTTGGCGTTTTTTTCATGTAAACATCATCCCTTCACAATGAAGTGAAGCTTTTAATAACAAGGCTTAACACACGACAGATGCTCCCAGAATAAATTCAGGGTATGAAATGCTCAGAACGCTCACGTCCTGTCGAATACAATCGTCGTGTTAAGAGTGCACAATGGTGCAAATAGATGGTGTTTAGGCAGAAAACTGACTATTGAGTGCGACGTACATGGCATTGGTATCTTTCCAACCAGAAATGCGATGATCGCTTGTGAAATGATAAAATGTGGACTGGTTGTGACGCCAGTTAATGTCCATCAAGCTGTATGCGTAACCCGCATCAGCGTAAAACGGAGTCGTGAGATCGCCGACAAAATCTACGTGCTCGTCATCAAGCCCTTCCCGTAAGTAAGACGTCCAGCGCTGAGAGTTAAACAAAGCAACGGAATCGAGACTTGCATGACCTTCAGATACTGGAGATTGAGAGCTTTCTTCTGAAACTTCAGAAAAATCGACGGAAGAGTTTGGCGATACACTTACGGCTACAAAAGGTTGTAGCTTAGAAAAGTGCGGTACGTGAGCCTTGTGATCGATTTGCGCAGCAGATACATGCACTGGTAGCAATACCATTGCAAATAGCAGCAAAATCAATTTTCTAAGGTAAATCCAAGGCATAGGAACTCACTAAAAAAACAAAGAACCAAGTTAGGTCACTTGGCTTAATGATAGTATTCCTATTGATTATGGTTCACAACTAAAAAGTTATAAATCTCTGATTTCAGGTTTGCATCGTTATTGCTTTTATCAAAACGTCTTTAGAGAACGAGTGTAATTAGTGGTGAGCTATCGATAAAAAATCTCGCCCTTATCAACATCTAAGTAGATCTTATTCTCTTGCTCCAAACCGCCACAATAGATGAAGTAAACGTTGCGCTTTTTGAACGTCACAGAACGCACCCAACCACCGAGCTCCTCAAAATCACTCGGATCACAGGTTTCATCGTCTAACAATTGCTGTGTTTTCTTACGGAAAATATCCAAGTGAACTTTTAAATCATCCGACTTCTGTAGGTATTCATCCAATATCTCTAAGCGCTCTTGCTCTTTAATAACTGGCTCTGCATCCGATAACCCTTCAGCATTCAACCATTCGGCTTTTTCTTCTCCACCCTCTTCATAGACAAGATAACCGGAGATTCGGTACCACCCATCTACTTTTTCTAACACCGATACTTTTTCTCCCTTATAGAGCGTATCGACAACTAAAGCATTAAGGTTAGGCTTGTTGTAAACATTGACACGACGCTCAATAACGTAGTACTCGGTAACTTCCGGGGGAGCGGCTTCTAAATCCAGAATCGGTTTGGATGTTTCTTTTTGCAGTGACGATTGCTCGACTTGTGTAGCCTTTGGTGCTTCAGGTTCATCTTTCTGCATAAAGAAGAAATAGTATCCAGCCCCCGCTCCGCCGAGCAACAGCATGACAATCAATGCGACGAGAATTTTCTTCATGCCCTTTTCCTTTTCATTCTTTATTCTTATCCCACCAGCAGCACGCATGTCGTAGAAATTTGGGTATATACTCAAAAGAGCAGGTCAACTAACGCGAGCAATAATGATCAACAGACTCAATTGGATACTACTATTTCTTCTGTTCCCGATAACGGGGCACGCCAATATTCAATGTAACCCATCGTCGTGGAATGACAATCTTACCCAATTCAATCGTTTAGAGTCCAATTACAATCAGCATGTTGAGGTATTCAATACACTTTTAACCGAACATAAACAGCGTCAGTTATTGTCCGAAACCTTTTCACTGCATGAGCTCGTGCTACTTTGGCGTGCCAAGTCGAACCAAAATGTGTTCAAAGCGCAATTAAAAGCATCGATTCAATACAAAGAAGAGCTCACAACTAAAGCGAATCAGCTGCTTAAATTGAGCACACAATCCCAATGGTCAGCAAATGGGTGGGAGATACTGGCCCAAAAGTGCCGCGAGTCAAACAAAATAGCCAATCAAATAACCGCGGAATGGTATAACACCAACGCTTTGGAACTTGCTGAAGATTACAAGCGCCTCTCTTCACAATATCAAACTCTGTCACAAGTCTATGATAAAGAAGCTCGAGCGCTTCAATACGCTCAAGATGTTTCGAAGTAAAAACAGAGCCAGTTCTGAATAGACGATGTTGGTTTTTCACTCCAATATTGGACGTTATTCGTGCTTTTTATCTTTCCTTAGTCGTGAATGATATCAAATGTAAATAATGGGATTGTTCCTTTTGACAAACTTGACTAAACCATGACCAAGACAATCAATTTATAGAGACATACGTCACATTAATGCTTTACTTATGGACATTTTTTGGTTAGTTTAGCCATTAATAAAATTTAATAAAAAGTCACATTTGGCTGGAGATGATGCTACAAACATGGTTATCAATCGATTAAGTAACAGGGAATGTCCTAATGCTACCAAAGCCAAGTTTTTGTCAGTAGTTAGGCACGTAAAAGAGTTCGGTTCAATCAGTGATTTGGATCTGTGTAAAATCTTCGGAGAAACAATATGGAGTGATGGGAGGGAATACCATTCAGCCGCGTTCTCATTCAAGGTTGATAGATACACAGGTAACTGTGAAATCTCACAATACAAAAACCAATAAGGCTTAAGAATTTATAAAGCGGAGTCAGGAAACGGACTCCGCTTTTTTGATCATGGCAATCGTAAAGTCGTGCTCGGAGTACCCCTCAATCAATCGTGTATTCGGACACAGCAACCGACAATAGCGAAAGACACCTTCTTTATTGTGCGACGCTAACATTTTCATGCTGGGTAGTTTGGATTCATCCAACAAGTTAAACACACAACCTTTCTCTGTCGCTCGGTACATTTTATCAATCATTTCAATGGTATGATTTGGGTTGGTGGATTGATAGTTCAATGATCCGGAAGCAAAAACAAAATCGCAACGAGGCAATACCAACGTTGAAAAGTCACCGCATATAAACTTACTTTGCGTGCGAAAATCTCGTTTTCTGGCTTCAGAGATAAACTGTTTTTGCTGATCAATGCCAATGTAGCTTTGAGGAAGCCCCCCCGTAAGTTCGATAAACGCTAACAAGTCTCCGTAGCCGCACCCAATATCTAAAATACTTGAACCGTCTAACGTTAACCCTCGGCACAACGCCTCAAAACGGCTGATCTGACTATACTTATCTGCCCATCCCAGAGTTCGGGCTCTGTCTTTACCAAACTGTCTATATCGCTTTCGATGATAGTGGGCAATCTTAAGTCTATCGAAAAATTTCATCTTTCTTATGCATAAATCGGCAAACTGCCATTTCCTTTCACTTGTCTAATCGCTAGGTGGGTATGAATATCTTTCACATTTTCTAATCGCTGTAACTTTCTAGTAAATGTTTCATAACCAGCGAGATCTTTACTGACCACCTCTAACAGGTAATCATAGGCCCCTGATACGACATGGCATGAGATCACTTCATCCATCTCAACAACGGCATGTTCAAACTCATCAATCGAAGAAGCTTGGTGGTTATTTAAACTCACTTCAACAAATACAGTCATCGCGATGCCTACAGTGTCTCTGGACACAATAGCTCGATAACCACTAATTACACCTTCCTGCTCCAAACGCTTAATGCGCCTTGCACAAGGTGATGCCGATAGCCCTACTTGGTCAGCAAGTTCTGCAGTTGTCAGAGTGGCATCCTTCTGCATTAGGTTGATAAGTTGCCTGTCAATTTTATCCATTTATTCTTCCGTGCCTTTAATCACTAATAATTAACATTTATACGCAATTTATCACCAACATCAAGCCTAATTACGTCAAACTTTGCCTCCCTTTGGCAAGAGTTTTATTCAACAATTAACACATCATTTACAAATGGACATGTCGATAATGATCTTGGGATACGCAGCTATATTAACGACCTTACTGCTTTGGTCTGGTTTCTTTATTTCTTTAAAAGGGGGCGCAATTTCTGCCTTGCAGCCAGCCGATATCGCGTTAGTTCGCTTTCTCATCCCAAGTATAATTTTATTACCATTTGTGATTAAGCATAAACAGTCGCTGCGCGTAGTGCCTAAACGCTACCTGGTTGGTGTTGTGGTTGGAAGCGGCCTTCCCTATCTTCTGGTCGTCGGAACGGCTATGCATTTCGCTCCCGTGGCGCACGGCAGTGCATTAGTACCTGGCACTTTGCCATTGTTTGTTTCTGCTATCGCGGTACTTTGTTATCAACAGTCGCTGAGTGCTCACCGCTTAATCGGGCTTTCTACGGTGTTGTTAGGGATTTTCGTATTCCTTCTTTCTAATAGCGGCGCAGAGTACAACTGGTCTCAATTACAAGGGCATATCCTGTTTCTAACTGGCAGCATCATGTGGGCTGCTTTCACCATCAGCGCTCGTGTCGCCAATCTTAATGCACACGTCTGTGCAGGATTCGTTGCAATCGCGTCTTTGGCTCTGCTCATCATCGCCGTTGGTTTCGGGTGGGTAGACAGTTATTTGGTGGTAACACCGTTCAGCCAGTGGCCATGGGAGGAGTTATTTGGCCACGCGATGCTACAAGGTGTTGGCGCAGGTTTAATCGCTTCTTTCACTTTCATTTATGCAATTAGGATCATCGGTGCCGAAGCCAGCGCTGCTTTTGGTTCATTAACTCCAGTCGTCGCGACACTTCTTGCCGTTCCAATTTTTGGTGAACAACCAGATTCTCTCACTTGGTTAGCGCTGATGTTGGTCACATGCGGCAGTATTGTGGCAAGCCAAATCTTTATGAAAGATGGAATGAACCAAACTTATCGCCCACCACTTCACAGATAGCGATGATTTTACAAAAACTTATGCCTTACTATCTTGAATAACAAAATGGCGTTTTGATAGCCTCAGCTTAACTAAAAATTAAAACGCCAATGTGATGCCAGCCACTCATAGTAAAGATGAACTGCATAGGTTTCTCAAACCGGGAATGAAACTTTCTACTAATTTCGAATTTGGGCCTAAGGATCAATATACGTATTCCACCACCTATCTTGGGATGAAAGAAAATGCTTATTTGATTCTTGATATACCAATGCGTTTGCTTGAAGAGCAAGTGATGAGGAAACTCCCCAACGCCGATGTCATCGTGCGTGGTGTATCAGATACGGAGTTAGGCCATGTCATTGCGTTTAAGTCCAGCGTACTGACGACGACCGTTCGACCATCCCCCCTTTTGTTTATCCGCATTCCAGGAACATTTGCAACCAAACCAGTTCGAGAACATGAGCGTTACAAGTTGCAAATGAACTGTAACGTTATTCATGCAGGGAATGTCTACGACGGTAGCCTTATCGATTTCTCTCTAGCAGGTGTTGGTATATCAACCTTGATTGAGCCCGAATTCAACGTGGGTGAGAGTGTTACCATCGAATGTCCGTTAAGCCACTATATCGGAGAAGAAAATCGATGTGTCATTGCCAACATTAAGAAATTGGCGAAGGGATGGGTAGTTGGAATTAAGTTTGCTAGTTCCATTGAGATGACTCACGAACTAAAAACAGAGTTACTGGAGCAATCCTTTCTAACCAGTAACGTCTGAACTTACTGCTCGCTAAAGCGCGTCGCCTCAAAGCTGTTGAGTATTCTGTGAACCGTATAGGTCACAAGCAGCGTCGCAACAATAGCAAACAAAATACTGCTCACGCGATACAGCGCACTGAACATTAAGTCACCATCCGGAGTAAGATATTGGCCGAACAAAATGCCTAATGTGGTTAAACCGCCAAATCCGGCTCCCGAGCCGCTAGACTCTTTCACGTGCATATAGCTGAACATCATAGCCCCAATCCAAAGCAATGGGACGATAAACAATAAAGTATCCGACCAATCGTATAATACAAGTTGTCCGACGATACCAAAGGTCACCCCCATCAAGGTTCCCATTGCTCTTTTTCGCGCATACCCTAAAGCACCGTTCCAATGCATAGGAAACAATAAAAGCAAGGTTGTCGCCTGAGCAGACATAGAGTCACTGAGGTCAAATAGCTGGAATACAAGGAAAGACATTGTAGCGATACTCGCCCCCATAAGGGCTTCATGACGCATTCGATGACTCTGTTTAGGCTGCGACGGTTTCGCTGGTGGCTGACGAGGTTCCGCATCGGGAATCAAAAATGTCACCACATAAGCAACGATCACTGAAATAACATTCGCTTGCAGGTTGCTAAATATTAGGTCATTTAAGTCAGTGGTTGGATAACTAGCAAAATGCAGCATGATGCTTAAGCTCAGTACGCTGTTCGCTCCAAATAAGAATAAGCTCCCTTTTGACATACAGGCGAATTTATATAGGAACAACCCGAATGCAATGATTGTCATCATGCCTGGGTGCCCACCAAATAACCCACCAAGCACCCCAACTTCTAATCCACACACAACCGCTGAAAAAATCAGTTGTCGTGCGGCATGTAGACTCATGACTGGCACCATTCCAAGTAACAGCATCGGGGTTACAGTAAAGAATACGCCATAGTTCCAACCAAATACTTTACATAAAGTGAAACCAATAGTCGCACCAGTTGCAATGCGCAAACACTGACGGAAGTCGTTTTCCGACATGGGGTGGTCCCATAACTTCATATCGCCTCCTCGTTAATAAATATAATGAAGAAGACTCAAGAATTGGATCTGGCACCTCGCTAACCAACCAGATAACGAGTTTTCTGGCAACAACTGCACGGTTGCTCGTGCCCCTGCTGGAAATGCGCGCTGCTGAGGTTCATCGATAGCTAAATGTAAACGTAAGCGCTGCGCATCTCTCACCCAACGGTTTGAGTCAGTTGGTGTTGCTAAGCGACCATCCGCATCGAATTGACCCGAGCTGACCCCGGCATCCACACTCGTAATACGAGCTTCAAATACATCACCAGGTAAGCTATCAAAAGCCACTAACGCACGGCTGTTCTGATTAAAGTGTCGTAAACTCTTTTCACGAAAGTCGGCAATGATATCCACGTCATCGGAGACTAAAGCGACAAGAGGTGTACCAGCTGCCGCATAGGCCCCCGTCTCCAGCTGCAAGTTAGCGACAACGCCATCATGTTCCGCCGAGACTTGAGTGTAAGACAGATTAAGTTCCGCTTGTTTTAGCTGGTTTTGCGCCACGCGGATATTCACATTCGTCGCGCCTAAATCACCGCGGTTTACTTCCAACTCTTTTAAACGAGCACGTGCGGCCAGTAAGTTCGCTTTAGCTGCCGTTGCACTGCTCTGTGCGTCATCGCGCTGCTGTTGCGAAGTACCATTACGGTGAAACAGAGTATTAAGACGTTTTGCTTCGCGAACTTTTTGTTCCGCCACGATTTTGCTCGCTTCAACGTCTGCTTTTGCCGCAGCAATAGAAGCATCAAGTTGTTCGTTGTTTTGAATCACACGCTCAAGGTTAAGTTGAGCCTTTTCTACGGCGAGCTGATAAGGCTGGGGATCAATCTGAAATAGTAGATCGCCTTGGCTTATTTCTTGGTTGTTGGCAACATAAAGATGCGTAATCTGCCCACTCACACGGGGGGCCACTTTAGTTACCACACGCGTTGCCATTGCCTGAGGCGTCAACGGCATGGCGAGATCTGCAACTAGAAAATAGGCAAAGACAAGGACAAACGCGACGCAAGAATATTTGATCCAACGTGCGAATTTTTGATCTGGAGTCATAGGCGTTTACTTCTCTTTTTATTCGGTTTTCTGACTTATTCGCTAAGTGAATCAAGCGCATTGTGAGCAATCTGATCAAGAATCAATGAAAGCTGCTGAAGTTCCTGGTCGTTGATGTCCGTTAGGAGCTTGCTTCGAACTTGAAGAATCCGAGCCTCCATTTGCTTTAGTAGGGTTTTCCCCTCTTCTGTGAGGCTAACAATACGTGCTCGCTTATCGTGTTCACAGCAATGGCGAGTGATCAGAGATTGCTCTTCTAATAATTTTAATGTTCGCATCAACGACGCTAACTCGATCTCAAGCGCTTCAGCCAAATGCTTCTGACTGATGTTGTCACCCATTCGATAAAGCTTCCATAACGCAGTCCAACGCGGATACGTCAGGTTTAAAGGCTCTAACTCGCGATCTGCAACCATTTTCCACAAACGAGCAACACGAGATAATTTTTCAGCCAGAGAAAGGTCTCGCAAACTGTTGATGTCTTGAATCATAAGATCTACTCAATTACTTAGCGTGCTAAGCAATATAAAATAGTTAGCACGCTAAGTAAATATCTTTTTGTGATTGAAATCACGCTGGGTGTGTCAGTGAAGGGGCAGAAATCTAAGTAACACAACACTATGTTTGAATTTGAAATGCAGCGATGTACACAACAAACGTCGAGACCAATAAAGTCTGATTTGTATAAGAGTAAAAGGGTCAGATACAAAAAAGCACAACCCACAGTCATGGTGTTGTGCTT
Organism: Vibrio sp. 947; assembly: GCF_033339115.1. Classification (NCBI taxonomy): domain Bacteria; kingdom Pseudomonadati; phylum Pseudomonadota; class Gammaproteobacteria; order Vibrionales; family Vibrionaceae; genus Vibrio; species Vibrio sp. 947. The sequence continues at coordinate 54,683 of NZ_JAWOTX010000010.1, read as the reverse complement.
TTCAGATAATGAATAATTGGGTTATCCCGTAGTGAGCCAATTATTCATGTTCGCTCGACTAAGAACCGCTGCTTAAAATCCACAAATGCTTCATGGAGCGCATTTTCTTTAATCGGCTTGAGAAGCACGTAATTCGCACCCGATTCCATAAAGGCGTCACTGGTTTCTTTCGCGGTGTCAGCAGTACACGCATAAATTGGCGTGCCTAGTTTTAGCTTTTGTCGGATCTCTTTGGTCGTTTCAATTCCACCAAGATGCGGAAGTTGGTTGTCCATCAGTATCAAATCGTAAGTATGATCTTTTAAGAATTCCATTGCTTCTAACCCATCTTTCGCCCAATCAACCTGCATTTTGTACTTGTTACAAAACGCTTTTAGAATGAATGCGTTAGTATGGTTATCCTCTACCAACAACACTTTGAGACTCTCTGCAAATAGTTCACCTGGCTTAACTCGCAAACTCGAATCAAGAGGGGTGAGTACTCGCTCACGATCTTTCACTGGCATTGTAATGACAAAAGTCGTTCCTAAGCCTTTCTGACTGCGGACTTGAACATCACCTTCCAGCATGTCGACAAGGCTCTTCACAATGGTCAGCCCTAAGCCACTGCCACCGTATTCTCGAGTCGTTGTTGCTTCTTCTTGAACAAAAGGTTCGAACATTTGGTCGAGTTTGTCAGACTCGATGCCGATACCTGTATCCGTAATTTCCACGACCAGCACGCTATTGTCAGCACCATAGAACTGCTCCAGTTCAGCATGCAAGCGCACGCTACCCGAGGGCGTAAACTTTACTGAGTTACTGACTAGGTTGAATAAAATTTGGTTCAGACGAACTTGGTCAGTAAAGATTTCAACATTGGGATCTATTTTGTTTTCAATGACAAGGTTGACGCCTTTACTTTCACAAATAGGACGATAAATGTTTTCTAACGTTCGAATTGTATCAGTGAAAGAAAACGGGTGCTTTTGGATATTAAACTTACCCTGCTCAATCTTCGAAAAGTCCAAAATATCATTCAAAACAGCAAGTAAGTGCTCACCACTATGTCGAAGTACGTCAATTTGGTTATTCTGCTCTTCTGTTTCCACAGAGTCTTTTAGCAATTGAGCAACCCCTAAAATTCCATTGATTGGCGTTCGGATCTCATGGCTCATTTTAGCCAGAAAGTCGGCACGGGCTTGAGCAGATTTCTCTGCTTCTTTGCGCGCCAAGTTACTCTGTTTTTCCGCCTCAATTAGCGTGGTTATATCCTGACCTTGAACAATAATACCGCTAATATCTCCATCAACTCGAATCGGCGATAAGTTCCAGCGATATACTTTGTCTCCAATTGGCACATTAACGCCTGTCAACGTAGCTCCCTGAGCCGCCATGCGAAGGTGTGGCATCAACTTTTCTTTGAAACCTTTGAACACTGGGTGCATGGTTTCAATATCGTTTTCCATGACTAACTCTTTGCGTGCTGCCGGATTGATTTGGATAAGTACACCCGATTCAGACCACACCATAATAGGTGATAACGCAAAGTTAAACAGGTCTCGGAAAGACCGCTTTTGTGCTTCAAGCTCTTCAAAAGTGTTTTCTAGTGTCGAACCAATATGATCGAATTCCTCAATATCTGACCCCTCAAAACGCTCAAATCCTTTTTCTTCACGAGCCGAGCGGGTATATGCCATCAGGGATCCTAACTCTTCAACTACTCGATTCTCGATCCATTCTTTAGTCATTAGCGCAATCATAACCATACCGATAACTGAGGCTAGCATTGCTAGCAGGTGTTGGATTTGCAATGTCACCACGCTCTGATTGTCTTGCACAGTAAGCAAGCACAAGTCAGTCTCGGCGGCATTTACCTCAATAGGGGTTTTGATGATAAATAATTGGTCAAGCTTGTGCTGGGACTCTCGTCGTTTGAGTACGTCAAATATTTGATAAGCCTCATCTCCTACTAATGAGCTTGCCAATGGTGTGTTGTTAGCGACCAACACAACATTGTCGACGTTGCCTTCATTTTTTAACCTTTCCATCAACCCAAAGTTATTATCTAAAACAACAACATTGTAAGAGTACCCCATCACTTCACCGGTTTTAGGTTGTAAAACGGGTACACGACGAAGTAAAAGATGGCGAGTTCCCATCGGGGTCTGTGAGGGTAGATAATACCAGTTGTTGCTAAAGGTCACTTGACTGGCAAGTCGGCTAAGTATCAGGTTGTTGATGCCATAGAAATGCGCGTTGCCATCGTCCCAAATAATACCTTGATGATCGGTTAGGAAACGAAACTCCGGTGTATGGGAAGGATCACTCTGGTCAATACTCATGAAAAAGTAATTGAGTGCCTCTTCATCACGTTCTGTATAAAAATCCAATACAACATCACTTTTCGAATTGCTGTTGTGATGAATCTGAATCGCTGCAAAATGGCTATCAAAAATGTTCAGGATCAGGGCAGAGGTCTGCTGCTTGGTTCGGTCGACTTCCTGCCAAATAATCTGCTTCGAGAAGTAATAACTCTGAACAAAGATGCCTAGAATGATCGGAGCAAGTACGAGAATAATTATTTTGGTAATAAGCGTCGACAGTGAGCGACGCTTTCTTGTTTTTGATGTAGTTGTCATCAATTATCTGAGTATCTAAATGCACGTTTTCTTAATGCTTCAATTCTTTCTGGAGAGTCCGATTTGGTAACGACTTCAAAATCACCAGAGTAAACAGTGGGAACTGGCTTTCCTTCTAAATCCCACTTAATGGCCTCAGCCATTGCAATACCTGTATCATCGTTCATACGCATAACGGTAACGTCTAACTCCCCTTTAGAAAGCGCCTCTAACTCTGCTGAACCGCCGCCCCAACCATTGATCATGACATCATCACGACCTAACTCTTTAAGAGCGTCAACAGCACCTAATGCTACATCGGTAGAACACGCGTAAATGAAGTCAACGTCCGGATACTTCTCCAAACTGGCTTTTGCAGCTTCATACCCAGATTGCTTTGTTGCTTTGGTGTAGTAAGCAGATTGTAGTTCAAATTGATTATCGCGGTTCACTTGGTTGATAAAAGTGTTGCCTCTGATGTCACTAATGTAGCCCTCTGAGAAGTAGAGAACACTATAGTGGCTATGTTTAGGGAAACGCTTGCCAAACTCAACGGCCAATTCACGACTTCCTTCTGCGTGGTCGAAACCAACATAAAGAAACGGCTGATGATGTTCCCAATCCCTAACAGGTGTGGTGATATTTTGTAAAATTAACTTGGTTTTCTTTGAATCTAAGACATGCTCAACAAACTTACGATGTCTTGTGGTATCTAGAGTAAAGATCAAGTAATCGGAGTTGCTTTTCAGCGCCTCCATTAAAGACAAACTTTGCTGCTTTATATCTGCATTAGGACGAGTAAACACTTGATTTAGCTGATAGTCGATATCAAGCTTATCTAGGCGTTTTTCAAACGCGTCGATGTTTCGAATCCAATAATCAGAGATCTGCTGCCCTGGATAAACAACAGAAATTTTCAGTGGACGCTTTTTGTCTTTTGCTACGGGTACAGGGGTTTCTCTTACCACTTCAGCCAACGCACTAGTTAGCTGCTTCTGTTGTGGAAACTGGTCTAAAAACTCTTGATATGCCCAATACCCATTAAGAACTTGGGTGGCCTGCACATTCGGCGCAAAAGCGGCCATTGAAATCAGGGAGAATACTAACGCTTTTTTCATCTACTGCTCTTTTAGCTTTTTTATGAGCCTAATTCAGCTCTATTCATTACCTAGCCGAGTCATCCTATACTCTTGTAATCTACCTTCCTCTTAGTGCCTGTTTCAATAGTAAATTAGTTCTTGGTCTGAGTGGATGCAAATGAAAGTACATTGAGTCGCTTCCTTTGTCTCGATGACGCAAAGACATTTCGCGCTTTTCATATTCAGGACCTGTAAACAGAACACCAGCCCATTATGCGTCAGTTTATTCCTACATGGTACTCCAAAAACAAAAAGAAACCGCCAATGTGGCATGGGCGGTTTCCGTGTATCTTTGCGTAGCAAGGGCTTATCAGAGTGCCACTATCTCTAACATCATTTGTTGATGTTCGTCGACGACAATATTTGCTTTTGACATAACGAGCAGCTCTTTTTTCGCTTTAGTTAGTTGCTTAATATAGTACTCTGCTCGCATGGCAAGCGTCTTTGAGTCAAAATCCAATGACCATTCCAATACCAAAGGGCCTTTTCCCTTCAAAGCTTTCGCTCCTTTTCCGGTTTGGTGCTGATTGAATCTTCGTTCAACATCATTGGTAACACCACAATACAACGCGTTGCGGTTATTTCGTATCAGGTAGACACTCCAACGCTGCGTTGTATTTTCCATCATGAAAGCAGTGACTCAACCTTAGCTTTTAATTCATCCAGCTCTTCTTTCAGCTGAGCGACTTCGAGCTCTAGCTGACTTACTCGATCGGAGCTCGAGCTTGCAGCAGACACAGGCGCTGCAAGTTCGGACGCATCAACATCACCACAGAACAAATGCATATAACGCGACTCCCGCTTACCAGCCTCACGTGGTAATTTGACCACTAATGGTCCTTTCTCTTCACTTGCTAAATGCTCAAGGACCATTTCCACTTCTTTTACATCATGAAATGTCGCGAGACGATTAGTACGAGTACGAATTTCCCCAGGTGTTTGAGCACCGCGCAAAAGCATACAGCATACAATGCCCTTCTCCTGCTCTGTCAGCTTTAAATCACCAAATTCCGTATTACAGAAACGGTGTTGATACTTGCTGACGCGGCTGTTGAACGCACTTTCGTCACTGACGAGCCTGCGCTCAATAAGAGCATCAACGGCATCGAGTACGTCTGACTCTGAGAGTGACATCACGGGATCACGGTTGCTTTTTTGATTACACGCGTTGGTTAATGCGTTTAGGCTGAGGGGGTAAAGATCTGGGGTAGTGACTTCTTTTTCGATCAAGCAACCAATAACTCGTGCTTCAATTGCCGTTAGCTCAACTTTCATAATGCATTTCCTTATTATTTTTGCATTTGACTTTGTACCTAAATCGCTTCGAAATCATACGCCATAAATTCACACAGCAGTGCAAGAAGCGTTAGCGGTTCAGGTGTTGGTGTCAGGCTAAAGCATAGCTTAAGACCTGACACCCCTTACGAATAGGGTCAGGTATCAATGCTCCGAGAGAATCGGCACTCTCGTCAAATTGCCATCTTGGTCGACCATCATTATTTTTGAACGATTAAGCTCAACTTCGATGATTTCGAGTTGCTCGCGTGCGTTGATATACGCCGTTTTTAACTTTTCAGCCACAGAGCGAGTGACTTGCTCATTATCTTGACTATTTACTTGCTCCGCAGTGTTACCAGAGTCCATATCAAGTTCATCATTTTGCATTCAATGGTGTTGATAATATAGTGAAGGCCACGTTATGACAATGAATCGATGGATTCTACGATGCTGGCCAAAACTCGAAGAAAGCAGCACGATTATATGGACACAGCGCAATTGGTTGAGAAATGTTCAACTCTGCATTGCTATTGATCTAAAGACTGTTATGCCACTGGATGTTGTGCTTTAATCGAGGAAGATATTCATAAAATTAGGAAAGAGAACTATGAGTAGCGTATTTGAAATCGTTAACCAAGCTCGTCGTAAAAACAAACTAAAACGTGAGCTTCTTGATAACGAGAAGAAAGTTCGTGATAACCGTAAACGTGTTGATCTTCTAGAAAACCTTCTAGACTACATCAAACCAGAAATGACTCACGATGAAATCGTCGCAATCATCAAAAATATGAAAGCAGACTATGAAGATCGTGTTGATGACCACATCATTAAAAGCGCTGAGATCTCTAAAGCACGTCGTGACATCAGCCGTCGCATTCGTGAGCTGACTGAAGAAGACAAGCAAACTAGCGGCAAAAAATAAACGCGTAAGCTAGATTTTCGAACCCCGAGCAAGAATATCTTCCTCGGGGTTTATTTTTGTCTCTAAACTAACCGCCGTGTACAATCAATCTAACTCTTATTCCTAACGCATTCAGCTTTCTATGTCTTCAACTACGACAAGTACACAACCAACGCTTGCAAAACAATTATTTACGATGACCTGGCCAATGCTATTTGGCGTTCTGTCTTTAATGAGCTTTCAGCTTGTGGATAGTGCGTTTATCGGTCAGCTCGGCGTTTTACCGTTAGCCGCTCAAGGTTTCACTCTGCCTTTGCAAATGGTCATTATCGGTATTCAAGTCGGTCTAGGGATCGCAACGACAGCGGTCATTTCTAAAGCTCTTGGGGCGAATGAAAGTCGGTATGCCAAACAACTTGGCGGATTGGTATTGATGATCGGCTCAATTGGTGTCGCTATTTTTGGCGGGCTAATTTGGCTTTTGCGCTACCCCATTTTAGCTCTATTAAGCGCTCCAGAATCTGTTATGCCGATAATCGACAGTTACTGGCCTTGGTGGTTATTAAGCTCATGGACTGGTGCAGTTTTGTATTTTTACTACAGTATCTGCCGAGCTAATGGCAATACAATGTTACCTGGCACAATGATGATGATAACCAGCGGCGTGAACCTTGTGCTCGATCCGCTATTTATTTTCACGTTTGACTTGGGTATTAACGGAGCGGCAATAGCAACCATCGTCGCTTTTGGGTTTGGTATTTTAGTCGTCGCTCCTCGCGTGAAAAAGAATCACTGGGCAACGACACAATGGCAAGATCTTAACGTAGCCAAAAGTGTTGCATCTATCGGTAACATTATGGGCCCTGCGATGATTAGCCAACTGCTGCCACCGTTGTCTTCCATGCTAGCAACAAAATTATTGGCAAGCTTTGGAACCGCAGCAGTCGCCGCTTGGGCGCTTGGTTCACGCTATGAGTTCTTTGCTATCGTTTCGGTCTTGGCGCTGACAATGTCTATGCCTCCAATGGTTGGACGCTTACTTGGGGCAAAGAACTATGAAGATATCCAAAGGCTCGTCAGTATTGCCGTAAAATTCATTCTAGGTTTCCAACTTTTGATTGCTGCCATTACATTTGCCGTCGCAAACCCACTCGCATTATTGATGACAAGTGATGTGCAAGTGGAGCAAGTCTTGGAAATGCATTTACTGATAGTGCCGATCAGTTTGGGTTCATTAGGGGTTTGTATGCTAATGGTTTCTCTTTGTAATGCATTAGGCAAATCTTACACCGCGCTCACCATTTCAGCGCTGCGCTTGTTTGTCTTTTTCCTACCGTGCTTGTGGGTTGGCGCTCAAATGGATGGAATCCGAGGTTTACTCTTAGGCGCTTGTATCGGCAACCTGTTAGCTGGTGTTTCCGCATACCTAACCTATCGCCAAACCATACGCAAACTCGCAGGCGCGCAAGCCAACGCACAACAATGAATAATCAGAACTAAGCCCCTGAAGTGGGGCTTTATCGTTTTGACGCCTTGTCTAAGTTGAAATGTTAGCTAGGCGAGTTTTAATTCACTAAAGAGCTCAAATAACTGGTTCGATTTATACGGCTTAGGTAAATAAGCATCCATGCCTGCCGCAAAACAGTTGTGGATGTCTTCTTCCAAAACACTCGCAGTGAGTGCGATAATCATCGTTTTTTCACGTCCTGCTTTCTTTTCCCAACGACGAATTTCTTTCGTCGCGGTCAGTCCATCCATCACGGGCATCATGCAGTCCATTAAAATTGCATCGAATTCTTCTCCCTTTGTGATGGCTTCTAACGCTTCTTGACCGTTGCTTGTTATCAAATAGTCATAACCTGCTTTATCCAGAAAAAAACTCGCTATTTTCTGGTTCATCAAATTATCCTCCGCAATTAAGATCCTCCGATGAGAGCGCGACGCTCGATATTCAGAGCTGACAACATTATTGGTGACATTGTCACTTGATATAGTCTTTTCAACCTTAGCTAAATCATCAATGACATGCTTAAATCGATTGCCAAGGAAAGGTAATGTGAGTACGGCATGTACTTTTTCTGCATTTTCGTAGGGAGTGGATAAATGATGCTGGCAAATAATCACACGGCGAAGATCGTAATTAAATGATAGATTATCCAAGATTTCATCGGTATTAGCGTCGTTACTGTGGCACAGAAATATGACATCAAAGTCATCATTTATCGCTTGCACTTCATTCACATTATTAACACCAAAGAGATTGATTTTCGCTAAGCGACACTCTTTTAATACTTGGTCGGCGTAGTCGTAATTTGAGCAGATCAAAAGCCCTTTATTAATCATCTCCGAACGCCAGCCAAACACCGGAATTGCTTCAACCTCAATCGAGAATTCAAAGCATGTGCCCACTCCTTTTGTAGATGTTGCTACGAGCTTGCCCCCCATCATCGACACAAGCTGACAACAAATTGCCAAACCCAACCCTGTGCCGCCAAATTGCCTCGACACTCCTTCATCTTCCTGAGTAAAGGGTTCAAAAATCGTGGTTAACTTATCTTGATCAATGCCTATTCCGGTATCTTCTACTTTAAACTTCAGCACTCCACGTTCTTTCTCAAGTAACTCCTCATAACTAACATCAACGCATACATGCCCACTTTCGGTAAACTTAACCGCATTCGATACCAGATTCGTAACTACCTGTTTGACACGATGATCATCGACCATCACGCGAATGGGGATATTTTCAGCTAAATTAATACCTAACTTTAGCTGTTTAGATGTTGCTTTGGATTGGAATAAAATCATCGACTGATACACGACTTCTCGGATATCCGCTTCTACTAGTGACAGCTCCAATCGTCCAGACTCGATTTTAGAGAGATCCAATATATCGTTAAGTAAAGTAAGCAGTGTTTGAGATGAGGAGTCAATGTCATCAACAACTTCTTGTTGATGCGAAGACAACTCACTTTGAGAGAGTATTTCTGTCATGCCCATGATCCCGTTAAGGGGCGTGCGTATTTCATGTGACATGTTGGCAAGAAACACAGATTTTGCACGATTAGCCGATACTGCTGACTCTTTTGCATGCAGTATTTCTTCAGTTTGTCTCTGCATTTCTTCAACCACTCGATTCACTTGCTGAGCAAAAATGGTCAGTTCATCACTTCCATCAACTTTGACTTTTGTTTGCTTCTCTTCGGAGTTGATCAACGCGTTTAAAGTATGAATGATCGCATCGAGTTTGCTGTTAACGCGGAACCAAGTACTAAATCCGAGCCAACAAAGCAGGATAACCACTAAGGCAACGCCAAAACTGATCATGGCTATATTGGCCTTTTGTTCATGAACCTGCGTGAGAAGCGACTGCTCAGTTTGTTTGGTGAACCCATCGATGAGCACTTGTAAGCGCTGCACACGAAAATCGAGTTCTTTTAAATACGCGGCGTAGTCACTTTGTGACATGTCTCCTGATATTAATTGTCCGCGAGACGCCAAGTTTCTCTGATATCTCGGCGAAGTAAACAAGCCAAGCAATTTATCCACTTGCTCGTATGACCCACCTAAGTTTAAAAACGCATCCAAATTTTGCTGCTGTCGGTCAATCGCCTGATAAAACATACTTTGACTTAGCCGACTCTTAGGGTCTTGGACTAAACGGTTCGTCAGCCAAGCTTCTTTCTGTGTCCAAAAAGAGAGCTGAGCAAGGTAGGCAATAAAATTTTGCATGCGAATGCCATCGTCACTGCCATACCATTGATGATTTTGCAACAAAGAGCGCGACATATTTTGGAGCTGTTGAAATGCCCAATCACCCAGGTCGTCCATCTCACTCAATCTACCTGACAATACCCCCAGCATGGCTTCTTTCAGTTCATCAGCATACTCAGCAGTATTAGGGTTACTCACAAACTTTTGATGCAAAGAAGAAATAACTTCACCTTGTTCTTCAATATTAATGGCTGCAGAGACTTGAAGATCAGGCTGTCGGCGTACTTTCTCTATGGAGTAAATAAAGTGGGAGGCCTTGGATATCAATTGGAAACCTTGAATATTGCTAACCGTTTGATTGAGACGGCTCACGCGCAACGCATTATCAGAAAACTGCTGAACTGCAAATACCACGATTACCACAGCGGGTAATAGTGCGAGGAGTGCTAAGCGTGTTTTTATTGATAATCTCAACATCCATCAGCCTAATGGTTGATTTCATCCGTTTATTTAATATTAGACTAGTTTCCCGCATTGAAAGGCATATACGACATTGTTACTTTCAAACAACATTCACCTACCTAGATTATGGTTATTGTGAGTGTTTTATCATCGGCTAATGAAGTGGCAATTGTGATTCAAGTCATATTTTTTGATCTTAAAGTTGGATGCAAACAATAAAGTTTCACTCACAACTAAGAGTCGCCTCACTTTTCAGGAAATCATCTATTGTATGTTTACCTATTGAGTTGCCTTATCGAGTCAAATCACACAAAAATGCAAAATATCCATTTTTGTCAACAAAACTAATTTGAAAGCAAACGTTATCATCGCAAAAAAAGTAAGTTACTTTCTAAATGTCAATACGTGAAAACCACTGCTTTAGTCACATTAATCCACCACTAACGTCCCCTTAAGTAGTGTTTTACACTGGATTTAATTTTCCTAGCAGAATAAGGACTCCGACCTTAGAATCCGCACACACAACTATTACAACCCGATTACATAACCCACCACACTCTTGCACGCTGCCGAAGAGGCAACAGCAGAGAGTATGGTTAGCCCCCAAAACGTGAAAGGTCTAATACAACAATGAGTCCAGAGAAATATCTCCAAGACTGGCAAACTAGCCAAACGATTGCTGAATCTATTTCCCCTCTAATTGGTAAGCTATATCGTCAAAAAGGAATCGAAGTGGTTCTGTTTGGTAAAACGCTTATTAATGCTACTACTATAGACATTCTCAAAACTCATCGCGTTGCAAGACGTTATACCGGTAACCCACTTTCGCTTGAGCACACGATGCCTATTATTCAAGCGCTTTGTGAAATGAGCATTTCTTCATGCCGTGTCGATGTTGGCCAATTGGCAACTATGTACTGGAATGAACATGACGATACAAGCTCTCTAAACGATTTCCTTATCACTGCACTTGATGGCGCTCGCGACGCAGATTCTTCATTGAAAGCGCGTGATGTGGTTCTTTACGGGTTCGGTCGCATTGGTCGACTACTTACTCGCCTTCTCATTGAGAAAAGTGGTCCAGGTTACCCACTAAGACTACGTGCGATTGTGGTTCGTGGCGGTAAAAAAGGCGATTTGGAGAAGCGTGCTAGCCTGCTGCGTCGTGACTCAGTTCACGGCCAGTTCAACGGTAGTATTGTTATCGATGAAGAGCGTAAAGCACTGATCGTTAACGGCAACTACATCCAAATTATCTACGCAAATAACCCAAGCGAAGTAGACTATTCAGCTTTCGGTATCAATAACGCGCTAGTTGTTGATAACACAGGTGTTTGGCGTGATTCTGAAGGCCTGAGCCAACACTTAGCGTGTCAAGGCGCAGAGAAAGTACTGCTAACAGCACCAGGTAAAGGTGACATCAAAAACGTTGTATTCGGTGTAAATGAGTCGGTAATTAAAGAAGATGACACCATCATCTCTGCGGCAAGCTGTACAACAAATGCAATCACGCCAGTCCTTAAGGCTCTGAACGATAAATATGGTGTTCTTTCTGGCCATATTGAAACCGTGCACTCATACACAAACGACCAAAATTTGATCGACAACTTCCACTCTGGTGACCGTCGCGGACGTAGTGCTTCACTAAACATGGTTCTGACTTCAACAGGTGCGGCAAAAGCAGTTGCTAAAGCATTGCCAGAGCTTGCAGGCAAGCTAACAGGCAACGCGATACGCGTACCGACACCAAACGTTTCTATGGCAGTCGCTAATCTAAACTTAGGTGAAGACGTAGACCGTGATTCACTGAACGATTACTTGCGTGAAATGGCGTTGAACTCTGAGCTTTCGGCACAGATTGACTACACCGATTCAACAGAAATTGTATCAACTGACTTAGTTGGCTCTCGCCATGCAGGCGTCGTAGATGGTCAAGCGACTATCGCACAAGACAAGCGTTGTGTACTTTACATCTGGTACGACAACGAATTCGGTTACAGCTGCCAAGTTGTGCACTGTATGGAACAAATGATGGGTGTTCGTTACCAAACATTCCCTCGATAGGTGAACTTTGCTCCACAACGTTAACCACATAGCGTAGCGGACAATATCTCATATTTGTTCTAAATAATAAGCGCCATGCGCATTACTAATATTTTTCCCCGTTTATACGCCTGATCACCCTCAGGCGTTTTTTCGTTTCATTCATTTGACACTCTCCGGACAAAGTGAACGTCAGCATTCATGTTTTGTTCATGTTCACAGCATTAATCTGAGCACATAAATTACAGAGAGGTCATGATTATGAATCGGATTATTGTAACTGCACTAGCACTGATTACCGGCTTTTTTACGTTAGTATTTAGCTTGATCATTGCGATTCCGTTGACCATCGCAGCATTAATTACCGGCAAGCGTATTGAAAAGCGCGTCAAGAAAATGCAGAGAGAAATGCACGAAGAATATGAATTTAATACAGGTAAAGCAGATGCGATTGAAGGTGAATTTGAAGAGGTTCGCCGGTAAGTAAATAAGATTTAGATGAGTTTCTCTCCCCCGACCGCTCCTGAGAAACTTCTTGCTTTCACCCTGTCCTTAAAATGGCAGAGTGCTTTTTTGAAAAGCAGCCACACGGGCTGCTTTTAGTATTTCTGTCTTGCGAGCTTGTCTATACCGTTACGACCACTCTAAGAGCCAGCAGCATGAGTACTACCCCTGACAAACGATCAATCAACACTGCCTTAGAGCGAATTCTGTCAACGACTTTAGAGCTCGATAGCACTAGGGTAATAAAGGTGTACCAAAGCCCATCCACAACAAACGGCGTGGCAACAATGATCATCTGATTACTCAAATCATTACCGAGCGCGACAAACTGACTGAATAATGCGATAAAAAACAAAGCAATTTTGGGACTTAAAATCGAGATAAAAAAGCCTTCTCGCGCAGACTGGATTACCGTTGTTTCCTCACCTGACTCCAACTTCGCAGCCACACCACCTTTTGAACGCAAAGCATTAAACCCTAAATACGCAAGATATGCCGCACCCACAAGGCTAATCGTCTTGAACAGCATCGGGCTTTGCTGCAAAACAACAGCGAGCCCAATCAAGGTAATAAACGCATATATACCAATGCCAAACGCATGAGCCCAAGCCGTAGCTAATCCATTGATACGTCCACCAGCCAACGAGTGCTTAGCGACAATAGCTAAACTGGGACCTGGTGACATAGCCCCTAATAAACACACGGTAAAAAGTGATAACCAAACTGTTAGTGTCATAAGAATCTCCCCTCTTTGACGCTCACTCTATCAACGGAAGAGGTATAATTAGAAATCAAAGTTATTCATACTAATCATGACTTCAAGTCATGGCTAAACGGTGTACGTATTAGCGAATGGAATATTCAGAGATTTGCATTACTGAGCGAATCTCTTCTCGCACCCATTTATGCGCAGGATCCGTGTCGTATTTGGGGTGCCACATTAACCAATATTGATGAATAGGTGTTTCGAGTGGTAATGCTTTATGGGTTAAGTCCCAATGTTTAGCGAGGTTAACGGCAATATGTTCAGGAGCCACCATCAGGTGCTCACTTGCAACTAAGCGATTGATCGCAGCAGAGAAGAATGGAACCTTAAAGGTAACGTGGCGGGTGTGCCCTAGCTCTTTCAATGCTAAATCAGTGTAGGAATCTTTGTCTCCGCCGCCAGTCACTTTGATGTGTGAATATGAAATCAAGTCTTCAATACTGATCTGGTCCTGCTTTGCTAACGGATGAGAAGATTTCATCAAACAAACTGATGAATCCTCACCAATTTTAACGCTCGACACACTCTGTGGTTTTTCTGGATACATAGAAGACGCGATATGGATGCCCGTCTCATGAAGTTTATCAAGAAAGTTGGGTTGCCACAGTCGGTACGCCATATCTAACTGTGGCGCTTGTTCACCCAAGTGAGAGGCAATATCGGGCAATACGTATTGCGCCACGTAGTCACTAGAAGCAATAACAAGCTCACCTTGCCACTGCCGCGGCTCAAAAGGTTGGTCATCGAGTAAATGGTCAAATTCAGCCAGTAATGCATCAAGCTTTGATTTTAATGCTATTGCTCGTGGCGTTGGTATCAGTTGATTACCTTGACGAATAAGCAGTGGGTCACCACACAGATCGCGCAATTGTGCAAGCTGTCGACTGACGGCAGACTGCGTAATGTGCAAACGGTCTGCGGTCCGGCTGACATGACACTCCTCTAAAAGTACATGCAAGGATCTAAGTAGATTCAAATTAATGTTGTTTAACATATTCGCTCAGAAGGGTTTTCAACATGGCATCCATTCATGGTCACTTCACAAACAGGTTCCCAGTCGTGTTAAAGAATTCAGCTAAGACGGTATGAGTCATCAGGTTTCGAAGCTCTGGATATCGTTGAATTTGATCTCTGATTTCGTTCAAGCGAGCCATCGTAGGCACTTCGACAAAAACCATCATGTCCGTCTCACCGCTGATCGCATGACACCATTTTACGCCATCAATTTTGTATAATTCGTCCGCGTATGATTCGCAATAATACGTAGAGGTTGATTTATCGAACTTTAAGGCAAAATAGGCGCAAATCGAATCCCCACCCGAAGGCGCAATTTCAGCGTGATACCCTAGAATCACTTTGTCATGCTCTAGCTTGCGAATACGGGCCGTTACCGCAGAACGAGAAAGGTTTACTTTATCCGCAATTTCAGTCACCGACAGCCGAGCGTTGTGCCTGAGCAGATCCACAATCTTATGATCAAACTTGTCCATACCGTTACCAAGCTTTCCTTATTTTTCTCATTCTATACCGATTCTAACTGCATAAGAAACCAACATTTTGTTGGAATTATTTAAAACAACCGTCATATTGACGGTTTAGTAAATCATTTTGTTATTAACATTTTGGATATGCTATTTGGCGGGCATGAGATGAGTGCTGTTATCCATTTCAACAGAAAATAGATAACACATTGAAATCAAATTCCCAACTTAAGTACTCAGCACATAAATAGCATCGCTTAAACACATAAAACGAAATAACCAGAAGCCACAAGCTTTTTCGTAATAAGCCTCATAACATTGGATGAATCAATTCGCATGGAAGAGCTCAAAAAAGACATTTCACTCACATCAGGTATCGCACAGTTATCCACCACATTAATGGGAACGGGGCTGTTTATGATCCCGGCTATCGCAGCAGGTATAGCTGGCCATTTTTCACTATGGGCTTGGATTTTATTGTTCATCGCGATTTGTCCTATTGCGCTGACTTTTGCTCAACTGGGTAAACGATACCCCAACGCGGGCGGAACAGCCTTTTTTGTACGCAAAGCCTTTAACACCAAACTGGAAAGTAGTGTCGCTTGGCTATTTGTTAGTGTCATTCCGGTAGGGGTTCCGGCCGCGATTGCACTCGCCGCAGGCTTCCTACAACAAATATTGCCAGAACCTATTAGCAACAATCTGTTTGCACAAATTCTGACGGTAGTACTACTTGTGTTCGTCAACTTGATGGGCACAAAATCATCAGGTCATTTACAAACTCTTATTGCTTTGAGTGTCTTCGCACTTGTTGGCGCATTTTTATGGAAAGGCGACGTTAACAGCGCCGATCTTGTGATGCCCGCCATCACACAAGAGTCAATTTGGCCTATTACCGCAGCGTTAGGCGTGATGTTCTGGTGTTTTGTTGGCATAGAGGCTTTTGCCCATATGGGGGAAGAGTTCAAAAACCCTCAAAGAGATTTCCCTATTGCCATTGTTGTCGGTTGTTTTGTAGCAGGGGCTACCTATTGGGCATGCTCTGTCGTTATTTTAAAATTTGGCGCGTATGGTAACGCTCAATTTGATAACGCATCCATCCCCTGGCTTAGTGCCCAACTACTAGGCGATGGAGCCAAATGGATAATCAGCTTGATAGGTTTCTCCGCTTGTTTCGCGAGCGTTAACTTATACACACAGAGCCTAGCGCGAATGGTCTGGGCTCAAGCTCGTGAACATCGTCCTTCTAGTCCACTAGCCAAGATTTCACGTCGTGGTGTCCCTTTCTCAGCCACCATATTAGTTGGCGGCATATTATTGATATCTTGTGTGATAGGAACCCTATCACAGCTCGATCTGGAGTTTTTCCTAAAACTCGCAAACAGTGTATTCGTTCTGGTTTACATGTTGGCGATGTTAGCCGCTTTCAAATTGCTTCGAGGATTTGGTAAAACACTCGCGGGACTGTCCCTACTGCTTTGTACCGGTGTTTTTATATGTTTAGGCTGGTCAATGTTTTATGCACTTGGCATTTTTACTCTACTTTTACTGCCTTGGAAACAGTGGCGACATAAGCGACAAACACGTGTAGTTGAATAGTCATCGCTTCCCATTTCGAAATATGTGAGCTAAACGTTGGATACCAGCGTCTATGTTCTCTAACGCGATATTGCCGTAACCAAGCACGGCACCATGCCAGTGACGTGCTTGAAAATCTGGGTGTTCATAATAGCTCAAAGGTCGCAAGATGATCCCTTCATGCTCTGCTAGTTTTATAAAACGCTGCTCATCCATACCGTCTTGCCATTTCAACGTAACATGAAGCCCCGCCGCTTGGCTAACGACGCAAACACGGTCGCCAAAATGCTGTTGAATGGATACATGCATCTGTTCATGCTTAGTTTTGTACAGTCGACGCATTTTTCGAATATGACGTAATAACCCACCTTCAGTAATAAAGTCTGCCAATGCTTCTTGTGTATGCGTCGGCGAATCACCACTTAACGCATCCTTAACCACTAAGCATTGCTCTACTAAACGTTCAGGAACTACAAGGTAGCCAAGCCGCAATCCGTTAAACATCACTTTACTGAAGGAACCCACATACAACACACGATCATCTCGACCCATTTGAGCTGCTAGCCCCTGTAAGCTGGTATAGGGACGATGAGCAAACTGGAATTCGCTGTCATAATCGTCTTCGATGATCCAACGTGACTGTTCGACTGCCCAGTTGATGATCTTTCCTCTTTGCTCAGTATTGAGTGTGGTGCCCATCGGATATTGATTGCTTGGGGTGATATACAGGGCATCGGCATCGCTTGTGGTCACAGCTTCCACATCAAAGCCTAGTTTCTCTCGGACGAATAAAGGCTCAAATTTATACTGCTGGAATTGAATCAACTTCCGCATTTGCGCGTAACCTGGTTGCTCCATCAGAACCTTATCACCTTGTTTGAGCACTACCATCGTCGCAATCGACAACGCTTGCTGCGCCCCAGAGGTAATAATAATGCGCTCTGGAGAACAATTCACTGAACGGCTTGATGCGAGGTAGTCAGCTAAAGCACAGCGCAATGCCCAACTACCCTGAATATCTTGATTCCCCAACAAGCAAGTACGAGACATATGGCGAGTGAGTAACTTTTGCCATTGCGCCATCGGAAATGCGTCCAAATCCGGCACACCCGGTGCAAATGCGCGGTTGATATCAAAGTGAGCTTTCGGTGATGAGTCTCTCTGAACTGAACTAGGTTCAGGCAAGTACTGCTCTGGCAGTTCTACGGCAACATAAAAGCCAGAACCTTTTTGGCTGTTCAAGTACCCTTCCGCCACTAACTGTTCGTAGGCAGAAATCACGGTATTCCTACTTAGATTAAGCTCTTGTGAAAGCTTCCGCGTAGAAGGCAGCTTCCCATTCTTCACCCACAGTCCTTGAACAATTTTCTTGCGAATAGCCAAAAACAACGCTTGCTGACGCGTTCCTTCACTGTCTTTTAAATGCAGGTCACCGATATCAATCAAAGACAAACTGGATCCATCCATTAGTTAAAACTGGCTCTCTTTAAGCTACCAGTTAAACGCTACATTGCAATCAAAGAATGAGGATCAATCGCTCGTAATCGTGAGCAAACAAGGAGAGAAAATGCTATCCAACACCAATAGAACGGAAATTAAGAAAGGCGCACATAAAGCCGTCTCTGATGTTAGCAAACTGCACGCCATCATAGATGACAGCCTAATCGCTCATATTGCGATAACCAACGAGTCAGGCCCTGTGGTCATCCCTATGCTGGCATGGCGTGTCGATGATTACGTGTATATCCATGGTGCCAACAACAGTCGACTGTTACGCTCACTCAAACAAGGAGTGCAAACGTGCTTAACCTTTACTTTGTTTGATGGTTGGGTATTGGCTCGAAGTGCGTTTCACCACAGTGCGCATTATCGCAGTGCTGTGGTCTTTGGCCAGTTTGAGGTGGTGGAAGATAACCAAGAGAAAGACAGGTTGCTGAATCACTTTATTGAACAGATCGCTCCGGGGAGAACAGAACAAGTCCGTTTGAGTAATGAAAAAGAACTCAAAGCCACCATGCTACTGCGTATCCCGCTCACGGAGGCATCAGTGAAAATCAGCAATTTTGGCGTCAACGACGATGCGGAAGACATGGACATCCCTGTTTGGGCAGGTGTCCTACCCTACCGAACCGTCGTAGGTCCACTGCAAGCTTGTGACGATTTGTATGAAGGTATCGCAGAGCCAGACTACCGCAGTGCCTACTCTAACCGTTGGCAGGAATAAGCACCGTAAAACGTGCGCCGCCTAAGTGACTCTCGCCGACAGAAAGCTCCCACCCCAGTTGCCGCGCTGCACTGGTAGCGATGGCAAGCCCTAAACCAAAGCCTTTCATGTCGGCGTTGCGGCTTTTGTCTAAGCGCGAAAATGGCATAAATACTTCTTCTCGCATCGCCTCAGGGATGCCCGGACCATCGTCCTCAATATCGATGCTCCAGCAATCCGCTACCGTTCGAATCGTCACCTCAACGCAGGACTCACCATAACGCTTGGCGTTTTGCAGTAAATTATCGAGGACAAGGTTACCCAAAGTAGGCTGAAAGTGAATCAATTGGTTCGCGAGTTCATTTTCTGCTCTCAACATGGCGGACTCTAAGCCTAGGTAATTCATGCGGCTTTTACACCAAAGTGGCAGTTCCATGGTTTCAACAGAATCGATCCATGAGTGGTTTTTCACACTCAAGCGAGACAGCATGACGATGTCGGATGTTAAATCCGTCACTACATCAACGTATCGTTCAATATCGTCATGTAACTCTGCCTGCATTTCACCACTCGTGCGTCGAGCTAAATCCGTCGCTAGCTGAATACGACTCAGCGGAGTGCGCACTTCATGAGGAATAGCTTGAGTAAAGATGTGTGTTTGGCGCACTCGTCTCTCAATCTCTTCAGACATGCAGTTGAAGCCTTGGGCGAGCTCTTTCACGGGTTGCGAAAATTGCTTTAGCTCGACTCGCGTATTCAACTCACCAGAACCAAATTGTTGTTGCGCAGCCGTTAGTTGCCGAATTTGGCGGTCAAGACGTCGTACAGGTATGTAAACCATAATGCCTAAACTGCATACAACAACCAAAAGTAGAGTAAGTATAAATACAATCTCAGAATCTTCATTCCAATCAACGTGTGGGCTAAAGAAATCCGTTTTTTCTTTGAAAACTAAACTCTTCGAAGTGTTAGGCAAAGGGAATACCGCAGCATAGGTACTGCCATCAATAAGATAAACAGGTATCCCTTGCATACGGTACAGCAGATTACAATCTCGACAAGGCGGTGATCCGTCCCAGTTTTCAACCAATGTTAAATCAAAGATAAAGAAATCTTGCTTGCCGTTTTCGGTTAACTTCTTGTAGAGAGAATCCGGAGTGCCTCGTTGCTCAATGTATTGATCGACAAAATAAGCACCGTCACTCAAAAAAACACCGACTTCTGTTTTGCGCATGTACTCTTCCCCCATAAAGAGAAACAAAGCAACAGTCAGCGCAAGGCCGGTTACTAACCCCACATATAGACGAGTAAACAGGGAAAACACGCGTCATTTACCTGTCAGCATGTAGCCGTGGTGACGTATGGTTTTAATGGTAGCCGTATGGATATGAGCCTTGGAGAACTTCTTCCTTAGCGAGGATATACGCATATCAATCGAACGATCAGTAATGCAGTATTCAATGCCTCGGGCAAGACGACAAAATGATTCACGAGATACTGGCTTATCGACATTCAGCATCAGGAGCTCTAAAATTTCAAACTCAGAACTCGTTAAACCAATATCTTTTTGCAAATAAAATGCTTGGGAGCGACGAAGACAAAGACTAATGCCATATCGGCTCAGCTTTTCTTCTTCAACGATATCAACTTGACGACAATAGCGACGCAACGCTGCTTCAATACGGGCGAGAAGGATATTGCCTTTTATCGGTTTGGTAAGGTAATCATCAGCACCGAACTTAAATAAGCTCACCTCGCTCATTTCATCATCGGTCGCAGTCAAAACAATGATAACACCATGATAAAACTTACGCGCCTCTTGGCATATTTCTGCGCCATTCTTTCCTGGTAACATCAAATCTAACAGCACTAGGTCAGGCTTGAGTCCCCTAATCGTTTCTAATGCATTTTGACCGTTATCGATGACAGTTACCGTATACCCTTCGGCTTCGAGGTACATTTTGGTTAATCGAGCAATCTCTGAGTCGTCTTCTACCAGTAAGATTGTATTACCCACCATGAATCATTTACTCCACCAATATGATGGAGGGAGTATATCGCTCGTCCTATACTGCGCAACCTACTTAAATGATAATTTTAAAAAAACGCAGGCTTACATACGCTTACAAACCATACATATATGATAATCCTAATCATTCTATACCCCTAAAACCATGCAATAACCTGAGGTTTTATTCATTATCAGAATATAGCTTCACATAGAAAATAAAATTCGGAATAAAAATCCACTATATTTTTAAATGTATCGAATAATAGGTCTTACCAAAAAACAATATCAACATATATGACTTAGTTTGCTTATATAGACAGGACTTTATGTTGCTTCTAAGTTTCTTGCTCTAATAAAGTCTACGAGTAACATGAAATGAGATATTCCAAATTAACACCTTTAGCCATATTTTGCGCGATAAGTCTAACTGCTTGTGGCGGCAGTGAATCTAATCCGAAACCATCGAAAACAACACCTCCACCACCACCAGTGCCAACATTGAGCACTGTCACAATCCCAACTGTCGTTTCTACAGAGTTTCCAGCCAAGTTAAAAGTGGCTGCTGATGCTGGCTTCACCCACTATGTGAAAATCTCCCTTTCCGAAGCAAACAACAACGATACATTTCACATTGTGGCTGTTGATGACGGTGCGAATAATGAAAAAATCTTTCGTGCAGCCAAAATCATCCAACACCTTCTCACAAACCAACCAGACTCTAAGTACGGTGCTGACAAGTCTCGTATCGCTAAGACATTAGCCGAGCGTGATGCCACACTAATGCTGACCGAAAACGACGAACAGAATGATGAGATGTTAACCAAAATCTTTATCAACGAACTGATTCGCCAAGACAAACTGAACGACGCAGTTACAAACTCGGGCTTAGCACACTCTTTTGATACGAGTTCTCTAGAAAAGTTTGTTGTAAGCATGATGGTACTTAACGAAGATGATATGGATACACTTGTCACATCTATCGCGTCAACATTAGTAACTAGTAAAGAAACACCAAACTGGCTAAGGAATAGCCAATCTTTAATGTATCGAGAACTGACAGTTGAAGGCGATTGCCATTACATGAGTAATTTTGCCGATTACTGCGCCAATCTTGGCAAAAAAGCCGAACGAGACGCCGCTTTTGAAGAAATTTTACACTTGGTCCAAGCGCAAGGTATTGCACCTAACACGGCGACTGCGGCACTGCAAAATGACATTCAAGCTCATGCGTTAAGCATCTATAACGATATTCAATCGGGCAAACCGACGGTGTGGCGCCCTACTCAGTATGACTGGGACGATTGGAAATCGGACGACTTCGATCCTGAAAGTGTTAAAAAAACGGGCCCTTCATATTCTCACGAATATTTTGCTGCCGCTTTTGAAGCTTACATGGGTGTAGCAAAAGCAAACGGACATGGTTTAGATGGCTACCAAGCGTTAACGCGTGAAGAAATGCAAACCCAAGATCCACAAGCCGTTGATTGGATCAGTGGCTTATTCCACGGATACTTGCAATATACCGCGAATATCGACTCTGCGGGCGTCAAGCTCTACACAGAAAAGACAAGTCCAGGCACAGTACCTACCTTCCGTATGGCTCCCAACAAAGACGGTTTGATAGAAGCGTACACCTACAAATCTCAGTGGCTAACAAAAGTGAAGATCATTGGCGGCGACGCGATGAATGTGATCGGTAATGATCAAAACAATACTTTTGAAGGCAACAGCAAAGACAACAGCATTTATGGTGAAGGCGGTATCAACACCTATATAGTGCCACACAAACTGGCGGAATGTACTGTTATCAAAGCAAAGAGCGTTTCTGTTGAGTGCCCGAGTACAGGCACTGACGAGTTGTACGACATTCAGAACATCCAATTCACCGACCAAACCCTAGATGTAACCAAGCTATAAAAAATGAAAAACATGAAGAAACTTATTCTATTCGCTCCCTTGCTCCTTGCTGGTTGTGGTGGCCTAGCCGTCATGGATCGTACTGATGCCGTAAAAGCACAACCAGAAATGCTGATCAAAACCGACGGTGATTTTTGGGGATTCGGTGCGGATGGCCATTTTGATTTTGCTGGTAAGTACAAAGGCAAGTATTCACGCAGTGCTTCTAACTCAAGTTGGTTTAACCGTATCTCTTTCAAAGAAGGTTCAATGGGCGCAGAAGTGACTCGTATCGACAGCGGGGAAACTTGGCTTTTGAACTGCACTGGAGGCGGTATGTCGGTTAACTACATGGGCGTCGATTTTGGTGGGAATGATCCTTACACCTGTGACATTACTCAAGATGGTAAAAAAGTCGGTGAGTTTGCGATGGAGCCAAAATCCGCTCTCATCGACATCAGCTTTGAGAAAAAAGAGACAGGCGTAGTGCGTATTGGTAGCACCCACTTTAATGTAGAAACTGTACATACTAGTCCTGACGCCATGATGGCGGTAGACATTCCATTGGGTTATAGCTTTAAGGAAGGCACACAAGAAATTGCCGCAGTGCAGACGAACGGTACCATTGCGGTACAGATGCTCCCTGAACTTAGCGAACAAAAAAAGGATGTAATTGCCATCGGCGCTGTTGCAAGTGCACTAAGTTGGCGTCCTAAGAAATAGCCACCACATAAAACGACACAAAAAAATAACAAAGCCCTCAACTTTGAGGGCTTTTATTGCTTGTACTCATAGAGATAAGTGGAGCACTACTTCTCTAATCTTCCCGTATACTGCTTGGGCGTTAATCCACGATGTTTCTTAAACATACGATTGAAGCTCGCCACATTGGTGTAACCAAGGCGCGTGGCAATGTCATCAATACTCACGCGCTTACTCAACAAACCAGCTGCAATATTACTCAATACATAGCCAGAAACCGTCGAAAAATTGAGTCCTAATTTATGCAAACGACGTTGAAACTGCTGTTCAGATAAATCAAGCAGAGAAGAAACGCGCTCTAACGTTGGCAATCCATAATGGCTGCTGTAATTCACCACTTCATAAATCACTTTCAACTCATCTTCTGGGTCGGGCATATTAAGCAAATCATCCAAATCGGAAAAACTCATCGCTAGACGGTTGTCTTCTCGATGGCTCACTTGGCGAGAAGCTAGTCGGTCATCTCCCGGGATCCATATCTCTGTTTTTGGCTGACTCCATTCCACGTCGCAGCCGAAATATTCCCGGTATCTCTCAGTATTTTTTCTCGAGCCTGAAACCTTGACACGTAAAGGCTGGTAATCTTTGCCAAGAAATTCGCGTAACACCTTAATCATAAATACCGCACAGCGGATACTATCGTGCACCTTTACTGACGTTTCTATAAACGGGTTGTGGTAAGTCCATTTGATGATTTTACCCGACTGTTCGCCAGCAAAAAACGCCCCTGATTGTAGGTTGCTCACACCATAATTCACTCGCCGAATGGTACTGGCTAAATCATTGCCGGAGAATAACCAGCGTCCCACTGGCCCTAGCTTTTGCAGTTCAATACCTCGGCTGAGACTCAACACCACATCCGGGTCACCACTGGCTTGTTCAACACAACGGTACCATTCCGCAACGGCTTTTAGCGGGATCAGTGTCATTGGGTTACGAAACACCGATGCTGGGATCCCTAACTCATCCGAGTCCAAATTGTATTTAGATAACGCGAGGTTATGCATGTTTAGAATGCCCATCGCGCGAATAAACCGAACCGTTTTCATAACCAATCACATCAAATTTAATCCTGTAGTGATTGAATCTGTCACAAAGAAAGCCGCAAATCAAATTCAGATCACAATACGCCAACAGTTTGATAGAGGAGCGTTTAATGAGTTTACTGAGTGTCCCATTTGTCGGTACAGGCGCAGATACAGCGTTACATGTTGTTGCTGCTGTCGTTTTAATCGCGAGTGTCGCGGGCGCGTGTTACGGCTTTTGGAAAATCCATGAATTACCTATCAATAAAGCACACAGCAAAGATCATCATCAGATAGGGCTCATCACTGCGCTGACCTGGATAGGGTTTATCTGGCACTGGGTTTGGGTGCTAGCCGTGATCTTTGCATTTGTTGATATGGAAAAAGCCATCATCAATCTGCGTGATACATGGAAAAGTAAACCGCAAACAGAAACACAGCCAAAAGAGGAAGCATAATGTTAGAAGGTTTAGCGGTATGGGCACTCTTCATCTATCTGTTGCGTTTGGTTGGCATGCCTTGGAACAAAGCAACCAAATCGTTCGCTTATCTTGGCGGCTTGGGTTGGCTAATGTTCGTCTGGGTAGGTTTGATTAACTTCACCCCGATGGATTTATCCGGCGGTTCTGTCGTGCAGTCACCACACATCCAATTGCGTCCAGATTCAACCAATGTAAAAGGTAAAGTTGACCACATTTACATTGAGCCGAATCAGCAAGTTAAAGAAGGTCAGCTCATTTATGAACTTGACCCAACGCAATACAAAATCGCATTAAATCAAGCGAACGTATCCGCTGATTCTGCTCGCGTTGCATTAGCTACAGCAAAAGGCGACATCGAGATTGAAGAAGCTAACCACGAAGCGCTAGTGCAAGATCTAGAAACATCAAAGAGCCAGTTGGAAGCGGCGAAAGTTGACTACAAATTGCAGAAAAAAATGCTAGATCGTTATGTTGAGCAAAACCGAGTGGTGCACAACACCATCACGGAAAGCGATATCGACAAACAATCGAGTGCGGTTGATATGGCACGTCACAACGTGTTGACCCTTGAGTCTCAAATCAAGAAGAAACAAGTCGATATTTCCCGTGCAAAACTGGCGATTCATAAAGCGGAACTTGCAGTTGAAACTAAACAAGCCGAACTGCGCCAAGCTGAAGAGCAAATTGCAAAAGCGCAATGGGATTTGAATAGCACAAAAGTTCATGCCCCAACAGATGGCTTTGTCACCAACTTTATCCTGCGTGAAGGTCAGCGTGTATCGATGATGCCGCGTATCAACATGTACACTAACGAGAAGTACGTGCTGATGCGAGTCAACCACCAGGCGATTCGTAACATCAAACCGGGTCAGCCAGCGGAATTCTCTTCGTCCGTTTACCCAGGTAAGATCTTCTCAGCGACCGTCGAAGGCATTGTTGAAGCAACAGGTGAGTCACAAGGTAATCTACTGGGTTTCGATGATTCCGTACGTGTCACCACTGGAAAGAACTTACAGAACAAACACCACTTTGTTCGTCTTAAGATTGATGAGCCAGAAGGCTACGACATCCCTGTTGGCTCTGTTGGCCTCGCATGGGTCAGCGGTGAAAAACCGATAGGCTTTATGGCCTTCTTAGATGTGATTCGCGGGATCATCATCCGAATGAAGTCTCAACTGTACTTCTTCTACTCTATCTAAACTCGCAAACCGCCAGTTACGCTGGCGGTTTTCTTTTCATTTGTATCCAAACATATCCTTTTCCCGTATAACAATTAGTTAGTAAATAGCGGAGAAGATTCATGTCGGCAAAGGAAAGAAGCCTACCTACCCATCGCATCTCAAGATTCAGCAAGTTCGCTTCACTTGCTACCCGTGTCGCAGGCAATGTGATTGCAGAAGGCACGAAGCAGATAGCCAAAGGCAACAAACCAAAAGCGAAAGACCTCTTGCTGACGCCACAGAACATCGCGCGTTTAACCGACCAACTTGCTCATCTACGTGGCGCTGCAATGAAGCTTGGACAAATGCTATCAATGGATGCTGGTGATGTTTTAGAACCTCAACTCGCCGATATTCTTTCCCGTCTTCGTTCCAACGCAGACCCAATGCCTGCAAAACAACTCAACGCAGTAATGGAAAGTTCGCTAGGAACGAATTGGAAAGCTGAGTTTCTGTCATTTAACTTCAAACCAATCGCCAGTGCATCAATAGGACAAGTGCACCAAGCCTACAGCGATGCGGGCGATAACCTAGCCGTCAAAGTGCAATATCCGGGCATACGGAAAAGTATCGATAGCGACGTCGATAATGTCGGTACACTGCTCAAGGTCGTTGGGTTGATTCCCGAGTCTGTCGACTACAAAGGATTGCTCGAAGAAGCGAAAAAGCAGCTACATGACGAGGCCGATTACGCACGAGAGGCACAATTTGCCATTCGTTATCATGACGCTTTGAAGGAGCACCCTCATTTTGTGGTGCCCAAGATTCATACTGAAAGTTGCTCAGACTCCGTTCTCGCGATGGAATTCATTGATGGCAGTCCGGTTGAGCAAATCGAACATTATGATCAGAGTACGCGAGATTTTGTCATGCACAGCCTACTCGAATTACTGTTTCGAGAGCTGTTCGAATTTAAGATGGTACAAACCGACCCAAATTTCGCCAACTACTTATATATCGAAAACACTCGTCAAATCGGCTTGCTAGATTTCGGGGCCACTCGCGAGTACAGCGAGCGGTTCAGCACTGGTTATCGCCAAGCTTTCGCATCTGTCGTTAACAATGACGAACAAGGCTTGAATGATGCGCTTGAACAAATAGGCTTCTTCAGCCAAACCATCCTTCCAGACCAACGCCAAGCGATTCTCGATCTAGTGAAAATGGCATGTGAACCTATGTTGGTCGATGAGCCCTATGATTTCAAAGCCAGCGGCTTAGCACAAAAGCTTCGCGAGGCTGGCACCATTCTAAGCATGGAGCAAGAATACTGGCATACTCCACCAGCAGATGCCCTATTTTTACACAGAAAAATCGGCGGAATGTACTTGCTGGCAGCCCGTATTGGCGCAAAAGTGAACATTCGCCAATTGGTACAGCCATATCTCACCATCAACAGCGAATAGCCTATTGTTTTTCTGTTACTTTCAAGTACCTTGAGCAAGGTTAAGATGCATAGTTGTGCATCTCAATAACATGCCATACTTCCATAAAACGAATTAACTATCGGGGTACTCGGTGAGCAAGTTTCAAGATCTCTCCACTCTAATCCAGCAAATTGGCCAAGCCGAAGAAGCGGATCAAGTCGCAACGCTCAATGAATCTATTGAAGCGGGCCTCGAGCCCGGCGCGGTTGCCCTGATTCTAGAAGCATTTCCAATCGACGATCGTGTTCGCTTATGGCGAGCTTTACCACTAGAGCTACATATCGACGTGTTAACGGAAATGCGTGCGGACGTACGTTTCTCTATCATCAATGCGTTATCTGAAGTCGAGCTAAAGCTCACTCTCGCTAAACTCGACAACTTGTCGCTCATCGAATGGGCCGATTCGTTGCCAGAGTCGATCATCAACGAAGCGCTCTCGTTGATAGAAAAAGATGAGTTGGAACTTTACGATCAAGCAAACGAGTATGCTGATGAAGAACTCGGCCACTGGGCTGAACGTAAGATCATCACCCTGCCCTTCAACATTACGATTGGGACAGCTAAGCAGTTAATGGAGCGCTATAGCTACGACACGCCTCAACAGGTGTATCTGATTAATCGTAATAAACAGTATCGTGGAACGGTCAACTACTTCGATATCTTGCGTGGTGACCCCGATACTCGCTTAAAAACACTCGTTATTGAGGCTGTGACGGTGCTAGACAGTAAAATGATGCTTCCTGAAGCGGTAGAGGCATTAGAACACAGCACACTGCCCGCTCTCCCTGTAACTGATGCAGACCAAACACTGATCGGTGAAGTCGATTGGCAGTTTGCATTGAGTACACAGCGTGAAATCTACGAAGCACGTTTGATGGCCGGTACAGGTATGGATGAAGGCGATGACTTGTTTGCGCCAGTATTAAAAAGCTCGCAAAAGCGCGGTGTTTGGTTAGGCATCAATTTGCTTACTGCGATTTTGGCGTCTGTCACTATCGGACTATTTGAAGATGTAATTGCGCAGGTGGTGGCTTTGGCGGTGCTCATGCCAATTGTTGCATCCATGGGGGGCATTGCTGGCAGCCAAACGCTCACTCTAATGATTCGTGCGATGGCGCTTAATCAGATCACCCCAGGTAACCGTTTCAAGCTATTGAAAAATGAGTTGGGTATTGGCTCTCTGAACGGCATTGCTTGGGCGTTAATCATCGGCGGGCTCGCCGGATTGTGGTTTCAATCTCCGGTTCTAGGTGGGACCATCGCGCTGGCCATTATCGTCAATATTATTACCGCAGCTTTATTTGGTGTGCTGATTCCCATCATTCTGGATAAGTTTAAATTGGACCCCGCTTTGGCTGGCTCGGTGATTCTAACAACAGTGACAGATGTAGTTGGTTTTTTCGCCTTTTTAGGAACGGCGAGTTTAGTCATGCTTTAAAAGGTTCATTGTTTATTAATCAATCATTAGCATAATAGAGTCAAATTGCATAACGCAGTTGCAAATTGCAAACATTACTCAAACTTTAAGCAACGCATGTCACAGAAACTACGTATTTTAGGGCATATTAAAGTTGGCACAGTAACTGCATTATATAAATCGACCCTTCTTAAGCCGAGGGTCACCTAGCCAACTGACGTTGTTAGTGAACTTGATTTTGTTCACATGTATATAAGCCAATCGCACTCTTTGCGGTTGGCTATTTTTTTATGTGGCTATTGCCCTCTTATCCTCTGACCGAGCTCGGTTGTACTTTTCTTGCCCACAACAGATTGTTTACTGTTTATAAAGTTCAAATATTCGCCCAATAAACCATTAGAAATACTAGTTTCAACAAAAATAAATCACCTACACAAAATAAAACCAAGAAAACATACCCAAGAAAAGAACAAATAACGTCCAAACCAAAAAACTCATCATGAAAACGTTTTCTTTTCATAGAAATCGACTGAACAATTCAGAGTTATAGATAAATTCAATCCATAAAAACAAATAGCAATTCAAAACATTCATTTTACATAGAAAATCTGTCTATAAATCATAGAAAACACGTAAAACCAAACTTTTCACTTTTACAAATTAAAAACTAAGCCATTGTTATTAAAGGAAATAATAAACACAAAAAACTAAGCAAACGTTTAAATTGCAATTTTATCATTGACTATTAAATTTACATCACGATAATACGCGCCGTTTGCCTGAAATCAGGTGCTATAATTTAATGTTTCAATGTGCGGAGGTAATAATGGCTGGAGACAATAATTACAGTCTTGGACCAGTTCCCAACACGGCCAGAAAAGGCGTGGCATCACTTACAATGGTGATGTTAGGACTCACTTTTTTCTCCGCAAGTATGTGGACTGGGGGTTCTCTCGGTACTGGGCTCTCCTTTAATGATTTTTTCCTCGCTGTTCTCATCGGTAACCTAATCCTCGGTATTTACACTTCTTTCCTCGGTTACATCGGCGCTTCTACTGGTCTCTCTACTCACCTTCTTGCTCGTTTCTCTTTTGGTTCTAAAGGCTCTTGGCTTCCTTCCGCTCTTCTTGGTGGTACTCAAGTCGGGTGGTTTGGAGTTGGTGTCGCGATGTTTGCGATTCCGGTGCATAAAGCAACGGGCATCGATACCAATACTTTGATCCTCGTCTCCGGTTTGCTCATGACCGCGACCGTTTACTTTGGAATCTCAGCACTGATGGTGCTGTCAGCAATCGCCGTTCCTGCCATTGCACTACTTGGCGGCTACTCTGTCATCGAGGCAGTAAAGAGCGTTGGCGGTATTGGCGAACTACAACAAGTTCAACCAACCGAGACACTCGATTTTTCAATAGCTCTCGCGATGGTTGTCGGCTCTTTTGTCAGTGCTGGTACATTAACGGCGGATTTCGTACGCTTTGGTAGAAAGCCGCGCAGCGCCGTGATGATCACCATGGTGGCATTTTTCATCGGTAACTCGTTCATGTTTATCTTTGGCGCGGCAGGAGCGTCGGTGACGGGTCAATCAGACATCTCTGAAGTGATGATTGCACAAGGTTTATTGATTCCTGCCATTATCGTACTTGGGTTAAATATTTGGACGACCAACGACAACGCGCTCTACGCATCGGGTCTTGGATTTTCCAACATCACGGGCTTACCAAGTAAATACATCTCAATGGCGAACGGTCTTGTTGGCACACTTTGCGCTCTCTGGCTCTACAATAACTTTGTTGGCTGGCTGACCTTCTTATCGTTGGCAATTCCACCGATTGGCGGTGTGATCATCGCTGACTTCTTCACGAACCGTAAACGCTACGCAAACTTTGAAGCCGCCCAATTCCAAAACGTTAACTGGGCTGGCATTATCGCTGTCGTGATTGGCGTTGGTGCGGGACACTTCCTGCCTGGCGTAGTGCCGATTAACGCTGTACTTGGCGGCGCAATTAGCTTCCTGATTCTTAATCCTATTCTTAACAAAAAAGCACTGGCTACACAGCCAGCGTAAGGAACCATCATGACAACACTACTGATCAAAAACGTAACGCTAAAAGGACAAGAAGGTCTGCAGCAAATTTTGATTGAAGATGGTCAATTCAAGCGCATTGAAAGCAACGATGTGGAGCTTAGTCATAACGGTGACATCATCGATGCTGAAGGCGGTATGGCGGTTGCGCCTTTCTGCGAGCCACACATTCACTTAGATACAACTCAAACCGCAGGCGAGCCAAGCTGGAACATCTCTGGCACATTGTTTGAGGGTATTGAACGTTGGGCTGAGCGCAAAGAAATGCTGTCGATTGAAGACGTGAAAGCGCGCGCAAAACAAACCTTAAAATGGCAGATAGCAAACGGCGTACAACACGTTCGTACCCACGTCGATGTTTCAGACCCTACCCTAATTGCCCTAAAAGCGATGGTAGAAGTGCGTGAAGAGATGAAAGAATGGGTAGATATCCAAATCGTCGCCTTCCCGCAGGAAGGAATTCTCTCTTACCCAAATGGCAAAGAGCTGCTAGAAGAAGCCGTCAAATTAGGTGCGGACGTGATTGGCGCGATTCCACACTTTGAATTCACACGCGAATATGGCATTGAATCGCTGCACTACGTATTCGAGTTAGCGCAAAAATACGACCGCCTGATCGACGTGCATTGTGATGAAATCGATGACGAACAATCTCGCTTCGTTGAAACACTGGCAGCATTAGCGCACAAGTTTGATATGGGGAATAAAGTCACGGCCAGTCACACCACAGCGATGGGTTCCTACAACGGTGCATACGCATCTCGCCTGTTCCGTTTATTACGCATGTCCGGTATCAACTTCGTGGCAAATCCATTGGTGAACATTCACTTACAAGGCCGTTTTGATGATTACCCAAAACGTCGCGGCGTAACACGAGTGAAAGAGATGCTGAATGCCAACATCAACGTCTGCTTTGGACACGATGATGTATTTGACCCTTGGTACCCACTAGGCACTGCAAACATGCTGCAAGTGCTGCATATGGGTCTGCACGTGTGTCAGGTGATGGGTTACGACCAAATCAACAACTCACTGGATCTGATCAGCACCAATTCAGCACGTACACTGAACATTCAAGACAAGCACGGCATTGAAGAAGGCAAACCAGGTAGTTTACTGATTCTTCCCGCAGAAAATGGTTTTGACGCAGTACGTCGCCAAGTGCCGGTTCGCTACTCTGTTCGTCACGGTAAAGTGATCGCAGAAACACAGCCTGCGACAACTCATATTCATCTTGAACAAGCAGAGCAAGTAACGTTCAAACGCTAAAAAGATCGGCGAAAAGAAAAAGGCCTGACGACATCGTCAGGCCTTTTTTCTACTGGTAAACATCACTGCTCGCTCTGTCTATTCTTGTCTCATAAACCGCTGAACACATTGAAAGGCCATATAAAACGGCTCAGTACCAAACGTTGCACAAGGTTCTGGTGGCTGAATCTCAATTACACCATCGCACTTGGAAATTATTCTAAGCGTTGGGCATACTTCTGACTTCATTTTAGTTGTAGATATGAACCATGACGTCATTAAGCCAGATAGAACCGCAATTTTTGGAATTTATGCAGCAAGAGATGCAAGTGGATGCAGCTCATGATCTTAAACACGTAAAACGCGTGGTCAAAACAGCGAAACAGCTCTGCAAAGAAGAAAGTGCAGACATCGCGATTGTATTACCGGCTGCCTATTTGCATGATTGCTTTACTTATCCGAAAGATCACCCAAATCGCAAAGAGAGCTCAATCATCGCAGCCAAAAAAGCGGTCGCATTTTTAGAGAGTATCGATTATCCGCAGCGATATCATGATGCCATTGCTCATGCGATAGAGGCACACAGCTTTAGCGCAAACATCAGGCCAAATACGTTGGAAGCCAAAATCGTCCAAGATGCCGACCGTCTGGACGCTTTAGGCGCAATTGGCGTGACGCGATGCATTCAAGTCAGCACTCAATTTAACGTGCAACTTTACAACGACAGCGATATATTTGCCGAAGAACGTGAACTTAACGATAAACAATTCACTCTGGATCACTTTAAGACCAAGTTATTCAAAATCGCTGAAACTATGAACACAGAGTCAGCAAGACGCGAAGCGCAAAAACGCAAAACCTTTATGCAAACGTACCTAGAGCAGTTACACGACGAGGTAACAGCGTAAATGTCAGAAAGCTATACGTTAATTAAAGAGCTTAAACGCCAACTAAAGTTAGCTGGGCTGCATTATGCCGATGTTGCACAACACCTTGATTTAAGTGAAGGAAGCGTCAAACGTTTACTCGCTGAAGGTCAACACATTAGTCTTGAACGCTTAGAACGCATTTGCCAATTGATTGGTTTAGAAATGGCGGAACTGTTTAAGCTTGCGGCTGCGCACAATAAAGGCCTAGAGTCGCTAACGTTAGAGCAAGAAAAGCAGTTGGTTAACGATAAAGCCCTGCTACTCGTGGCAATCTGTGTTGTAAATGGCTATCAGTTTGAACAAATCGTTCAGCAATACACCTTCAATGAGTTGGAACTGGTGCAAAAGCTTGCTCATTTGGATCGTCTGAACATCATCAACTTGCAGCCAAATAACAAAATTCGTTTGCGTATATCTCCGACATTTAAGTGGCAGATGGGCGGCCCTATTCAACGGTTCTTCCAACAGCAAGTTCAAGACGCCTTTTTCCAAAGCTACTTTTCTGGTGAAGATGAAAAGTTCTCCATGGCAACAGGATTGATGAGTGTACCAACCAACAAGAAGCTACAACAGAAGCTGCAAAAGGTCATCGATGAGTTTTATCAGGCTTGCCAAAGTGATAGCTCTCTCGATATGGACGAAAAACACGGCACCTCTCTGATTATTGCGATGCGTCGCTGGACGTTCCCTTTATTTGAACCATGGGAAAGAAAACTCACCAATAAGTCTCGCAATTAGTAACTCAATAAACAAATGGAAATAAAAGTAACGAATTTCGTTACTTTTGGTGGCATACAACGTCACTAGAAAGAGAAAGCTGGTTTAATCGTTCATTGAGCATAAAGTGCTCCCATCTCATTCGACTTTGTTTAATCGGGGCCCGTATGTTTTTCTCAAAACGCTTTTTTCCTTACTTTGTGACGCAATGCCTTGGCGCACTCAATGACAACATCTACAAAAACGTTCTGTTATTGATGGTGACATACAGCCAAATTGATAACCTACCAATATCTGTCAATCTATTCGTTAATTTGGCGGCAGGCTTATTCATCCTACCTTTCTTTCTATTCTCAGCGCATGCTGGTGCCGTCGCTGACAGCATGGACAAAGCCAAATTAATCCGACGTCTAAAGCTCATCGAACTAGCTATCATGTCTTGCGCAGCAACCGCTATTGCCACCCAAAGTGCCATGCTGATGCTGGTTCTGCTGTTTATGACAGGCACTCAATCGGCCTATTTTGGTCCCGTGAAATACGCCTTGTTACCACAAGCGCTCAAACCAAATGAGCTTGTTAAAGGAAATGCTTGGGTTGAAATGGGCACGTTTCTTTCGATTCTTATAGGTACGCTTAGCGCAGGCCTGCTGCTAGCCATTCCTAATGGTACCTTGATTGCTTCTTGTACCGTGATTGCCTTGTCTTTGCTTGGGTTCATGAGCAGCGTGAATATTCCAACGATGCCTAGCCAATCGAATGACAAAGCGAAATTTGAACCGATTTCTGGTTTAAAGAACACGTTAAAAGTGGCAAAAAAACAGAGAGGCATTTGGATGTCTATTCTAGCCATCAGTTGGTTCTGGTTCATGGGTGCGACTTACCTGACTCAATTCCCTAACTTCGCACGCGAACATTTGTTCGCAGATAGCACTGTCGTTTCTTTACTGTTGGCATTGTTTTCCATTGGTATCGCTAGTGGCTCTTGGTTGTGTGAAAAACTTTCTTTCAACCACGTTGAGCTTGGTATTTTGCCATTCGGTATCCTTGGTCTGACAGTCTTTGGCGTCGACTTGCTATGGGCAGTCCCAAGTTATCCATCACTTCCGGTGCACTTTTATGATGTGCAAAGCTTCGTTGCTGAATCAAAACATCTGCGCGTCATGATTGACCTGTTCCTTGTTGGTGTAAGCGGCGGTGTCTTTATTGTTCCTCTTTATGCGTTCATCCAATCGCGTTCAAACAAAGGGGAGTGTGCACGTGCCATTGCTGCTAACAACATCATGAATGCGTTGTTTATGGTGGTGTCTGCTTTGGTTTCGATCGTTGTACTCAGCGTACTAGAGCTTTCTATTGTGGAACTGTTTGCCATGATGGCAATAGGTAACTTCTTCGTGGCGATCTATGTCTATCGCCAAGTACCGGAATTTACACAACGCTTTATCAGTTATTTACTCAGCCATTGTATGTATCGTGTGTCCGTAAAGGGGCGCCAACATATTCCTGAACAAGGCGCTGCGTTAATCGTGGCTAACCATGTTAGCTATGTCGATGCATTGATTTTGATGGGAACCTCTACTCGCCCGGTTCGTTTTGTGATGGACAAGTCCATCAGCGAGCTACCTGTTCTTAAATATGTATTCCGTCATGCCGGTGTTATCCCGATCTGTTCTCCACGTAAGTGTGCCGACACTTACCGACGAGCATTTGAGCAGATTGAACAAGCACTTAACGACGGTGAGGTTGTCTGTATCTTCCCTGAGGGTCGTTTAACGTCTAACGGTCAATTGGGTGAGTTTCGCTCTGGTGTAGAGAAAATCCTCGAACGTAACCCTGTACCTGTCATCCCTATGGCGTTAAAAGGGCTTTGGGGTTCTTTTTTCAGCCACAAAGGCGGACATGCTCTCACAAAACGACCGACTCGTTTTTGGTCAAAAATGGATGTTGTTATCGGTGAAGTGTTAAGTCCTGCGTCTTTAAATCGTCATCAATTGCAACAACAAGTACAGGATTTACTGGGCTGAGTCGCTTGCTACAGCAGTCAAACTTTGCAGCAAAACGTAAATATGCACCACAAAGCACAAGTAGTTCTTTGTTAATTAGAGTAGGATATCTACGACGTCATAAATCTAGGAGGTATTATGAAAATCATCATCTTACATGGTCTTTATATGCATGGGCTGGTCATGCAGCCTCTTAGCCAAAAGCTGAGAAAACTCGGATACGAAACGCAAGTACTCAGCTATAACACTGTTGCTATCGATGAGTCTTCACTGTTTGATTCTATTGATCATTCGCTTAATCCACTGACCACAAACGTGCTCGTGGGACACAGCTTGGGAGGCTTGATGATTAAGCGCTATCTCGCCAACAGAAAACCGAGTACTAACTTAATCTCTCATGTTGTCGCTATCGGTTCGCCTCTTAAAGGCGCGTCCATTGTAGGTCGAATTCAAGATCTCGGATTGGGTGCAATTTTAGGCAATTCGCCACACCACGGATTAAACAAACATGATGACGCCTGGGATTTCCCTCAAAAACTCGGCAGTATCGCAGGAACGATGCCGATTGGCGCTCGCCCATTGTTGATCCGTAATGACAACACCATGTCGGACGGTACCGTTACCGTAGAAGAGACAAGACTGGACGGTATGCAAGATCATATCGAAGTGAAGCAAACGCATACGAGCCTGATTTACAACACCTTCGTGCCGCAGCAGATTGATCACTTTATTCGCACAGATTATTTCCGTCGATAGCACACTTTTCCATCATACAGATGGAATCGACTTTCCAAGCTATTCAGTTCGCAGTACTATCCTAGCTCCACTTCTTCACAACTTGGATGAAGTGGTACATTTTTAATTGTTCTCAGGGCGGGGCGAAATTCCCCACCGGCGGTATACTTTTTCAAGTGAGCCCGCGAGCGCTCGATTCGTCGAGGTCAGCAGATCTGGTGAGATGCCAGAGCCGACGGTTATAGTCCGGATGAAAGAGAATAAGAATACACCAGCATAGCGAGTCAGATCGCTAAGAATGCTGGTGCACTTCTTTTTGATCGTATTTTACGGCGATCTCTCATACCGCCCTGATTCTGGTGAAATTTAGGAGTTAACCATGAATCAGTCATCACTACTTGCCGAATTCGGCGACCCAATTACTCGCGTTGAAAACGCACTTATCGCTTTAAAAGAAGGCCGTGGCGTACTGCTTCTTGATGATGAAGATCGCGAAAACGAAGGCGATATCATTTATTCAGTCGAGCACCTCACTAACGAGCAAATGGCATTGATGATCCGCGAATGTAGCGGCATCGTTTGTTTGTGCTTAACAGATGCTCAAGCAGACAAACTGGAACTGCCTCCAATGGTGGTAAACAACAACAGCGCAAACCAAACCGCATTTACGGTTTCTATTGAAGCGAAAGTTGGTGTAACAACGGGTGTTTCAGCAGCAGACCGCGTAACGACCATTAAAACGGCGGCAAACCCGCACGCAAAACCGGAAGATCTTGCTCGCCCGGGTCACGTATTCCCTCTGCGCGCACGTCCAGGTGGTGTAATGACTCGCCGTGGTCACACAGAAGGTACGATTGATCTGATGCAAATGGCAGGGCTTCAACCCGCTGGCGTACTGTGTGAAGTGACCAATCCAGATGGCACGATGGCAAAGGCACCGGAGATCGTAGCATTCGGTCGCCTGCACAACATGCCGGTACTGACGATTGAAGACATGGTAATGTACCTGAACCAGTTCGAGTTGAAACTGGCATAGTCAGATCTCAGCTCTTGAAAAAGCCGCGCATTTGTGCGGCTTTTTTGATCGATCCTCTTTGCACTTAAGTAATTATACTTATTGAAAACAAGGGGAACAACACCATGAAAGGATTACTGAACTTCGCCGCTCTCGTTAGCTTTCTCTCCATGAATTCGCTTGCTCTTGCATCTGAGTGCCCTGATATTCTTCAAGGTAAGCAAAGGTTGTTAAACTCAACGGAAGAAGTCGATCTATGCGAAAGCTTTAAGGGAAAGACACTACTAATCGTCAATACAGCAAGCCAGTGCGGCTTCACTCCTCAGTTCGAACAGTTAGAAACCCTCTATCAAACTTACAAAGACCAAAACTTCACCGTTATCGGTTTCCCGAGCAATGACTTTCGACAAGATAGAGGAAGCGAAACAAACACAGCGAAAGTCTGTTATCTCGATTACGGGGTCACCTTTCCAATGATGGCTCGCTCTTCAGTATTAGGTGTAGATGCGAACCCAGTCTTCAACCAAATTACCAACCAAGCAGGCATAAAACCAAAATGGAACTTCTACAAGTTTCTAATTAGCTCTGAAGGTAAAGTTATTGCGACTTTTCCAAGCTCCACATCACCGACAAGTACTACGCTTACCAATATGATAGAGCAACAATTGTAAGGTGACGACCATGACAACACGCTCAACCATGCTACAACTCGGTTACTTAGGCCTGGTTCCATTTGTGTTTAGTTTAGGGCTGATTTTCACTGACATCTCACTCTTCAATTTAAGTGGTCAGCAATTTTTCATCGCATATAGCGCCGTTATATTAAGTTTTTTATCCGGCATCCTTTGGGGTAATGGCATTGAGCATTACTACCACCGCCTTAGCCGAAATATATTAATTCTCAGCAACCTTTTTGTCTTACTAGCTTGGGGCGCACTACTGCAGGGCCACAAACATTACGCAGTCGCAACCCTACTCTTAGCAATTGGGTACCTTGCTGTTTGGTATGCAGAAAAGCTCGTGAGGAAAGTCGAACAAGACGCCGAGCCCAAGGGATATCAAGGAATGAGGAGCAAACTGACCTTCGGCGTAATCGTAATGCACGGATTGGCCTTAGTTTCATAACCTGGTCTGTCCAGTACTAAGATCACAAAAAAAACGTCTTTTTATAAAACAATGTTCATTTCGTGAATGCACACATATTTTGAACACTGTTTTGTTTCATTTATGAATCAATCCACATATAAGTAATTCAAAGCATTCACAAAGGATATGAATATGTTTTTTCGCAAACTTTTGTTTAGCACTGCGATGATCAATGCAACGACAGGTTGCGTGTCTTACCAGGCACAACAAGCCGCCGCTCAAACAGTAAATAATACAGGTGCCGTGCTTACCAATGTGATTAAAACCACGATTGCTCAGCCATGTAATGTTGCAATCACTGCTGCTAGCTTGTTTTATCCGCATGCCATATTTATGACTAGTGTTCCGACTCAAGCATGTACAAGCGTTCTTAGATAATACGAGTGTGATAAGCATAAAAAATGGCGACTCTACCGTCGCCATTTTTAAGCATCAATGCTATTTACAGTTACAGCGTCAATAAGTAATTAACTAATTGATTGTACTCGTCGTAAGTACGAATTTCGTTGGCCAAAACAATGTATTTATTGTTCACAACCACACCCGGAACCCCTCTTAACGTGCTGGCAGAGAATTGCTTATCAAAACCTTTCTGCATTGAGTTTACGGCGAAACTGTTGTACGCCGCATCAAACTTCTTACCTTCTACGCCATTATCAACGAAGAGTTGTTTCAGCTCAGCTTCGTCTTTTGGCGCTTGTCGCTTTTGATGAATTTGGGCAAACATGGCAGGAATCATTGTATCTTCAACTCCTAGCGACACCATCGTCGCGTAGGACTTGGCCATCGGAATCGCCATATCTCCGCCCATGAACCCCACATGCACCTTTTCAAACTTTGCCTCTTTTGGCAGAGCAGGTTTTAAACGCTCAATAAGCGACTCAAACTTGTAGCAATGTGGGCAATAAAAAGAAAAGAATTCCGTCACAACAGGTTTCGATGCTTTCTTTACATCCAGAACTTTGTAGTGCTTCCCTTCTTCAAATTGCGCTGCATGAGCGGTAAAAGTCAGTAAAAGTGCACTACATAAGGCAAGTAGTTTTTTCATTGTTTATTTCCTTGTGGCATTCAAATGCCAAATCATTTCATTTGGTAAAAAGGGGTAAACCCCAAGTAATTTGAGATGAGGAATTAAACAATCGGAGGACGATAAAGCTTGGTGATCACTGTCACTACTTTTTCGACTAGAGGCCTACCAACCAAGGCAAGGCTATAAGGAAGAAGCAGTAAGTCGTTTTGAGATAAGTTGGCGGGAATTTTGACCATGCAGGAAGAGCTACAACTCGTGTGAGATTGTTGTGCCTTATTGATGGCTGACTCATCGTGATGTGATTCTACGCAGTCGTCATTGACGCCAAGTTGTTTGTGCAGAGCAGCCTGTTGAACAATAAGATCGCGTACTTCAATTGTTTTCATCGGAGCGGAAGCCTGCGCCACAGGAGCGACACTACTCAAAAGCATAGCAACTAAGCAAACTATCGCAGTCAACAATGTACGGTTCAACTTCAACATAGCTACATCAAGGAAAATGGTGATTTAAGATAATACATAATAACGGTTTGACTTCAAGATACGGACTCTCGGCTCGCTAACAAACTCTGTTCTTTGACCATTTTAGGCTAGTGAATTTTCTCTCTAACGATCCCTCAGTACACGAAACCAGCACAACGAACTATTCACCGTTCGGATACTCCCCTCATCAGATACCAGCAACAATTCGATAAAACTTGAAATCATTATGAAACACGAGTAATAGTTAGAACAGTTTTTGTACGAACAAGGAAAGATCAATGCTTAAAAAGAGATTCTTTAAGACAAAAGATGAAGTCGAAGTCACGTTCGAGCTAGATAAAGATCAGTGGGACTCTGTCCAAATTGCTGGAGACTTCAACAACTGGCAACCAGAACCGATGAAATTAGTGAAGAAAAGTCGTCAGTTTAAATTTAAAACCCGCTTACCTAAAGCGCAGAATGTTCAGTTCCGTTACTTGCTCGATGACGCAAAGTGGGAAAATGATCCACAAGCTGATGCTTACGTTCCAAATGCATTTGGCAGCGATAACAGCGTCGTATGTACCACCGAATAAGCGGTAATTTCGCTTTAAGATTCCATACCTAGGCGCAAACGTTGCGCCTTTTTACATCTCTCGAAATGTGATTGGTGATTAGATTTAAATCATTAATTGGCAATTTTATCCAGTTAACTCATCCGATAACCTTATTATGAGAAAGCTTTATTTGAAATAATTCGTAAATTTGTTTAAGTTCCATTGATATTAAATATTGTATACATCACTTAAATGAACGCACAACAAATCAAACCATCTCTAATCATTGTGGAAGACGATCCCAAATTACAAACTATGTTGGGAGAGTATTTTGTTGAACAAGGTTTTCAGGTCAAATGTATCGACAATGGGACGGACGCACCCAATGCGATTATTGACACACAACCAGACGTGGTGCTGTTAGATTTGATGCTACCCGGGCAAGATGGTCTGAGTGTATGTCGTCAAATCCGAGAATGCTACAAAGGCAAAGTGTTGATGCTGACAGCAAGTGATGATGACTTCGATCATGTCGCCGCATTAGAAATAGGCGCAGATGACTTTGTTACTAAACCCATCAAACCTCGCGTATTGCTGGCTCGTATTCGCATGCTATTAAGAAGAAAAGAGGCGGCGCCTACCGAGTCCGAAAACGGCCTACAAATTGGTGTTCTGTGTTTAAACCGATTGCGTAAATCGTGCGTAATGAACCAAGAAGAAATTGCGCTGACAGACGGCGAGTTCGATTTGTTGTGGGTTCTTGCAACGCATGCTGAAAAAACACTATCACGCGAGTGGCTGACCAAAACACTGCGTGGTATTGAATACGATGGAACAGACCGCACCATTGATAATCGCATAGTGACACTGAGAAAGAAGCTAGGCGATGCTTCTTGCTCACCACAAAAAATCATTACCGTTCGCGGCAAAGGCTACCTATTTATGCCTGATGCATGGAATGAATAATGAGACGGATTTATCTGGAAAGCTTTGTTGGCCTTATCATTCTGTTTATGGCTAGCTTGTGGGGATACGAGTTCTTAGTTTATGAGATCAACACAGATTATGACTACCTATTACAAGAGCATGAGGGGCAAGCTTTTCACGATCTGATCTACCCTATCTATAAAGAACACGGATTAGAATATACTCAACAACAGTTGGAACAATTTGCCACATCAAGCCATCGTTTGTTGGTGCCTCATACGCTTGAAGAGCTTCCAACAGACATCAAAAAGGCGTTTGAAAGTGATACCTCCGTTAACGTCGCTTACGATGAAGAAAGGGATATCTGGTTCCGCCTAGATGCGAGCACGCCTATCTTTAAAATGAGCGATAATCCGAATAGTCCTGTGGTTAAAGCAGCCAACTTTGATGACAATATCGTTTGGTTGTTCTTTTTAGCTGGATTTGCTCTGTATTGCATATTGTTGATCTGGTTCTTAAGCCGTCGGATTCGAGAGCTAGAGAGAGTGACCGTTGAGTTTGCCTCAGGTAACTTCAAGGCTCGAGCTAGTACCTCAAGCGCTAAGTCTGTTGGGACGTTAAACAAAAGCTTTAACACGATGGCCGATAAAGTATCTCGCTTGATCACTAGCAATAAAATGCTAACTAACGCCGTTGCACATGAATTGCGTACCCCAATCTTCCGCTTACAATGGCAAGCAGATTTGTTATCGGATTCAACCTTAACTGAACAACAGAAAAAGTATGTTTACAGTATCGTCGAAGACATTGACGAGATGGAAGAAATGGTTGAAGAATTGCTTTACTACGCAAAGATGGAGCGTCCTGACACAGCATTACAAACTCAAGAAGAAGTCGTCCTATTCAACTTAGTCAAAGAGTTACGACAGAGATGGCAAAAAGAGACTACGCTCGCTATCTCGCTTCAAGAAGTAAACTCAGAAAACGTTCTTGCGTTTGCTGACCCAAAATTGTTAAAGCGAGCCTTAGATAACTTGCTGCGCAATGCAATGCGGTACGCAGATAAGCAGATTTTAGTAGAGATAAAACACGATCAGCACCGCTGCTTCATCAATGTTCATGATGATGGCATAGGTATTGAAGAAAAGCATTGGCCTCATCTATTCGAACCATTTTACAGCGCGGATGAATCTCGCAACAAAAAGACGAGCGGGTTTGGGCTCGGTTTGGCGATTGTCAGACAGATAATGGAGCTTCAACGTGGAGAAGTTTCGATTTGCCATAGCCCACTTGGAGGAGCTTGCTTCACACTTAGCCTCAAAAAATCAGACAGTTAACTTAACCTTCCTACCCCGTTTACAGAAGACGACACTTCAATACACTCAAGCGACAGAGCCCAACAATAAAACAGTGTACATTTAATCCATAAGATTCACACACTAAATGGATAGTACTCATGTATAAATCTTTTATCCTGATTATGGCGCTTACTTCTACGCTTACAGCTTGCGCCTACAACCAAAAACCTGTCGTCGACATGACCAATGTTGACCCTAGTACATATGAACAAGACTTTCTTTACTGCCAAGGCTATGCAGAAAATGTCGACAAATCAGAGGCAGCGAAATCTGAAGCCACTAATGGGGCAGTTACAGGCGCATTGATCGGCGCAGCTGCTGGTGCGCTAGAAGACGGATTAGGTGGAGCGGCTGTCGGTGCTGCTGCCGGCGGAGCTGTAGGAGCTGGAGCTGGTGCTTTGAGTGGAACAAATGATTCAACCAAAACCCAATCTCTCGTATTGCGTAAATGTCTCCAGCACAAAGGCTATACCGTCTACGATCTTGATTAAATAAGCACTTTTCTTAAATTATCGCGCGATGGATTCTATTCACAAATGTTTCACGCTGTAACGATTAATCTCGTCACCTCTCTGGGATATGTGTTCCATCCCAATGCTTAAATAGTAAGGTCATATTTTGAAGCCAGGTAAAACAGGTATACGCCGTGTCATGGATGCGACCGGCT
Organism: Vibrio sp. 947; assembly: GCF_033339115.1. Lineage (NCBI taxonomy): Bacteria > Pseudomonadati > Pseudomonadota > Gammaproteobacteria > Vibrionales > Vibrionaceae > Vibrio > Vibrio sp. 947. The sequence goes on along the minus strand of NZ_JAWOTX010000010.1, from coordinate 10,904 downwards.
ATTCATTTCAAGGATTGAAAGCCGCATGGACACACGAAGCCGCTTTTAGACAAGAATTGATTCTCGCCTTGGTACTTTCCGTCTGTGCTTTTTTCCTTCCTGTCACCACATACGAAAGAGTGCTGATGATCAGTAGCCTGTTCTTGGTATTGATCGTCGAACTCATTAATTCCGCCGTAGAAGCGGTTGTCGACCGTGTTAGCGATGACTGGCACGAGCTCAGTGGTAGAGCCAAAGATATTGGCTCAGCAGCAGTATTTGTTGCGTTAACTCTTGCCCTTTTTATTTGGGCTTCGTTCTTGCTCTAATTTTTATTCAAGACACTCATTATGAAGACACATGATTTACAACAGAGAGGTATCTCTTACGTTACCTTTACTTTCCTGTTGGCGCTGTATTTCGCTCTCGTCGTAAATATCCCTATTTATAAAGAACTGATCGGCATCTTTACACACTTAGATAATGTCAAGATTGGATTTATTATCACAATACCAATTTTCTTTCTTGCCGCGCTCAATTTCCTTTTTAATTTATTTAGTTGGCCTTGGATCGGCAAGCCGTTCTTTATAATTTTAATCATTGTTTCAAGTATGGTGAGCTACGCAAGCTATAACTATGGCACACTTTTCGATTCTGGAATGATTGCCAATATTGTTGAAACCGATTCGAGCGAGGCGAGTTCTTACCTGAGTGCTCACTCTGTAATTTGGACGCTGATTATGGGAGTTATCCCAGCGATCATTGTCTTTAAGGTCAAGCTGCAATCTCAACGTCACCAATTACTGTACTTCTCTGTTACCAAATTAGTATCGATGCTGTCGTCGCTAGCTGTCATCGCCGTCATTGCCAGCGTGTACTATCAAGACTACGCATCTGTAGGGCGCAACAATAGCCACCTAAAAAAAATCATCATACCCACCCAGTTCGTTTACAGCGCGACCGGGTATGTGAAGGAGAAATATTTCACCACGCCAGAGCCATATCGAGAAATCGGCACAGATGCAAAGCAGTCAGATAGCGCCGTACAGCAAGCACAGCGCAAACCTACACTACTGGTTTTTGTCGTAGGAGAAACCGCTCGAACGCAGAACTACCAACTCAATGGCTATACACGAGAGACAAATCCTTATACTAGTAAATTGGATGTTATCTCATTTCAAGACGTCGCATCTTGTGGCACCGCGACTGCTGTATCTGTGCCTTGTATGTTTTCACAGCTCACGCGAAACGAGTTTGAACGCACCAAAGCGGATAACCAGGACAATGCTCTCGATATAATGCTGCGCGCTGGGGTTGACCTCATTTGGAAAGAAAATGACGGTGGGGATAAAGAAGTAGCCCACAAGATCAAGAAAATTGAAGTGGATCGAAAGCAAGTAAGCCCTATGTGTAATGGCCAAACTTGTTACGACATGGCGCTATTAGATCATTTTGATCAGGAAGTCGCGGATATGCACGGTAACCGAGTGGTCGCCATGCACCTTATAGGAAGCCACGGTCCGACCTATTTTCAGCGTTACCCAAGAGACAACGCCTTCTTTAAACCAGACTGTCCACGTGCAGATATCGAAAACTGTAGCATCGAGCAAATAGTGAACACATATGACAATACAATACGCTACACCGATCTTGTATTGGCAGAAACCATCAAAAAACTTAAAGCGTTAGAGTCTGAGTATAATACCGCGCTAATTTACATATCGGATCACGGTGAGTCACTAGGCGAAAACGGATTGTTCTTACATGGTATGCCTTATGGCCTTGCACCAGATTTCCAAAAACGCGTTCCTTTGATTATGTGGCTGTCTTCGGGCTTTAAACAAGCGAAGCAGATCAATACCGACTGTTTGTATAAACAAGCACAGAATGCAGGCCAATACTCACATGATAACGTGTTCCACTCTTTATTAGGCATTATGGATGTACAAACTCAAGCCTACGATAGCAAGTTAGATATATTCAAAGCCTGCCGAGCCGTTTCCTAAATCATTCAATAAAGCCTGGCTCAAAGTGTGAATCAGGCTTTTTCTAACAAGGTATTTAAACTAATCGCCGCGCCAAGCGTTATACTGACAGTCCGCGATCCATACATCGAGATAAGGACTAGGATGAAAATTGGTATTATTGGTCTAGGGGATATCGCTCAGAAAGCATACCTTCCTGTTATCACTCAGCTTCCAAATATCGAACTTGTATTTTGTACCCGCAACCCAAACACACTTGAGAGCCTGGCTAAGCAGTATCGAATCTCAGAGATCTGCCAAGACTACCAGCAACTTCTGCACTTTGGCATCGATGCCGTCATGATTCATGCGGCAACAAGCGTACACCCTCAAATAGCGGCATTTTTTCTGCAGCATGGAATTCCAACCTTTGTCGACAAACCATTAGCGAACAGTGCTGATGACGTCGAAAAGCTGTACGATATTGCCGAAAAAGAGAGACAGCCACTCTATGTGGGCTTTAACCGTCGTCACATTCCACTTTACAACCAACATACGCCACAAGTGCAGCAAGGCAACATATCTGACTTAAAGTCGCTACGCTGGGAAAAGAACCGTCACCAACTACCGGGGGATGTTCGTACCTTTATATTTGATGATTTTATTCACCCATTAGACAGCGTTAACGTCACAGCCAAAGCCGATCTAAAAGATGCTTATGTAACTCATCAACTTGAAGGTGGTCAGTTGGCGCGTTTAGATATTCAGTGGCAACATGGAGATACTTTGCTCCACGCATCGATGAATCGCCACTTCGGTATCACTACAGAGCGCGTTCAAGCTTGTTATGCAAACAAGGCAGTTGAGTTCGACTCCTTCGTTGAAGGCAAACTATGGCAAGCTAACCAAGAGCAAAAAATCAATTTGAAAGACTGGACGCCAATGCTGACGAGTAAAGGTTTCCATTCGATGTTGCTCGATTGGTTTGGCGTCGTTGAGTCTGGAAATATTGCTGATGAAGTAGTAACACGCAACGTTGCCAGCCATCGATTGGCAGAGCAAATTTGTCAATATCTCGAGAAAGTTGTCTCTAGATAATGCGATTCTTGGCTATATGCTTGATTGAGTATTACGCTCTATACTAAAAAGACTTGCCTTAGGGAAGGCATTCATTCTCTGTTAAGACTACGGCGATTATTCTATCAATCAGGTCAATGAGGGCACGAAAGCACACATCGACAAAACAGACGGTTTAGATTTGTTTTACGCTGCTCTCACGTATCTGAATCATCACATTCAAGAATAAAGGAAATAGAATGAGAACACTTGGTAACATCATTTGGTTTGTATTTGGTGGCGTATTTATGGGGTTGCTATGGTGGTTTTTTGGTATTTTGGCCTTTATTAGCATCATCGGAATACCTTGGGGGCGTGCGTGTATCGTTATGGGTAATTTTTCCTTTTTCCCATTCGGTAAAGAGGCCATCTCACGCGATGAATTGACCAATGAAATGGACATTGGCACGAGTCCGCTCGGCGTTATTGGTAACGTCCTTTGGTTTGTGTTTGCAGGCCTTTGGTTAGCTATCGGTCACGTACTTTCTGCAGCAGCATGCTTTGTCACCATAATCGGCATTCCGTTTGCGCTCCAACACCTCAAACTAGCGGTTATTTCACTCGCACCAATTGGTAAAACGGTTGTATCGTCTGAAGAAGCTGCAATGGCTCGATATAACATCAATCGTTAGCGATCGGCTAATGCACTTTCTATCCTCTGGGCAGTCATGCTCAGAGGGTAACGCCCGTCAAAAGTAAGCCTATAATCGCTATCGCATATTCAATAATGGCTGATTGTATATTCATACCGTCACCTTTACGTTGAAGTTTATCCTAGCTCAGCACTGCTTTACTTTTATAATTAATACGCCCAATCGAGTTCAAGATGCTAGACTCATAGCGTCGTCACTGACTCAAACTCCAAGAACGACGTAACGAAAAAGCGAGCTATCCTATGCTCGAAATATGGGTTCTTTCCCCCTCGAAGTAGAGTTCAACAACAAAAAGACGAACTATAATCATAGCCAAGATTAATGCTTTTCGACCTAAAATATCTCACATCAATCAAAGAAAGCTTCTAAGATTTTCTCTTTTTGAGTAAATATAGACAGTTACAGTAGCGAAATTCTTCTCGGTAAAACTCCCCACTCAATCTCATGATCAGTTTTTTTAAAAAACAACAAAAATTCGTTGTTATCTAGAGTAATTATTTTATTTGTCGCAGAGCAATTCCATCAATATCATTTGCGACATCGGAGTGCTAGAGCATTGAACTTTTTAGCATTTATCACAGGTATAGAACGTAAAAAACCTTTTATTACTTATTTTTCTTTTTACATATGTTCTAACTCAACGTCTATTCAGACAGGAATATACCGTGGATAAATATCAAGCAGCTTATGCTAAGCGTCTAGAGAAACTAAATGGGGATCCATCTCCTAAAACGATAGCCCGCCTTTCGGCTTGGGATGCGTTTTTTAACAAGGAGTACGAGCTCCAAGACTTGGAATACCAGCTATCGGACGCTGCGCACCAGCACTATGAACAGTCGCATGCGAAGAGCGACATTAGCTTCAAAGAATTCAAACGAGCGTTCTATAATGAATCCATCAAAATTTACAATTTAACTGATGGCGCTTCTATCCAGAAAGTATTCACCCCATTACTTTTGCTTACAACGCTCTGGATAGTGTTTGTATGCCTATTTAACAAGTGATCATCAAACTATTCCAACAACGATCAGTATGGGACTACAGGTATGGCTCTATGTAAGGGGGCTAATTCGCTCAGTCTCCTTCACTAAATTAGCGACTCAATTACCCGCAATTCCATAGGCTAAAAGTGACAAGGGCATCCGTTGATGCCCTTTTTATTCAAAGGAACGCAACCTAGACCTTTGGCCCACTTGGGTATAAAACCATTATGCGTTAAGCTGCACGCTATTATCCGATTGATAAAGAGTGGAGCGAAGTGATGGAAAAAGTAGGCTCTCGAGCATTGATTGTCGAAGGTGGAGCCATGCGAGGCGTATTTTCATGCGGCATACTCGATCATTTTCTTGCTAGCGAGTTCTCTCCATTTGATAGCTTTTGGGGAGTGTCTGCGGGTGCTAGCAACTTGGCTGCCTACTTAGCTAAAATGCCCGGACGTAACTTAAAAATCTACCTCGATTACAGCTTAAGAAAAGAATTTATCTCTCCATCTCAACTTCTACGTGGTGGTGATATGATGAACTTAGACTGGATGTGGAATGTCACCCTCGAAGAACTTGGCATCGATAAATCTGCGCTCAAAGCTGATTCACGACCTTTCTTTTTAGGCGTGACGCGTCAAGACAATGGGCAAGCGGAGTACCACCTTCCTGATGTCGACGACTTGGCAGAAACAATGAAAGCCAGCAGCGCACTGCCTGTACTTTACCGAAATGGCGTATCACTGAACGGAATTCAATACGTTGATGGTGGCGTCTCAGACGCACTTCCTGTTGCAGAAGCAATAAATCGAGGAGCCAAAAAGATTATGGTTTTACGCAGTCAGCCCGCAAGCTATCAAAAGCCAAGAGGAAGATTCAGCGCCCTAACTAAGAGGATGTTGAAAGAAACGCCCGGATTAATTGAACCGATGTTGACACGTGAAGTTCGCTACAATCAGACCTTAGCGCTGATCAACAACCCTCCACCTGGTATCGAAATCATTCAAGTGTGTCCTCCTGAAACATTCAAGTTGAAACGGCTGAGTCGATCGCCAGCGCCACTGCGTCATGCTTATGAGTTAGGAATTGAAGCAGGAAAGGAAGCCATCATACGATGGAGTCATAAGTAGAAAAAAGCCACGTGGATTAAACGTGGCTAACGCAAATTCGATGGCAGTGGATTATCGTATTTGCTTCTGGTCGAGCCCAATATCCAGGCTCAAAACTGTTTTAATTTGCTCGCTAACTGAAAAAGCGAGTAGGCTGTCAAAACTAGTAAGTTTCAAACAACCCAGAGTTGTAGTCTTGGATGGCTTGTTCTATCTCTTCCATGCTATTCATGACAAAAGGGCCATAATGCACCACGGGTTCATTAATTGGCTCACCAATAAAGATCAGTGCACCACTCTCTTTTTCGGCCTGCAATTCAACCCATTCACCTTTCGATAAAATAGCCATTTCGCCTTGATTGATCTCACGACCTTTTAATTGAATACGACCTTTATAGATATAGAGCATCATGTTGTTGTCTTGCTCCGTGTTCAAATTCAAAGCTTGACCACCCATTGCTCTCCAATCGGCTACCGTGGCGACAACACCTGTCTCTGTTAGCGGCCCCTGAATTCGTTCGTTGTTTATAGTCATATGACCCGCAATCAAACGTACAACCCCCGTATTCGGAGTATCAAACTCAGTGATCGTTTCAGGTTGAAAGTCATGATATTGAGCTGGCTGCATCTTATTTTTCGCGGGCTGGTTAATCCAAATTTGGAAACCATGCAATTCGCCTTCCTTCATAATAGGCATTTCGCTATGGATGACGCCTCTTCCTGCCGCCATCCACTGTGCACCACCGGAACGAAGCTCACCAACATTATCCATATGATCACGATGCTGGAAATGACCTTTCAACATATAAGTAAGCGTCTCAATACCGCGGTGCGGATGCGGAGGGAAACCGCCGATATAGTCAGCGCGGTCTTCTGATTTGAGTTCATCCATCATCAAAAATGGAGAAAAGCTAGCATGATTGAAACCCGCTACACGGCGAATTTTCACTCCATCACCATCAGCAGTAGGTTGCGCAGGAATAAGCTGACGAATTTCTCTGAATGTACTCATACTAGTTCTCCTAGTTTATCTTTGTGACCGCTTGCAAATCGCATGTTCAATCTATGGCTATCGATAAGGTTCTATTTTAGGTTGATGAGCTAAAATTATGAGCCATACTATTCGTTCTACTTATTCAACTTTTTCGAACAATACAATTTATCGAGTTAATAATGAGCACATTTAATTTATCTAAAATAAATGTAGCTATTTTCTAAACAAGGTGTATAGTGTGCCTTGGCTCTTAGAAGAGAGCTGTTAATGCAACATTTAGTTTAAGTTTCCTCTCAGTAAAATCTTGAATCCCCAATTCAGACACCTGCGTACAACTTCCTCTTGATTGAACATTCAATAGCTTAGAAAAGATCCACAAAACAAATCATAATTTTAATGTTTAATTCAAAGGTATTTTTATGTCTAAAGTAACTGGTTCAGTAAAATGGTTTAACGAAACTAAAGGCTTCGGTTTTCTATCTCAAGACAACGGCGGCCAAGATGTATTCGTACACTTTAACGCTATCGTTTCTGACGGTTTCAAAACACTGACTGAAGGTCAGAAAGTAAGCTTCAATGTAGAGCAAGGTAAAAAAGGTCCTCAAGCGACGGAAGTAACTCCTCTATAAGACTGCTTTTCTTGGTGTAGCATGCCCATGCTGCACCAAACCTCTCTCCTTCAAAAATATTCTTTCATCAATCACTCAGCCTAATTTTAGGCATTGCTTTGTGCTATCTAAAATAAACTGAATAGTACTGCTTAATTTATTATTTATAGGAAAAATCATGTCCTCAAAAAGAACTGGCCGTCAAAGGCATTGGTATCAATTACTTAACAAAGAGAAAATCACTAAAAAACAGGAGAATAAATGTTAGAAATTGAATTTAATTTAGAACAACCTCAAACCTCTTGGAACGCTAAAATACATCAATTAAATGGTGATATTTTACGAAGGCACGTATTACCGAAACTTCTTTCTCATAGCTTCATGATCGATTTTGAATATTGTGAGAAAACGCAATCTGGAACTATTCTCTGTGATTCAGGTTCAAAGTTAGGAAGTTTTACTGTTAACTGATTCAGTTTTCATGCATTAATGGATAATGCAACTAATTTGGAAGGTATCCAATGGCTAGAAAAAGTAAGAAGCAGTCAGAAAAAGACAAAAAAGAGTCTGAACAAAACGCGGCGGCGGTAAAGCAGAAAACTCGACGCCGCATAGAAGACATTATGGAACAAAGAGAATTTGATAAGTTATTCGATCTATAAATGCTCTCTAGTGCTTTCTCTGCCTTTATCGTTGTGCAAGGTACCGCCACCTACCTTTGCTCAAACGAATCTCCACTCTTTTAGACTACTCTTCTAATTACACGTGCCTCTCACACACGCAAAAACAACTGGCTCCTCTATACTCAAGTGACTTGCAAATAGTCGTTTCGCTCACAGGAAACCCCGTGACTAATGACAGTTAGGTTATTTGCGTATAGCCAAAGCGATATTTTTGCGTATAATCCCTCTCGTTTGCTTCGTATAACCCCAATGATATGGTTTGGGGGTCTCTACCAGTTCCCGCAAAGTGCTGATTACGAAGAGTTGAGATCATCGTGGGTCTTACTCTTTGTGATAGCGTTCGATTTATTTCTATCTATACCTATTCTTAGAGTAACTGCATCCACAATACACACAAGGTGGAATATGAACGCATTTATTCAAGGTCTTCCAAAAGTAGAGCTGCACTTACATATCGAAGGTTCACTTGAGCCGGAACTCTTATTCAAATTAGCAAAACGAAACGGCATCGAGATCCCTTACTCTTCTCCGAGTGAACTACGCAGCGCATATCAGTTCACAGACTTACAATCATTTCTCGACCTCTATTACCAAGGAGCGGGAGTTCTGCGTACTGAGCAAGATTTTTACGATCTCACTTGGGAATACTTACTGCACTGTAAAGAAGACAACGTTATTCATACCGAAATCTTTTTTGACCCTCAAACACACACAGGACGCGGCATAGACTTTGACACTGTTATCAATGGAATCGCTCGTGCGCTAAAAGATGGTCACGAAAAACTTGGCATTACCTCGCAAATTATTGCGTGTTTTCTCCGTCACCTTTCAGAAGAGAGCGCCATAGAGACCCTACAGGCTATTCTGAAACACCGTGATAAGATCATTGGTGTTGGGCTAGATTCTTCAGAACAAGGTCATCCGCCAGCTAAATTCAAGCGCGTATTTAAACAAGCAGTAGAAGAAGGCTTACTTACCGTTGCTCACGCAGGTGAAGAAGGCCCCGCACAAAATATTAGCGATGCAATTGAAATGCTTTACGTGAGCCGTGTGGATCACGGTGTTCGCTGTGTTGATGATGAAGCATTAGTTGAATCCTTAATCGAAAGCCAAATGCCACTGACAGTGTGTCCGTTATCGAATCTTAAGCTATGTGTATTCGACGATATGAAAGATCACAATATTGTGGATTTGCTACGAAAAGGTGTCGCCGTAACGATTAACTCAGACGATCCTGTGTACTTTGGTGGCTACATGACGGATAACTTTCTGGCCGTCAACAACGCACATCCAATGAGTAAGAGTGAACTTGCCCAATTTACAATGAACGCGATTGATGCCAGCTTTATCGATAACGAGTTAAAGGCGAAATATCGTCACCTTGTTAGCCAATACGTAAACCAGCACGAAGCGTTGCAATAAAGGCATCAGTGCCACTCCTTAGGTCAAACGCGTAGGTATTAAAACCCTACAAAAACTCTGTGGTTAACCGCATTTATAAACGCTAGACTGAGAAAGCTAAACTAGCACACAAAAAGGAATAGAATCATGATTCAACAAGGCCAAGCTCTACCAGTTGCAACTCTAAGTGAGTTGACTGCCGATGGTATGGTGAACCACGACGTTACAGAACTGTTTGCGAACAAGAAAGTCGTACTCTTTGCTGTACCTGGCGCATTCACCCCTACCTGTTCAGAAGCTCATCTACCAGGCTATGTGGTATTAGCTGATGAGCTAAAGGCAAAAGGTGTTGATTTAATTGCTTGCGTTTCTGTAAACGATGCATTTGTGATGCAAGCGTGGGGCGAAGCTCAAAACGCTTCTGAGATTCTGATGTTGGGTGATGGCGACGCTAGCTTTACTAAAGCATTAGGTCTTGAAATGGATACAGGCGGCTTTGGTGGTATTCGCTCACAACGTTACGCGATGATCATTGAAAACGGCACAGTGACTAAGCTTAACGTTGAAGAGCCAAAAGAGTTTGAAGCAAGCAAAGCAGAAACGATTTTAGCGGCGCTTTAAGCTTACTCCTAAATACAAAAACGGAAGCCATCGCTTCCGTTTTTTGTTGGCTAACGCATTCTCACAACACTCGTTTGTTGCTTACGCTGCATTTCCGCAAAAGTCAGCACAAACGGGGATGACTGCTTTACACGGCTTGGTAATGAAGAAAGCGCATTGTAGGCATCCTGTTTCGTTTTAAAATCACCAACAGTTACCGTATACCAACGCGTGCCTCGGCTGTTTTTCCAGTTAACCCAAACCGGATGCTTAGGATCGATATAGCGAATATAATCTTTCACATCTTTTTCTTGCTTTAGCGCGAGTACCTGCATTGTGTAATGGTTTGGGTTTAAATAACCATATGCATCCTGAGAGGTCATGACTCCAACACATTGGCCGCTATCGACCTCCTGCTGGTAAGGCATAGCGCAGCCCATGAGCGATAAAATCAATGTCAAAGATAAAATCTTGTGCACGTGTCACTCCATTCTTGTTCTAGTTTCTTTTCTCTCGCACCCAAAAACACAAAACGCTCTTGGTCAGGTAAAAACACCCCCTTACAAGAAGGCCTGCGTTTTAACGCAACGAGTATTCCAAAAACGTAAGGCGACCACGTTGGTCGCCTTAGTAAATTGATTTAATAGAACATTAACAAGATAGAGTGATATAGACAGAAGTTCGCTACTGTTTAGAACCAGCTAGCGACCAATTGTTTAAACCAGTCTAAAATTCGCTTGAGTAAATTACCACCTTCTAAAGAAGGTGGCTTTGTGTGAGCCCCCTAAAAGGGGGCCTTTGTTTAGTCCAGCGCCAA